>NZ_JFHW01000036.1:0-362186 GCF_000612205.1 Enterobacter sp. 5-4 | reverse complement strand
TACTGCGCCATTTATGCCCTCTCTATCTGGAAAATGAGATACGCCGCGGCCGCAGGCTCAGTCCCTGCAGAGTAGTCGGTATCGCCTACTGCCGATACCGTTGCGGTCCCACCTGAAATAGTGATCTTCCTCCGGCTCGTTCCCCACTGATCGCCGTTCATGATCTGAAAATAAGTAAGCTTACACCCCGGTGGAAGCACTACGGAGTAAGAGCCTGTTTTTTCATTCTGGGCCAACTGTAGGTAGCCGCTGACACTGACAGGCTTAATTCCATAGTTGTTCACCCTGCCTGAGGCGTCCCAGGTTTCAACACCGTAATGAGCCATCGCTGTTCATCCTAAAAAAGGGCCCCACCTCAGGCCCAATGTTTACCATGTTCCCGTGATTCTCCCGATCTGCACCCTCAACACATTGTTGGCGTCACGCACACTGATTGTCTGGTTTGTCTGTTTCATGGCTCCCTCTCCAGCTGTCGAACCGTAGTTCTCAAATGTTCCTGATTTATCCAGCCTCCACCCGACAGACCCTGCAACATAATTGTTGGACTGGATAAAGTTACCGATTTTGGCATTGGTGATCGTGCCATCCTGAATAAACGCTGAGCTGATAAATACCTGACCGTTGTAAACGAAGAACGCAGCCTGGTAATTTCCCGGGTCACTTCCTGAGTAAATACCAAACTGATCTGCAGCAAAGACCACTGTAGATTTATAGGTGCCGCCGGATGGCTCTATCGACATCCCGAAACCAGTGTTGTACTTCACCCCACTTCTGACTATCCCGAGGTTCAGCGTATAGGACGCCTTTCCTGTTCCATCACTGTTTACTTCTGCCGTCAATTTCTGGTTAACAGCTGCGGTCAAATCCCCTACCTGAGCCTGTACGTAGGTAGACAGGTCTGCAAGGCCTTTATCCACTTCTGCGACCGTTGTTTTAACAACCAGGATATCAGCGCGCACCTCCCCATACTGCTGGTACTGATGTTCAACCGTACCGTGATTAGCCAGTGCGTTCGACATGACGCCTTCCAGGTTAATGTCGACACCTTCCTGAACATTTTTGAACGCATCTGACTCGCGAATCTGCTCATCAATGAGATCTATCATACCTGGAATATCGGATGACGCCTGACCTGACGCCTCAACAAACTCAGACACACCAAAAGCATTCCTGGTGCGCACATAAACGTAATATGTCTTATCTGCCTGCAGGCCGTGGAGTGTCCACTGGTTTGAGCGCCCCAAAAACTGCGCCAGGTCTTCGATATTAGCCGGATCGGTTATCTTGTTTTGCCCTGAGTACCAGAATTCGAAAGAAGTATCTGTGGTGGCGGTGATACGCATGACTGGCACCAGGTCTGCGGAGAACAGCCCTGGCGTCCAGATAACGCTTGAAGGCACTGGTGGAGCGCCAATAACCATACTTATCTGAGTCTCTGCACCTTTCATCCCGTTTTCATTGCGGCCACGAACACCCAGCGTATAGCTACCGGCAGCCAGCCCATAAAACTCATACCGGAACTGGTCGGTTTCGTACTGAGAAACCACTTTCCCATCAGCCGAATAGACATACAATTCGAAAACTAGCTTTTTGGTCGTCGTGGCTGTTTCCCAGGTTGCCGTGACCTGTACTGTTTCCGAATTGGTGTTAATAATCCGCAGGTTTTCAACGTTCGGAACGCGGTAGCCATTAAGCGTGTCGTTAGGAATTTCGTACACTGCGCCTTCATCCACAATGGCCTGTTTATTCGGATCATGCTGTGATGCAGTAATACTGTATACGGAATTGCTTTCTGTCTCTGCGACGCTGAGGATACGAAATAACCGAGTTGAGACGTTGCTGGTAGAGATAGCAAACACTGTTCCATCACGCACCCATGATGGAGTCGTCTTCAGGGTTACCACGTTGTTAGCAACGCCATCAATGACGTACTTCACGAATTTACCGTTGCTCCCCATGATAGACATGGTATCGCCGCCAGCTATAAGCGATGATTCGACAGCATCAACGGTAATTTTATTGCCTGAATGTGACATAATTCTGCCGCCGAGCCGCGCGCCAGCATAGTTGTTGTCCATGATTTCAACTATGTCACCGGGCGTGAAATGAATGGCATCTCGGGCCATCTGGAATGTTAATCGACTGCTCTCACGCTTTGCAGTTTCCAGTAGCCACTTCCCTGCTCGCCATGCCTGCCCGCGAGAGGTACACCCGAAGGCCTCAAGGGTAGTCTCGTTGTAATTTCCACGTGCAATCATGTCGTCATCGGATACGTACTCTTTTACCTGCTCCCAACCGTTATCCGGGTCGGTCCATGACACCACCACTGCATTGTATTTCTCAGAGCGCTTCACAGAGCTTCGCTTGAAGTTGCCATCAACCACGTTAGCATTCGTGATTGTCGCAATCGGATCTTGTGGCGCATCCAGCATGACAGACAGGCGCACACCGTCCCACAATGCAATTCCACGGAACATGCTCGCTATCTTGTCGAGAATGTCTCTCGCACTAGCCTGCTCTGTGATGTAGGCGTTTAGCGTCATGCGTGGTTCTTTTCCGCCGTACCCATCGTCAACAAGCTGATCGCAATACTGAGACAGCACATACAGTGCACCGTCATCCACATCTATGTAGCCGGCACGTTTAGCCAGCCCGAAACGAGAATTCTTTGCCAGCTCTCTGAACAACCAGGCTGGGTTATTGGTCCATGCCTGCTTGAATCCACCTGTCCACAGCCCTGAGTAAGTGCGGGCTATAGGGTCATAATTGTCTGGTACGGGTACAATCAGCCCGCGAAGATGGTAAGTGCGGCTTGGGGTATCTGTGTACTGGTCGCGATCGATTACTGCTCCAGCGATGGCTGAAAATGGATAGCTAAGGTTGTCGTCAGTGATTTCACTGTAGCTATTCCAGATGGTGCCGTTGGACAGTAAATCGCTGCTGCTGTCAGGTGTAATGCGGCGAACACGAATATCAAACGGCTTAATATCCGGAGCATCAATCAGATGGGCCTCAAGGTATTCGCCTGATATCTTCCCGGTGATAGTCACGGTCTTTTCAATAACCCAGCCTGAAGCACCGGTTCTGCTCTCCAGCACCAGAGTGGCGGACGTGTTTTTCTGATTGCCTTTGGTGTCCTGCTCGACCAGTCCGGTCACACCAACGTTAAACCGCACCCGGGTAACGTCCTGATCGGTTATGGTGCGAACCAGCGGAGTATCATAGGTTACTTCGGTGTTTACGATGGTGGTCGCTTCAATAGCAGAGAAGCCATTAATGGGGGATTGCGTTTCAGAGCCTGGGCGCCAGGCGACGCTGACACCATTTACGCTGACAATGCCTGTCGCATCAGTTACGGGAGTCTTATTGAGCTTGAATGATGACAGGTGTTCCTGATCAACGGGACCATAGATAGGCCCTTCGCTGATGAGATCCAGTACCCGGTAAAATTGCTTTGACTTGAGGTTATCGTCGAGGAGTTTGGGGGTTGATGCTTTGCCGCCACCTGAAGACATAATGCCACCTTAGCTAATAGATTCCGTCCAGTCCTGGTTGTTGCTTGTGTCGATACCGAGTGAAATTACGTTCGAACCGACCTCCATTTCTCCCAGTAGGAGTGGCACCGCGCGCCCCTGCCCCACCCGGTTCTCAGCACTGGTAAATGAGTTATTTGTGAGCGTATTGGTCTCTGCGGCTTCTGCGGAGGTTTTGGTCTTCATGTTGCGTGACATGTAAACCGAATAAGCTATAGACGCTACGCTAACGGCAACCGCAATCCATGCGGCCGCAGCGGCGGTGATCGCCCCCTCCACTACCGGCACGAACAGGACCACTGAGCCATCTTTAAGGTGGCGGTCCATATGCCATTGCATCGCAGATGCCTCAATATCCTCGCCCGCTACCCGCACACGCAGCTTTGTATTGAGAAAGGCTTTTTTGAATTCGAAATCCTGCGCCAATAGGAGGCGTAATCCCTGCGCGGGAGTATCAACGTTCAGGGATATCTGGCGGTAAAATCGGCGTAGACTGCCTGCAAATTTAAAGATGAGCACTGTTCGTGTCTCCAGATTGAGTGCGTCTGCTTGATGTATGCCGGGCGCATTTGTTCTCGTCTGCTGAGGTGTCCGGCATGGTCATGGTGAAGCACCAGGTTGTCATGAAGGAGAATCATTGAGTGGCATGGGTCGGCGCCGGGGAATGGCTGCCTGATAATGACGTCGCCTGGTTGTGCATCCTGCATGGACACCTGATAGAAGCCATTGACCGCCATATTGGCGATATATAGATTCTCTCCTCTCAGCCACCATCCATTAGTCCTCACGAAGTCCGGCAGATCGATGCCGCAAAGGTGGTATGCGTCCCGGAAAAGCGTGTAACAGTCCATAATGCCATGCTCGAACTTGCGCCCCAGCAGATGCGGAACAGGCCTGAATTTCCTCAGTTGCCCGCCAGATGCGAGCCACCATGGCAGCCCCGTCATCAGCTGCATCTGCCGATCGGCACCAGAAAGCGCTAGCTGGCTTTGCGGGTGCGAATGGAAGACCGCTGTAATTTCCCCTTCTTCCTCCGCTGCAAGCCAGTCATCGTCACGTATGCGGAAGTGATGCCAGGGCTCCGGATGCACATTCCGACAGCGAAACACTTGCACGTCATTCAGGATTAGCGCACACACTTCATCCTGCGACGATGCCGCATAATCGAGTAATTCCTGCATCAGGAGACCTTTTGAGAGCCAGGGAAACTGCTTATAGGCATTGGTTCAGGGCGGGGATAGCGGAACCGGCAACCGGTACGACGGTGAGAGCACTTGTCTTTCGCAGGGTCAGTGGTTGGGTTGTCGCGTTCATCTGCAACAGGCGGTCCGTCATAGCCGCACCCGACGCCGCGATACTGCCACTGGCACACATCGGCGAGAATGGTACGAGCAGGAATAATGGCGTTATCGCAGTCAATCGGTGTCGCCAGCGTGTAGGTCACCTGCTCGAACGTCTCTTCCGTCATCTCTTCAACGACGTAGCGGGAAACCGCTTCCTGTGTCGGATCTGCGTCTGGGTTCCCGTTCGGGAAATTCACCGCATCCAGGTATTTCACAGGAACCTGTCGCCGGGTGATAACAACTCCCAACATGTCATCAAAGTCATGGTTAATGCCTGTCAATAATCCGGTAACGTTCGCCACTGACATTGACGGGCGGGCATACGTGCCTTCGTTCTTTGACTCGAATCCCTCCACCGCTATCGGATATGCCTGGTACTGGTTACCTTTCCAGATAACGTTGCCGTAGTAGCCGTTCGTTCCAGAATGGAAGCGGATAAGGTCGCCGCCGTATGGCTGCAGGTCTGCTTCAAAAAGGTCGATGAAAGCCCCGACTCCCGCATCGACGCTATCAATAATCATGCTGGCTGGCATGTCGCGCATGGCAAACTCCCATAAGAAAACCGCTCGACGGCGGCCACTGATCATTTGTCAGGATGTGAAACAAAACAAAGAGGGTTTAGGCTGAAGCTTCAACACTAAAGGAGGTTTTATGTCTGGACTGATAAATCCAAAAGAATCACCGGAAGAGTCAGCGTATGCCTTATTGATTGAAATGGTTAGAGCCCAAAGAGTACCTGTTTACTCCAGCGGGAATATATCTAATCTTCTGGATATGTATGACCAGGCTGTGAAGCATTTCAAAAGTAAGGATGATAAAGAAAGCAGTTAACTCCCCTCGCAAAGGCTGATAAAACTATCACGGACGGATTCGGCAACAGCTTTGGCCTTTTCCGTTCGTTTATCATCTTCCCACGTCGATATCCCATCAAGTTCGCGAGAAAGCGTCTTTGCCGCTGCTTCAATTACATGATCAGGTAGTTCGGTAAATTTCATAATAATCCCCTTATCGTGGCACTTGTTCAAATGTAGCCGTTAGTTCGTATAGCGGCCCGGTCTTTGTCATGCTCCATGAGCGGCAAACAAACAGTTTTTGCACTCCAGTATCAGATGGCGTCCAGTAGAAAGACTGCACCGCCATACGTGCCTTGAGGAAAGCATCGGCAGCTTTCGCAGCATTAGGCCTTGAGCATTTCGCATCATCCACGCCTGTGAATGTCAGCGAGTATTTATCCATCAGAGGGTTAATGCCCTTCGTCTGGCGCTGCTCGTAGCCATCGCCTAGCTTGACGACTGCTACGTTAGGCGTTCGTTCGACGCTGTAGCCCTTCTGTGGGGGCCAGGTGAATGTTTCTGGCATGGTTGCTCCCAATAAAAAACCCGCCAGAGCGGGTCTACGTGCATTGCGATAGAGAATCAGAATTCCACAGCAAGCTCTTTAAGTTGCTTTTTAGCTTCTTCGAATACACGACTTTCAATAACTGCAAGAGAAGCATTCTTATCCAGAGGAATATGAACATTAACTGAAATACTTTTCAGATGCGTTTCATAATGAAAAACGACCCTTGCGATAATCCCGGAACCATTGTCATTATCAAATGCTGTAATATCTTCGATATGGTAATCCATCTCATTCTCCTTTTAATTTGCCCATCAGATATATGCGTATTAACGGCTTTTTTCAAGCATCCCATTTGGACGCTGCTCATTTCTGATGGCGCGTAATGCGGCGTTGTACGCCACCTTGTCAAACTGTTTGACCGTTTCCGGGCTGTTGGGACTTCCATCGAAGTGATAGTGATTCTCCTGGTGGATTGTCACATCTCCACCGCCCCCACCACTGCGCATATCCCGGTTGCTAATCACCCTACCGTTGTCACCGGGGATCATGTACTGGCTGCCGTTGTTAGCCTGGTAGATTTCAGGTTTGCCATTCTCGCCAACCCGGTACATGCTGCTGGCACTAACCGGACCGCCGTTATAACGAGCACCCGCGATTGCCATGCCTTTAGCGGATAGCAGTGAGCCAGCATAAGCCGTCTGACCAACAGCAGCAGCGCTCCCCATTGTTGCAATAGAAGCACTCATTGCTGCCGGAGCCCAGGCGGATGCTGCAGCAGTTGCCTGCGCCATGGTGGATGCCAGTGATGCGGCTGCTGCTGCCTGCCCCATCACCTGATTTTTAACCCACTGCATCCCCATTTCAACGAGGCTGCCGATCACGCTGTTGATGATGGTCGAGCCGACGTTAGCCATTGCCTCCTGCAGGCTCTGGGTGCCGTTGATTAAACCAGTGAGGGCATTGGTTGCCCCGCTCTGCAGACCTTCCAGCGAGGTGGCCAGCAGCTCATTGCCAGTGCTCTGATTACGGTAGATTTCCCACTGGGCAGCGATGCGCGCCTGCTCGTATTCAGTATCAGCCGCCGCTCGCAGCGCCAGCGCATTCTGATGGGTTAACACACCTTGTTGCTCGTATTGCTGAATCAGCGCCAGCTTACGCGCGTTCTCGTTCGCCAGTTGCTGCACCGGGTCAACAGTGCCTGCCGCCTCCTGTTGGGGCGTTACCGCCTGCTGAGCGCGGATTTTGGCGAGGTTAGTTTGGTGCGTTGCCGCCAGTCGTTCTGAGGTCTGGTTGTACTGCTCCTGGCTGATTTTCTTCGCAGCCAGCGCCGTATTAAGATCCTCAACATCCTGTTTGTAACTGGCATTCTCAGCCGCTTCAGGGAGAAGCTTCTGGGCTGCAGCTTCAGCTTTGATGGCGTTGGCTGTATCCCATTTTTTTGCCGCATACTGACCGGCTAGCGCTATCTGCTCTTTAGTCGCTCCTTTCCCGAGCGACTGCTGCGCAGTGAGGATGGCCTGCTCGCGACTCAGCTTATTCGTTGAGTCAGCGGCAAGCTCTGATTGCTGTTTCAGGTTCGCCAGCTTCTGGGCAATAGAATCAGCCTGTGACGCGCCCTTCTTCTGCTCTGACTGAAGCGACTTCTGCGCCTGCGTATTTTTGTACGTAGCTGCAGCATCATCTTCCATTTGCTTCGCGTGCGGATCATCCTTCGCAAACCCGGCATCTTCGGCGGCGTATTGCGCCTGCAACCGAGCGCGGGCCTCGCCCTGTAGTTTCGACAGAGCAAGGTTTCGCTCAGACTGCTTGATGAGGTTCTTCTGCCCGGCGGTAAGGTTATCGACCTCTTTTCTCATGCCAGAAACTGCAACCTGTGCCAACCCCGCTTTTTCAACTAAATCAGTGAGAGGTATGAGGAATTTTTGTAATGCTTCTCTGCCTGAATCTGTTGATGAGGTAGTGTTTTGTAGTTCAAGAACTAGCTTTTGAAATGCTTCTGGAGACTTATTATTAGCTACCTCAGATAATTGCTTACTGAGTTCAAATGCTTTCTGTTCCGATATACCGAACTTCTCAGCGAGCGTGGTTACAGTGTTCTGGATCGCGTTAGCGTTAACGGTGAACTTCGCTCCAGCGTTCCTTGCTTGCTCCATGGCTGCCGAGTAAGTGTCAGCTGTTACGCCGACGGTCGAAAGGTTTTTGTTGAATTCATCAATCGACGCAATACCGCCAACGAAAGAGGTTCTCAGCTTGTCTGTAAAGCCAACTATGGAGTTGGAGGCGTCATTGATTGATTTAGGGATCTTCGCTATGGCAGCGTTGTACTCAATCATTGCCTGATTTCTCAGGATTGTTGCTGCCTCGGCGTTTGTTCTTGCAAGGTTCGCGTACTTATCTGACAGGGCGGCCACACCATTCTGAGAGACGGTGATGACCTTATCCATCGCTTCCGCAGCGTCTTTCAGCGCATCCATGGCGTTCTTTCCGCCATTGAGCGAAGTAATCAGCACACCAGCGAGAACCGAGCTCAGCGCAATGATAGAACCGACAATCGCACCGCCCGGACCGAATGCGCCAGCAAGCTGAGAGCCCTGCTGAGCGAAAGCCACCAGCGCAGATTGACCTCCCTGCACCTGAATAATGAAGTCCTGAACCTGGTAACCAGCCTGCTGCATGCTGGACTTCCAGCTGCCAGTGCCTTTTGCGCCATTTTCAACTCCAGTCTTCATGTCATACAGGCGACCGGTAAGCTCACCGATCTTCTGCTTCTCTTCATCGGTCGCTTTCGACCCGGCGCGGAGCTGCGCGGCAAGAACAGCAGCACTGCGCGCACCATTCTCCTGCGCTTCGTCCAGCACAGCCAGCTGGTTACCCAGCGCCTCGATGATTGATTCGGCACGGCTGAATTCACTGCTAGCGCCACCGGTACCGCTGCGGGCCTCTTCCATAGCGCGGGCAATGCCGCTCACGTTGGTGTTCAGCTTCCGCAGTTGGTTATCCATCGAGTTGGCATAACCAGCCAGTTCAGTAAAAGCGGATCCGGTTTGGGAGGCGCTCTCGTCAAGGCTATCCATTCCCTTACCAGATTGTTGCGCCGCAGCACCCAGCTTATCCAGAGCATCAATGGCCTGTTTGCCGCCTTGCAGCAGCGGTTCAATATCAGCGCTAACCGTATAAACAATACTTCCCGCGTCTTTTTCACCTGCCATGATTTTCTCCGGGCAATAAAAAACCTCGCCGTGGCGAGGTTTTATGTGAGTTTGATATCTTAAATATAAGAACTATTTATCAAGTTCATTACTTTAATGGCTGCACCTAGCGTTTTTGTATCTATCGTTCTTACCTCAGGCGCTTGCTTTTGATATATGTTGTAGCGAACTATTACTGTCGAGTTTTTCTTTACTTGTTTAAGGAATAGATCACCATCCTCTTTCTTAAGCATTCCGTTCCCATCAACACTACCAATCGCCTCATTTTTATCCAGCCTTAACTCAACCTTACCGCCTGGTGCTAAATCATTTCCTACATAAATGAAATATGCATCATTAACTTTTCTGATGGTAAGACCATATTGCCGTACGTAGCATGATTTCTCATCATTGAGATTGTCCCGTTTACATGCAACATCCCACCCCTTGTTATCAAAAACCCGCCCCTCACCAATAGTGGCAGTTCCATTACCATGATTTATCTCAGTTGATATGCCATCAACCTCACCGCGCTCGCTAATATAAATTGAGGCATCTGATGAATCAAGCGAGGTATTAACCATACAGTAAACACTTGAGCCAGGGATCAATTGTTCAGGTTTGAGCGCTGATTTTGTTGATTTAAATTTCGTTTGTTTATTTATATCCTCTGGAAACCAAGACTCGTACTTTTCACAGCCCAACTCTTTTGCAGCATTAGAAACATTCACTATTTTTGCCTGGGATGCACTAAGTGATTTGCTAGCTGCAACTGAATAGAATGGCGCAACCAATATAAGCGCTAATAATGCTCCCAAGATGCTGGTCGTTCTCATATCCCTGTCCCCCTTGATATCCCCTTTGATAAATGTGCCTAAAGAGTAGCAGGGATCCGGCAACGACAAAACCAGCTTATGCCAAAGCCTTTTTCCGTCGTGCGGCCTGTTTAGCCAGGTACTCATCGGCGATACTGTCGTACTCTTCACGAGTGAAGCCTTTCTGGTCCGGGTATTTCGCCGCCAGAAGCATCTGGAATTCGGTCATCGTTAACTGAGAGGCTTCAGCGCGGTTCATTTCGAAGTGACTGCGCGCTGCACTGATATAGTCGAAGGCTTTAAATTCGTTCGTTCTGGCACCTGTTTCGTGGCGCTGCAGCTGGCGAACCTTTGCCTTTCCGACAACACCGTGCTGCATGAGATGCTGCGCCAGTACGATTATGTCGTTCTTCGGCATCTGGCCCGGGCGGTAGACAACGCAGTTCCGCCACCCTTTCCACTCGCCAATCATTGGCGACAGATCATCATCGCAGCACGCCTGTAGCACCAGCATGCACGTTGATAACAGCTTCTCAGCGGCGCGGTTGAATGATGGAGAAAGCCATTCAGGAAAGCGTCCCAGCGTGCCAGCGCACACATCAATGAGGTGAGCGACATCATTGCCGTGGATGGTGGCGTACGCCTGCACAATCTCTTCCGGAGTGCCGATCCTCGTCATTGCCTCGAATGAAGGTCGCAGCAGGTAATCTTTCCCACCTTCGCGGCTGTCGCTGATGGAGAGTTCGCCAATATCGGTTAAAGCGGTCATAGGCCTTCCAGTAAACGGTCATTATCAAGGGCAGCACGCCGCCCTTTGGAATGTCCGTTAGGTAACGGTAACCGTATGCACGGCCACAAAGTTGCCGTCTTCGGTGTTGATGATGATCTGCGCGCTGCCGGTGGCGACGCGCGTCACGGTAACGGTGTTGCCGGAGGCGGTAGCCGTTGCCTTGGTCGCATCGGTAGTCGCTACAGTGAAGTCTTTGTTGGTAGCGCCAGTTGGTGCGATATTCACCGTGAAGGTGCTGGTACCTCCAGCAGCGCCAGTGCTGGTTGTCGGGGTTACCGTCACGCCAGTCACTGCTACATCGCTGATCTCATTCACCTCGATGGTGCTGGCATCACCGACTTTGAACTCAGTAGAGAACGTAACGATATCGTTGGTACCACCGTCAGAGCTCAGTGCAGTGATGTTCATGTAGCCGATAAATTCGACGGGGCCATATTCCATTCGCACCCAGATGCCTGTCTGACGCTTGGCCTTCAATTCACCTGAGAAGTACTTGATGAACTTGCCGACACCGTACTGATCCAGCTTATCTTTTTTGCGCACTTCACCTTCAAAACTGAAGGTGAGATCACTGTTGGTGATGATGGTTTCGACATAGCCGCCGCCGTCATCCGCATCAGAGGTAACCGTGTTAGGGTTGAAGTCGAAGCCTTTAGACGTTCCTGCAGCCAGAGACTTCCACTCAGACTCAAGTGGTTTGACATCCGGGCAGCCATCGGCGACTTCCAGCACGACCGCACCGCCGAACAGGCGCTCGTTCGAGTTCTGGCAATTAGCCATGTGAAACTCCTCTTTGACGTATAAAAAAGAAAACCCGCCGGAGCGGGTTATTTGGTTGGGGATGGCTATTCGCCGTAAGTGCAGGCGAACTGGAGTCGGAAGACTATTCGCCCTTCTTCTGTGAGCACCGGCGCGGGGATTGCGCCCATGTTCTGGATGTAGCCGACGCACTCGTCAGCCATGGGGTTGGCCTGGACGTAATCGACGATACGCTGCACGGCGTTGAGCGCGTCTTTGCGCTTATCTTTTGCGCCTACGACGTCGACCAGGACGTTATACTCAGAACCGAGGTCAGTTCGAATATTCGACCCGCCATTTGGCCTGAATACCATGATCGCCTTCGACAGGTCACCTGGGTCGTCGTACATCAACTGTTGCACCGTGAAGCCGGTAGTTAGCCCGGCGTCGCCGAACATGTTGCGCACCCGCTCGTGCATCATGGGTGTCATAGCGAAAGCTCCTTGCGCATCACCGCGTCAACGTTATCGCGCTCATCATTCGCACCTTTGGTCAGGAATTGAGGCTCACCATGGGGATCCCAGTAGTTGCCAGTTCCTGTCCCGCCGCCGAACTCTTTCGGTTTCTGCGGTCCGAACTCAGAGCGGTTACTGGTCACGCCAAAGTGCGCGCGCGGCTGGCCTTTCAGCTTGCCTGACGCCTCATGCACGTATGCGGCATAGTTGGCTGAATAACCAATGCGCCCGGTAATGAACACCCCGCCAGCGTCAATCTCCCGAAACTGGCTGTTAATCAGCGTGGAGGTGTCGATCGGGGTGTAATAGGCTGCCCTGGCACCGATAAGAATCATCGCCGACTGTAGCGCGCGGATTACCTTGCGCCCCTTAACGTCGCTGATGACATCGTTCAGGTGCTTTTTCGCCTGGCTGATGCCTTTCACTTTGATACCCATAGCTAAACTCCCGTCAGGATGGCGTAATCATCCGCCAGGCGCTCGAACGTATCGGCGTAGCGGATAACCTGGCGCACCTCGTCGGCACCGGCGACAACCGGATCGGCTTCCGTCGATACGCCAATCAGCAGGTAATCACCAGCGGCCGCCAGCGCGAACTCCGTCCAGACAGTATTCTTCACGACGATTTCGGCACCCAGATTGGCTAACTTCTTACTGAGCCCGCCCTCGTAATCACAGAGGATATGTTCAGGTTCGGCATAACCCAGCGGGTCGCCGTATTCGTCATTGCCTTCCAGCTTGCGCCAGATTGTCGCCGTCGCGGTGTATGACCAATTGGCTACCGAAGACATCAGTCATCCCTCCATCGCAGCACGGCGGCGCCTGTGGCCCGTATGCGTGCGCAGTTAATGTGCCACTCACCGTCGCTTTTCACGTACGCCGTCGTTTGTTGGCCGGCATCGGTGATCACCCACACCCGGGTAAACGTCCGCGGCAGCCGTTGCTGAACTGAAACCCACGCCATTAGCAGCCCCCGACCACCATAAACAGGCCCACACTGTTGCCGGCGCTGATCGGAAGTTCACTGGTGCAGCCACTGGTATCAAGTTTCGCCAGAGAGTCACGCAGCCAGGTGATGCCATCGTCTCCGTAGTCGAACGAGCGCGACGCTCCCGATGGCGCCCCCTGCGATTTGATGCGGCGGGCGCCGGATGACGTCGCCATGAGCGCAGCGGCATACATCAGAATGAGCTTTGCCGTGCAGTCGTCATATCCCGCGCCATCGAGGCACGGGATAATCTTGTTCACCACGCAGAGAATCTGATCGAGAAGAGTTCCGGGAATGGCGTAACCCAACTCACCGAGGAACGCCTGCACGTCTGCCGCTGTGATTGGGTCAGCCATGGTTATTTCGCCTTCTTCGATTTGCTGGCAGATTCTTCCTGCTGCTCTGCCTGCTCTGCCTGCTCTGCCTGCTCTGCCTGCTCTGCCTGCTCTGCCTGCTCTGCCTGCTCTGCAGGTTTATCGTCAGCACCAGGAGTGGCAACTTCAAGTTCCTGCTCTTCAACTTCGCCAACGACCGAGACGCGGCCAGCGAAAGCAGGTGGCACATCAACCGCAACGAACTCATGACCCAAAGGCAGTTGCTGGAATACGCCGTTAATCGTTCCCCAGCAGCCAGTCTTCTCGACTTTTAACTTTTTCATGCTCTCTCCTGAAGAAAAGGGGCCGAAGCCCCTTAACCCTGTGCGTTGAACACTTTAGAGCGACCGTTGAAATCGCGCTTAATCTGCAGACCGACAGCACTCCAGACCAGAGTGTTGTAGTTGTCGAACGGATTCTGGCGCGGGATCATGAAGGTGCCCACCGGCGCGGCAATACGCGTCTTGATGTACTGCGAATTGCGCACGTACGCGATGAAGTGGTTACCAGTCAGCTTAAAGGTCTGGTTAACAGACTCGATACGGCCGTAGCGCAGGATGTACTCCAGCACGGTGCCTTCTTTGAAGCCGGCAGCGGAGGAATATGGTTTGCTCATGTTGCGCATGATGTCAGGCGACACCCACACCTTCACCTTCTCCTGCACGTAGTTATCGTCCAGGAGCTTAGCGAACGGGCCGGTGAAGAATGCGACCATCTCGTCAGGGGTGGCGGTGGTCAGGTCGATATTCAGACCGGACGCACT
The DNA here is from genome assembly GCF_000612205.1 of Enterobacter sp. 5-4. Classification (NCBI taxonomy): domain Bacteria; kingdom Pseudomonadati; phylum Pseudomonadota; class Gammaproteobacteria; order Enterobacterales; family Enterobacteriaceae; genus Enterobacter; species Enterobacter sp. 5-4. The sequence goes on along the minus strand of NZ_JFHW01000036.1, from coordinate 347,799 downwards.
CAGATCCACCTGGTTGGTGTTGGCGTGGTTGGTGATGCCTGCGCCGACATACCCCTTCACCTTCACTTTCGCGTCACCAGACAGCATGTAGTCGGCCATATCCTCGCGGATGGCTGCAACGTGCGCTTCCTGGTCATCGGCCATTGCGTCAAGGTTTTCTGACTGCATGCCGTTCCACTCACGCCATTCACGGCTGTAGCCGGTATTGAAGATCGGGATTGGGTCACCAGCTTCGTCGTAGATGACTTTATCCAGTTCTTCCGGAACGTGGCCCGTCAGTGTGCGATGAACCTTGCCCGCGTCACTGGAGACGCGGTAAAGCGCCGCTGTCTTGCCGATAGAGATCGGCGTACCGAGACCGAGCAGATCATCCAGCAGGCCGTTGCCTTCGTCATTACGGAAGACTCGGGTAGTGATGTTATCCACTTCACGCCAGTAGTCTTTGGAGATCAGCGCAGCCTGGTTAACTTCCAGTGCGCCGCCATACTGGGCGGAAATAGTGTTCTGGTTGATGTTGAAGGACTCACGCTGCATCAGCAGCTGATTCCACGCCTGCTTTACCTGGTTATATTCAGTAACCAGCTTTTTGTTGAATACGATCATGCTCATGCGGTTGCTTTCCCTGATTTGCGAACTTTCACGAGCTGAGCTTCTGCGCCAACGGTGATTTTTTCGCGTGAATAAAAGAGGACCTGGTCGGTGGCTGGTGTTGTCGACTTGGCCAGCGTGCCGTCACCGGCAGAAACCAGACCTTCGTTTTCCAGCAACGCTTCGCCTGCTTTGACCAGCATGTGGTAATCCACATCGTCTTCGCACATGATGGCCGCGCCGGTATCACCTGCAGGAACCGAGTCGCGAATGTCACCACCGCCGATGTAGTTGTGCTGAAGAGCCAGGGCAACGCCTGCACCGCCAGCGACATTGTGAACTGCCAGTTTCCCCGTGCTGTCGAGCATCACCAGTGAGCCGGGTTTCACGGCCGCCGCCATGATTGCTTCAATGACCTGTGGGTCATTCTTACGGGCCGGGCCCGCGATTACCGTATGGAAACGAGGTGCGAGAGCCATTATTCAGGTGCCTCCATGTTAAGGATTTCACTCTGAGCGCCATTCCCCTGGAATGCAGGGTTCAGACCGGTGCTGGTCTGGCACTGTGAGTACAAGTCGTTCAACGCGTCACCGGACAGGGAGTTAACCGCTGCTTCGGTCATGAACGAGAATTTCGCTTTAACAGCGTCACGTTTGGTTTTCAGCTCGCTCTCAGCGTTCGCCTGCAGCTGAGTTTCCAGCTTGCTCAGCTTTTCGTTCAGCGGGGTGAGCGCAGCATTAACAGCAGCGGTAATCACATCAGAGTTGATCTGAGCCTTGCCCGGGTCGCCGCCGCCATCTTTCTTCTGCATCTGCTGGTTGTAGGCATCCCAGACCTGATCGTCGGTCAGCCCCTCGGTTTTAACGCCTGCGGCATTGAGCGCGGCGATCATCTTCTCTTTCATCGGGTTTGTTTCTCCGTTGGTTTTGACTTCGTACTCAGTTGGTTTGCGCACGACTTCTACTGGATCACCGACGAGTTCAGCCTTGCCATCGTCGTCAATGAGGTACTTTTGCTGGAGGTATTTGCCGTTTTCCTCGTAAATGAAGCGATCAGGCCAGACGGCTTCCGGCCAGAAGTAATATGTTTCAGGCTTACCCTCGCTCATCTTGTTTCGCAGCGCCGCGCAGATTTCATCGAATGAGTAATTCGAGGCGTTGCTCAAATAAAACTTGGTTTTGTTCCACCAGCCGTCTTTCATGCTGTTGGCGGCATCAATAAGGCTCGTCGATTCAACATCGGCCTCTTGCCCGTCAGCGTTGACGAACATGCCTACACCTTCATCCGGCGTACCGGCACCGGGTTCGTCGAGCAGGATCGCGATGTGGTCGAACTGCATGTTGTGAGCGACCCAGGAGTATTTCTTCTGCTTCGACTCACCTGCCTTTTGCTCTTTGTTCAGCAGAAGACCGGTAGAGACATGAATCGGGTCGGCGTTATTGCCGGAAATCATGTCGTCCAGGCGCTGAATAAGGCGCTTGCCGTCAGGCTTGGTATCTGCCACAGCCTTATTGACGTATACGTCCATCACGACCTTGTCATTGGCCTTGCTGACGTTCTGAGCCCATGCCCCGGCGTAGTAATCGTTGACCGCCTGCGGGTCGTTGGCGCTGACGTATTTGCCGTTCACCATCGGGTGGCCGATCGGCATTAACTTGCGCTCCATCGTCTGGTAGCTGTTGTTAATCTCCTCCGCCGGGTACAGGCCGCCATTCATCACGATGTCATCGACGATCGGGACCGCACCACGAATGACGTAGTGTTCCTGGCCGTTGATGGTTGTCGTTGAGATGTTGGAGGCGTTGATGGCGAGGGATTTAACGTGGATGCTGGATAGCTTCACGTTGCGTCCTCATTGGTGGATATCAGGCAATAAAAAAGGCCGCCGTGGCGACCTTGTTATTATTTTTTATAGCTTACTAGTTCGATACCATCCTTGGGGTATCGTTTCTTTAATTCGGAAATTAATGCTGATTCGGTGTCACCGTTAATCGTCAGAAAAGCTATGTGCGTTCGGTGCTTAGCTTTAGTGACTGGCTGCACTCTATCAAAGCGAATATCTTTAAATTTTGATTGCATGTCATTTTCCATTTAATTAAGGAGTCGTTAATTAATAACGGCAAAAATAACATGAACTTTATTGATTATTTACCCCAGTCTTTTCTCTCTTTTGCAAGCTTATCCGCCAGCCCCTCGTTGAAGATGCTGCCGTCGTCGTTAAGCAGGACCGGAATCTGGCTGCAGTAGCAGTTGTACCGGTTACCGTTCTCAGCGTAGAAGTCCCGTACTTCTTCTGTGGTGTAGACCTTTCCGTGACGGCTGGCGTGCCAGCTGCGCGTCGTCGGTTTGAGTGCCGACAGCCACAGCAGGCCGGTATTCAGGCCAAGCCGATCCGCCGCCCAGTCCGTTTCGTTCCATTGCGCCTGTCGCAACGCACCGACCTGCTCAGTCTGAGCGATGGTCTTGGCCTTCGACATCGACACATCGAGGCGCTTGCTGATAACGCTGGCCGTTTCGCGTGGGTTAACCCCGCGCGCGACCGCATCGGTGATGATGTTGGTCAGATCGCCGCGGGCGGTGTCGCTGATGACCTTCCAGTCACTGAACGTTGTCAGTCTGGCGGCTGCCACCTGATTAAGATAAGCGGGGCTGCTTAAAAGCTGCTGTAGCGTAGTCTGGCTGGCGTACACCTGTGACTGCTGCGAGAGGTTATTGAACGCCTCCAGCGTGCCACGCTGCGCTTCTGCGACGACATAATCCATCGCCCATAGATTTTGCTCTCCGCCATCCAGCAGGTAATCGTCGAGAATGCCCTGCACCGCCTCAAGTAGGTCTGCCAGTTCCTGCGCTGACATGTCGTAGATGAACTTGCCGGCGTTGACCTGGTAGAGCCGCATGTCAGCGCCGTGGTCGTGGCACAGGAAGCGCCAGTTATGGCTGTTTACCTCTCGCTCTCGCCCAGTCAGGCGCTGGTCAAACAGAGCCTTCAGCGCGCGCTTGATGCCGAGATATCGCTCCTCGATATCCCGGAACATCGCGGTTACCTGCCTTGCCGATCGGGTCGGGTCAAACTTGCTGCGCGGAACTACCGGTGTCCCGACTTTCGTCTTTTGCTCCGGTGTCATCGGAAAGAGGATCATCGGTCGTTACCTTTTTTTTGGGGTCAGGCGGCTTAACATCTTCACGCGGCTCAAGTTCTCCCGCTTCCCTGACCTCGTTCTCATCAACAGCCGGTGTGCCATAGGCTTGCTGGGTATCCTTCGCCACCGCAGCCATTTCCTTCATGTTGGCAATCTTCTCTTTCTCACTTGGAGCGAGTAGATCGGACCAGGTTAACGTGATTTCGCCAGATTTAGGTGGCTCGATAACCTCCACAGTCCAAAGCCGTTCTATAACTGCACTTGCCCGTTCAGTCTGGAACCCGTTGCGGCGACCATTACAGCGCTTGGCAAAGTCGTTTTTGTCCTGATCTGAAGCAAGCCTTCCCGTCTGCTGACCAAACAAGATGGTGAATGGCATCTGAACTGAAGATGAAAACTGGTTAGCTGACACTGTCCACGTTGGACTCGGATCGGCAGCGGCAACGGAAAGCACTTTAGCCTCTCCGTCCTGCGTCACCAGGGCCGAATCTGTACCAGAGTTAAGTTTCTGGATAGCAGCGTTTAAAGCCTCAGCCAGCCCTGAATAACCAGCTTTCTTGGCATCCTCCATGATTTTGTCAATCTTGGTGTCTTTCGACATGTTAATGCCGAGCTGCCTGCTGGCGTTTTTCAGGAACCCCTCAGCGCTGCCGCCGGAGGTTTTAGCCATATCCAGCAGGTCGTTATAGCCTGCACGCAAGAAAGGGATGCCAGCCAGTGAGGATTCATCTTCTGAGCCCTCGCAGAAAATGATGATGCGCTCAGGATGAATTTTGATGGAGCGCATGGGACCAACAATACTGCCGTTGTCCCCCACGGGTTGTTCCTGGAAATAATAAAACTTCGGCATGGCGTAATCAGGGGACTTCTGATCCTGCTCTAATTCACCCGGCTTAACCTGCGACTCCCATGCAGGAATCATCTTCACTAAGCCGCGTTCGCGTGAGTTACGCATCACTTCACGATTAACTGGCTCATCCCAATTACGGCTATCGGCAAACTGAAGAATGAGAGCTGAGTAGTGACCGACAAGGTTACGTCTATCCGCGTCCTTCACCTTCGCCCAGTATTTCTTCATGAGCTTGGTGACTTTCTTTTCCCATGGCGTCGATTTTTTGGACTTCTTCGTCTCGTCACCATCCACGATTACAGGATTATCAGACCAACATGCATCCAGTAGCTTATGAACAGCGCCGAACGCGGCTCCATTACGCTCATACATGTTGTAGAAGTGGTCAAAGTCGAGGCGCTCAGGATAGCCAAATTCACACCACAGATGATGTCGCTTGGTGTTGCCTGATTTATTGAAGCCGGCCGCATAAAGCTGTCGAGATCGCGATACCTCGTTGAGGCTATTCACAATCAGCCCAGCGAGGACTTGCATTTCTGTATCATTACTCACTGAGTTGTCCTTATGTGAAGAATATCGCCCCTGAACGGCGAGGAGAGTGCAGCACGCGGTAACGGGTTGCATCCCAGTCGTGGTCTTCCTGCTGGGTATCTACGTCGTCCGGGTTTTTGCTGTCGCGAACCAGCACGGGTATGCGGCTAATCCAGCCACGACAATGCTCGAAAACGTAAAAGGCAGACTTCTCAGGGATGCCAGATTCCAGCTTCTTACCTTCAACTACAGCCTCAAGCATGTCAGCGAATACCGAGGCCCCGTTTACTCGCGAGCCAGGCTTCTTATTGGCCTCAAGCCATTCGACACCCTGATTTTCCATTTTCTGACCGATCGATAACTCATCGTCACCAGTATTGAAAATGGCGCTGTCAGCCGGGCCCGGAATAACTTCCGAGCATATTCCTGGAACAATGTTTAGCTGGCCCTGCGTGACTCCGTCGATCTGTATCTCTTCCGGCTCGTCGACATCTTCGCCCACCAGCCGCTTGTCAATCCACGCCACGCCTTTCGCGACGTTGGTGGATGACATATTCAGGCCTTTGTTCAGCTCATCGGGCGGGCAGCCATACCATTCTCCAATCAGGATTAACGTCCCTGCCGGCGGGCAGAACTGCCGACCATCAGGCAGCTCGGCGGCAGTGCCATCAGCCTGCGCCCACCAGAGATTAGAGAACGGCTTAGACTCACCCCAGTCATGGGAGCGGTCAACTGTCCAGCCGTCCGGTATGCGGAACGGCTTAATGACGTGCATCGACTCATTCCACAGGTGGTCAAATCGCCCGCCACTGGTCACATCCCAGGATCCCTCTACCCACGCTTTACGTCGGTTAGGGTCTTTGATGGCCATAAGGGTAGCGATGTACTGCGGGTCGAGGTACGGGTTCTCTTTGAACGATCCGTGGATGGCCACGCGGGTAAGCGTGATTTCCTCTTCTCGCTCAGTCTGAGGGTTGAATACCATTTGCCGGTCGCGCTGTACGGTTCCGCGAGGTGCTGGCTCAATGAAGCGTTTCTTTACCCAGGTATGCCCTATGCCGAACGGGTTGGTCGTGCTGAACGTCTCCAGCGGGATCGGCCTCAGCAACTTCCCATTCTCCAGCGGGTAATTTTCAGGCCTGAACGATGAACGTCGGCAGGAGAACATCATTTCGTAGAATTCAGGTGACTGCTGTTTCGTCAGCTCGTTAAAGCCAATGAACGGGAATTCCTGCCCGTGGAAGTCCCAGTAGTCGTCCGCCTCTTTGCCGAAACGGAAAAGCAGCTCCTCGCCAGTAGGCCATACCCATCGCAATTCGCTCGCAGATGACAGATAGCGCGCACCGTCGTTGAACAGGCGAAACATACGCTTCGACTGAGTGATGATGTCGGCAAGGTTCTTATATTCGGTGTCGAAGATGACGCCGCGCCAGAACGAGCCATAGCCAACGCCTACATTGCGCCGGAACCTGGCTAACTGCGCAGCGGTCTTGCCCGGACCACGAGTACCCTCGAACAGGATTTCGTTACACGGGCAGCTCAGCGCCAGAGACTGAGATCCAGGCAGTGGCTTCCATACAGCTTTGTAATTCATCCACCGAGCACCCCGCCCTGTTGTTTCTGCGCTGCCGCTTCCCAGTCGTCCACGCTGTCACTGGTTGGCACCAGCATGACGTTATGCGTAACCTCTTTCGTTTCAGCTTTATTCTCGATGCTGTACGCCTCACGTTCGAGGCCGATCAGCGTCTTCAGGCTGTCGCTCAGGTCTTTCATGGATTTAACGCGGGAAGGCAGGCTGATTATTTTATGGTACAGGTCGTTGAGTTTATCCTGACCTTTATCGTCCTGGTGGCGCATCAGGTCACCGAGCATCTCAAGCGCGGCCACATCGCCACACTCTCCGGCCAGCTCATCGAATAGCATGTTTGTTAGTTCACGAGCCCGACGGATGTCCCCCCGGTGCTCCATGCGTACCGTGGCAATCACCTCGGCAGTTGCCTCTATCAGTACGCGTTCGGTCAAATTGCTTTCGTTGCGTACCGTCCTGCGTACCTCCTGCTTGCGTACCAGATCGTCAGCCTTTTGCTGAATCTTCGCATTCAGGTCACGCGACCAGTCGTCACGCTTGGCACGCTTACGGATAGCGCCTTCACTGATACCGTGTTGTGATGCTATTTCTCGGAGGGACATCACTCCGGCCCGGTACGCCGTCTCGATGGCCTCCCAGTCCGGTTTGCTCATTCGTTACTCCGTTGTTTGTTCTTCTGGCTGTACAGTCTGCTCTGCCGGTACTGGCGTGAACTCCACTCGCTTCACATCGGCAGGAGCGAAATACAGCCACTGGCCCGTTTCAGTCGCCAGCGGCACAAAGCCATTTACCAGCTCAGGCTGACGACGAGTCATCTTGCCCGTGAAGGTTTCGCCAGTCTGGGTTGTAAGGGTGATTTGGTAAATGTTGGACATAAAGCCTCTTATCCCCTACAGGGTATATTTACGATTTATCCGCTATAGCCATTACGATGGGCCTGCCCATGGTGATGGCAACAAAAAACCGCCCGGAGGCGGCGATTACTGTTCAAAGAGTTGAGTTCTTAGTTCTGAATATTGTGTTTGCTTCTTCACACTTTGATTGTAACTGCACTAGCCTTTCAGCTATGTCACTGCTTGGGCAGTTCGTTACTATGCAATACCCCTCAACCCACGCCTCATCACCACTTTTTGTGAACAGGCTTTCGAATATCTTTACCCAGTCACTGCTTGGTACACGCTCCAGCTCAAAGAACTTTAATGCACCACTCCCACGTTTTGTTCTGTGCTCATCAAATCCCAGGATTTTCATTCTTCATCTCATCATTGTTTACTGGGAAAATTTTTAGCACTTATCTGAGGTTTTTTCTAATTACCAAAACTTATAGGCATCACTGTTTTTCCATTATCAAGCCCACCAGCAGGTGAGCTTTGTAATGGCCGGCTTAGCTAATCAGCAACTCAGGCTGCGTAACCTGCATGATGTGCTCATGTTCGAGCCTCAGCACGCGTTTTTCCTTCTTCCGCTCGTTCATCAAACGGCTTCCGATCGTGCCTTTCAGCTTTGAGCGCGTTTCTTTGATGGCGTAGCGATGCTGCAATTCTTCACCCATCGCCATGCGCCGGTTTAGCTGCTCGGCCATCCAGTTGAAGGCATTGATGTAACACTCCTTCACTGCGGCAGCTGTTTTACCAGTGAATCCCATCACGAGCATCATGCATCCGTCGCGGGTGATGTTATACATAGGCTGAACATCACCATTTTTATCAATGAAATCAATGGGCGCAAAATTGCGCTGGGTGAAGTCTTCGGAGCATTTCAGGTTACGTATGGCGCGCAAAACGTCTTTGTGTCGCTTACCAAAGTAGTCCGCTACCTTGAGTGATGTGGTGATTATCTTGTTATCGAAAGTCGTGACCATTTCACGAAAATCGAAAGCCGGAATAACTGACGGATTATTCATAGCGTGTACCTTTCTTTGAGATGAACCTTTGCCGCATAGGAAATCAGCCCGTCGAGGCTCGCCAGCACTAACTGACTTCCTCAAAGGCTCATTTCAAAGGGTTTGGTTCGACGTGGTTTGAATGCGCTGCGGTGCGCGGTGAAATGCGGATATAAAAAAGCCCCGGCGATTGCCGAGGCTCAGAATTTTTTTTTGACACTTGATGATTTTTCTTCAGCTGGACTGCTCACAGCATGAATGACTTTTACTACTTTCATTTCTCGATTTCAATTTATTTTTCTCGCCTCTTCAATTTTCCGAATTGCCGCCTTATCCAGATTGCACTTCCCCAGCGCCGTGTAGAGCTGAGCGTTTAACTCCAGACTTGCCTGCCATGTGAACGGAACCACCATTCTGGGGAGCGGCGTGTCTGCTGTCAGTTCAGCGCTTATCGGCACTACTGGGGCCGGTACGTAAACTGTCTGCGTATTCCCGCAGGCTGTCAGCAGCGGCAGAAGGAACAAGCTGGTTAGCGCACGGATCGCCTTCAAGCGCCTGCCTGATGTAGACAATGCGCGTTTCGACCTTTTGAGCCAGTTCGTTCTTTGCATTCTGGGTAACCTGTGAGATGTCACGGATGAGGTTCATCGTGGTGATCACATTGCTGGTGATCGCCTCCGATGTTTCTGCCCGGACCGTCGCTTTATCGCGCTGGTCTTTGTAGATGATGGCGTTGTCGCGGTAGTGGTTAATCGCCCAGGCCATGGAAACCAGCAGGCAGATAACGACAGCGCAGATGATGGCTGTTAATCGGCTCATTTCTGGCCCCACTCGCAAACTTCACGCTCAATCTCGCGCCGGGTGATCAATCCTTTCCACTGCTTGCCACCGGCATACGTCCAGCGCTGCAGTTCTTTGCATGCCCCCGGCACATCACCAGCGTTCAACTTCTTCAGCAGCGTGGAACTGGCGAAGGCACCAGAGCCCACGTTATAGGTGAAGGAATAAATCGCGGCGCGGGTAGGTTCAGGGATGCGAACCTTGATCAGCGGGTCGATGGCGTTTGCCACCTTTCGCAGATCTGCCTTTAGCAGGTTGTCACACTCTTTGTCTGTGTAGCGGTGACCGCGGCGAATGTCTGTGCCTGTGTGCCCATCGCAAACAGTCCAGACGCCGACCACATCCTGATAGGCGTAATAGCGCCGCCCTTCCAGTCCATCCGCATTGCCCAGCATTACTGCAGCAATGGTGATTGCTCCGGATCCGCCAACAATGGCACCCACCAGCTTATTCCTGAGTGTCGGGTTCATCTCGGCTCCTGCTGCGGCGGTTGTCTTCACGGATCTTGAAATAGAGATTTGTCAGATACGTCAGTACGGCAATGATGATACCCACCAGCACGCCGATAGCGTTCCACTGCTCGGGGCTGTAGGCATTCAGCATGCCGTTGAGGATGCTCCCGGCTGAAGCGCCATAGGCAGCACCAGTGGTTATTTTTTCCATGCGATACATGCTCTCACCTCGCGTAGTTAGCGGGTGCTGTGTGTTTTGAAAGGGTCAAGCGCATGGGCTGAAATTAACCATGCGCTGTGTTTGTAGGTAATCTCTGGGGATTAAATAGATGAGCTATCAGATAGATAGCTCCTTATATTTCAAAATTAAAGGAATAGGCCAACAAATAAAAAAACTTTCAAAGCACTGTTAACTTTTGCATAGCTACTTTGAAGCTTTCCATCGCCTCGTCGAAGTCATGCTTATTCTCACTTTTGCTTAAACTAAAGAAAATAGTTCCAGTTGATGATGCTATGGGAAGTTTCTCTTTCATTTCAGATATTCTTTTCTGCATATCTAATAAAATAACATCTTGCACTATTTCGGGGTGCCTTGATATAAGAAGTTCTGTTATCTCGAGGATTTTCGCGAATACTTTAGAACAGAAATCTTGCGCTTTATCAGGATCTGGTATTTCTCCCTTATGAATCACACTGTTTCTGAACGTTGTAAGTGCATTATCTATTTTGTACGGCATACCAGTCTCAAGTAAGTGGAGCGTCATAAATGCACCAATCTGTCTTTCAGACATCCGAGACATCTCATTGAACATACGAAAGTATTGTTGATCATCCACGCCCCTAGCTTTCATCAATACACAAATTGCAAATTCATAGGTTCTTTCAAGTGCCGCATAAAAAGTTGCACAGGCTTCTAAAGTAAACCCATTTAATAAGGCTTGAGCTCCTGACTCCATGAGAACTTCAAACTTTTGGCTTTGAAGGACGAGAACGCTTTTGTGTCCATGCGAGCACTGAACTACTGCAATTCGGTTCTCATAGTAAGGTAAGCTGAAAAATTCAAAACTAGGACGACCAAACTCTTTAAAGCATTCCATACATGTAGCGGTAATTCTCATACCTATTCCTATCCAGAAGAAGTTGTGTTGGATGGAATTCTACACTTTGTTTTAAAGCTTCTGATAGCCTTAATAACCATCCATGAGAACTTTACAACTTGTGAGCCACCAAAAAACAAAGCCCCGGAATTTAACCGAGGCAGTTTATTCTTTGCCGACCTGCGAAGCTATGACGACGATATCAAATTTACATGAAATATATGCGTTTCAGTTCGGTTTTGCAAGACTTACATCTAAATTTGTCGCCTTTTGTTGTGAACGTGATCGCGTTACGGATATAAGTGCACCTCTATCGAGCCGCTTAAAGCTGTTACGCATCGCCAGCCAGTGAGGCAGATACGTTTCCGTCCAGGTAGATTTCGCTACGCCCGCCAGCTCCGCCAGTGCCTGATATTCGTATGTCTCACGGCCTGCCAACTCCGCTTTGACGTCCTGCGCTGCCAGCCAGATAAGCTTTTTCAGTCGCTCCATCGTCTTGCCGGCCACCTTCTTCGCGCCTAGTTGCGCCGTGAACTCTGCCCAGACCCACTGGGTGATCGCCACCTGGTACTCGAAGCGGATATTCTCGCTGTAGTTCCATAGCAGCCATGCCTTCTGGTGTTCTTCCAGTGATAGGACGGCGCGGCGCCATGACGCGGTAACAAACTCAACCGGCCAAACCAGCGCGATGGAGGATCCTTTTGCGCGGGACTGGCTGCCACTCATTGGTGGTCCGTCCGGATTGACCATGCGCTGCTTATCTTTGTCGAATACCTTTTTCCGTCCCCGGCTGCGCGCCGTCGCGGTGAATTGCGCGTTCTCGGCGAAAGCTACCAGTTGGCCTTTCGTCGCCCCGCTGAGGTCTGCGGTCGCCACAATGAGCTGCTGACGTACGTATTCCAGTTGCTGACTGTTCATGCGGCTTCCTTCTGTGGCTGATTGGTTTTGGTATGGCTGTGCTTTGCTACTGGTGGCATGCTGGCGCGCTTAACGCTTTCTTCCTGGTACTGGAGGAGGTCGGCGTGGTTCATGCGGCCTCCTGTTGTTTCAGTGCTTTGAGCTTGGCGCGGTACTCATCGCGGATCCGGATGAAGTCTTCCCGGCGGTAGTTGGTCATTTCGTGTGTGCCGTTGAGCCAGTCGACGTACTCCTGACCGTAACGAGCGACCAGGCCAGCTTCGTATTGCTGCGCGACCGTCGCCTCTTTGGCCGTGTACTTCCCAGCCCCGGCATTACACGATTTGCACTGCTTATGGGCGTTGCGCTCTTCAAAGCGCAGTTCAGGGTTAGCGCCGACCGTTTTGAAGTGCCCGCAGTCCCATTGTCCGCCATGCAGATCGGGTGGATTGGTCTCGCCGCAGCTGATACAAGGCAAATCAGCATCACGCGCGCGGATATAGGCGTTGAAAGCCTGTTGAGCCTGCGCCTTGTAGTAACCGGCAGGCCGTAGCTCTGCCAGTCGTTCCTTGCGGCGTTTGCGCCCGGCCTTCTCAGCCTCTTTCTGCTCCTTGATGCGCTTCGCCGCGGCTTTCACCTTCTCCTTTTCGCGCTCTTGCATCGCGAGGATTGCTCCGTGCTCCGGGCAGCACCAGCGGATCCGGATGTCATGGAATTTCGGCACGAAGTATTCACCGCATACTTTGCACTTACGGCGGGAGGGTTTACGCATGATTCCTCCGTGCCGCGAGACGCAGCCATTTCTGATCCACCAGGCGGGCGGTGTAGTCTTTCAGTGTCGGGATGTCGGACGGCCTAACGGCGGTCTTGCGCTGGCGGCGCGCCGGAACGCGGAAGATTTCATTGGTGATGACGCGGGAAAGTGGAATAGACATCAGGCCTCCTGCTTATCGCGCAGCTGCTGGTATTCACAGCTCTGCGGAATGGTCAGGTGGCAGCCGATATTCATCGCCCAGGCTTCGACTTTGCACAGAAAAATGTACATCTCGCCGGTTTCGAGCTCGGACGTATGGCGGAGGGATTGGACAGTGGTTACCTCGCCGGACACGACGTCTACCCGGTCCTTGCTTTCGTAGCCGAGATAGGTGTGTTTCATCGCGTCTTTTACCCACTCAGGCGTAGCGAAGGTCTTACCGCGGGCGATGAGGTATTCGCTAATTTCCGTGTACCACATGTGGCTGAGCGAGTTCTGCGACAGGCTGCGCTTCTCACGCCACGGTTTGACTTGCAGGCGGAAGTACTGCCCTGCATCCAGCAATGGCTGAATCTGCTGGCCGATGGCCGCGAAGTTGCCGCGATGGAGTTTGATACCGTCTACTGGCAGAGTCATACGGCCTCCTTAACGGAAACCGCAGAATGCAGAAAATCGCAGGTGCATTTCTGCATCTGTGAAAAGGTGAGGAGTTCAGATTGTGGTCGCATTTAAGTCCCCTTAAATGCGCAGAAGTCACCGGAGTTGTTCAGGCTCCGATGACATGATTATGGCTGGTTGATTTCAGAAAATCAAAACAGATTTCGAAGTGATAATCATTTCAACTCATAGATAAGAGAATCAACGATCTCAAGGCCATTCATCATAGAGTTGGTTATACGAACTCTACCATCGATTATTCGAGTAAAGCCTCTAAGCATCTTATAAACATAAGCGGTATCACCCTTGGCCTCTATTAATTCTAACGGGATTGGCTTATATTTTTTTGACAAGCTATTTTTGTTTATGTCACTGATTTTCTTATAAATATAGGCTGGACCCAGCTCTGGGAGTTCACGCACAACCAGTATATATCGCCATGATATTTCTGGATAAAAAAACCACAATGCGGCATCAACAGTTAGATTATCTGCTTTAAGTTTTTTTAGTAAGAATTGACCTGAAAACTCCATATCTTTTGTCAACTCTCTGCCGACTACCAGTGTGCTTTTACCCATTTCAAAACTCCAGAAGTTTGGTCACCTACCGCATCACGCAGTTGCTCGGCCATTGCTTGGCTTATGTTGTTCTCATAGCGAAACTGTTCAGTCCAGTCTTTCACTATGGTCCAGTTGATCTCAAGTGAGCTATCACTCCTAAAGTCGTTTTGAAGTGTCTGATGCAGGTTAGCAATTTTAAGAAGTTGTGATAAATCATGAGTATAAGAGTCATTCACTATTTTCTTATTTGGAAATTCATGCTGAAGAAAAGTTTTCGCGATACATGCTTTTAGGGCGCACTCTATAGAATACCCGCAAAGATAGTATGCCCCATGGTAAAATCCATTATCTAGCAAGCACTTAGCCTCATCAAACCTGATAGTAGATAAGGATTCAAGATCGTTTTTGTTCATATTCTACTAGCTTGAATTACATTGGTTTCATTTGATTATACTCATAGTTGACAAGGAGTTGTAATCGAAAGCTGAACTGTAGTGAGTAAAGGCTAAAACAGCTTAGGAAACATTATGTATTTGGCTTTCAGCTCATCCAACAGCGCCTTCGCGTCAGTGCTATCTGCTTTATGATTTCTACATCAGCGTAGCCGAGGGTGTCACCAGCTTTCAGAGCAGCAACTGCTTACACAGCCTGTTTGTCGATGTAGCTCATTGGGCTGCCTCCTGCAGAGCTGGGTCTGCTGGTGAAGTCATGTGCGGCACTTTAATCAGTTCTGCCCGAGCATCAGCAGTGTTCAGCGCCATCAATGCGATGATCCGCTTCTGCTCAGCATCCATTCGTAACGCTACTGTATTGCCGTTCATATTGAAGAACACCGCAACGTTTTTGATATCTTCGATTTTCATACCCTTACCCTCCCCCAAACCATCAATACCCTTCTCATCGCCGCGCTGTTGCGGCACTCCTGGCAGATCACGTTTGTGTCCGTCCGCTGAATTAACTCCGACTTACCCTGCTTCATGCCAGGTATCGTGTCAGGGGCGAAGCGCATTCCGTAGCTGGTCAGGCTGTAAAGGCGCTGGCCGTATTTTCCTTCGCAGCGGATCAGGCCGTCTGCCAGCAGCGTGCTCACCGTTCCGGATATCTTTTTGGTGTCCATGCCGATAAGCCCTGCCAGTTTGGCGTTGTTCAACCCTGGGTTGTTGCGCAGGGCTGCCAGCACCTGCTCACGGATTGTTATGTTCATGTCACACCATCCCGTTCGACTTGTTGCGGTTGTACTTGGCCAGCAGCAGCTGGATCGGCGTCGGCCCTTGCTCGGCAGCTGGTGCGGCAATAGCCCGGCGTACCGGCGGCACTGGCTTACCCTCGGTGACGCGCCTTTCCCACATGTCCAGCAGATAGCCTGCCTCGCGTGCCAGTTCACCATGCGTTAACTGACGCTCGGTGCTGCGGTGGCGCAATTCTACGCAAATGTGGTACATGACCGGCTGCGACCATGGAAATTGCTCGCTGGAGATGAATTCGAACGAGCGGTTACGCCAGTCCCAGTAATCGGCGATCACCTGGTCAACGGTTATTCCCAGCGCCCCGCCACTCTGTTTGCACCAGGCGACGAACTGACCCGGCGAAGGCAGGAATGGGCGTACCTGGCTGCGAGCCACTCGCATACCGACATCGACCTGGGCCATGGTGTGGATCCCGTTCTCCTGAAACGCCAGCAGCCACTGACGGCGGAATTCGTTCAGGTCGTCCTGGGTGCGGAAGTTTGCCATGCTGGCCGGGAACGCTGCGCGCAGCTCGTTGAACAGCTTGTTGAATACCTGAGCCACCTGCTCGACCGGCGCTTGCTCCTGGTACTGCTCTGGCAGGTTATGGGCCATGCGGCTCATCTGCTCGCGGTCGTGGTTACGCATCTGCTCTGCAAGAGATTTCATCGGATCACCCCATAGGCCCAGTCAGTGTTGTTGAAGTCCAGATCCGGCTTGCCGCCTCGCTGCTCACATCCGGCATTGCGCTGCATCGTCAGCTTGTCCCACTGCTTACGCAGGCTTTCCGGGCTCAGGATGTTGGTCTGCCAGAAGTGGTGCTTGCTGGCCCAGTCGTACAGCGCGCAGATGTCCTGGTGCGACCGGTTGTCTATCTGGCGCATCAGGCGAACGGTGTTAGACCAGGAGGTCATGTCCGGGGCTTTGCAGGTTGGGTTAATCAGCTTCACCCTGGAGGAAATCCACTTAGCGATCTCGAGGTCTTCAGCCGATCCCCACTTCGCGCCGAATGGGGTGTAAACCGCAGCTTCTGGATGAGCTGATAAAAATTTCTTCAGACGTGCGTCAGAGGATTCGTCAGAATTCTCGGACGAAGATCTTTTAATGTTTTTATTGTTGTTATTACATTGTTGTTCATGATTCTCGGTGAAACGCTCGGGTAAATGCGCTCCGTTATGCGCGGCATAACCTTCCGAAGCCGCGCCATTACTGGATTCGTCATGCTCGGCATTAAGCGCGGAGATATGCGCGGTGATACGCTCGGGTAAATCGTCCATTTTTTGAGCATATTCAGCGTAATTTGTGATGGTTATCACAGAGCCCTTTCGCTTCTCTCCGGAGCGAGAAATCATCCCTTCACGCTCGAAAACATCAAGCATCCTGTCTACGGCGTGGCGACTGCATGGCTTCCCTTCCCTGTCGCATAAATTCAGCCCGAGATCGGCTGAGGTGGTGACCAGTTGTCCGGTTTGCAGCGGCCATTTGCGCCCCTTGAAGTTTGCTGTATATGGCTGGCGAGCAGCACACAGCAGCAGGTTTTCCCACAGCGTGCGCAGGAAGACGTCCTTCGACCAGGTTTGCTTAAGAACACTCCGGTACAACGGGATGAATCCGGTTTTCTGGTTCTCCATCCGGTTGCTCCTGGCGGCGGAATGCGCCGCGAAATTTGCGTAAGCGACGTTCGACACAGTTAAACCTCCTGCGCCTGGCGTTTTGGATTAGCGTTTGTCATAATGACCTCGCAATTGACTAGCGTTTGTTGCACCAGAAAGTCGGCTCTGTTCGCGCAGACCGGCTTTCGCCATTTCTGTAGTTCTCACATAACCCCCAGCATTGAAGTGACCATGGCCATCAGCGGCGCGGTCAGGTCCGGGTCGACACGGAACATCTCTACAATCCCCTCACTGAGTTCCTTGAGCTTCTGGTGACGCGGAGCGTTCATCGCAACGGCCACTTTCGCCTCGCTCGTTTCCTTCTCAAGTCGAGCTAAGCGGGACATGAAACTGTCCTCGGGAAGAAGTCGATGGCGATACTCCAGAGGCAGAACGGCCATGATTGCGGGTGTCAGCTGGCGCACGTTCTCACGGTACTGCTCAGAGTCGAAGCGGTTATCCAGAAAGCGAAATAGCTTCTGCCGCGCCCGGCTGATGTCTTCCGGAAAGCTGATGGCGGTGCCGCCCTGCTCCCGGTATTCGTTGATGATCA
Source organism: Enterobacter sp. 5-4 (assembly GCF_000612205.1). Classification (NCBI taxonomy): domain Bacteria; kingdom Pseudomonadati; phylum Pseudomonadota; class Gammaproteobacteria; order Enterobacterales; family Enterobacteriaceae; genus Enterobacter; species Enterobacter sp. 5-4. The sequence continues at coordinate 330,532 of NZ_JFHW01000036.1, read as the reverse complement.
GCGCCGAAACAACGTCCTGATTGTCCAGCGCCGACGACCATGCCCGGACCGCATCGCGGATCCTTTCGTGGTCTGGCGCCGCCTTAGGTTGAGCGCGGTTTATCACCGCTCCCGGGTGTATTCCGGTATTGTGTTGATACGCAAGTGAATGCATTGCTTTCCCTTTCGTGGTTAGGGCCGCCGTTAAGCGGCTGTGTTATTCGCCCCAAGGAGCTGGGCGAGATCTGGGCGGATATCTGCTGGCTTAAGCTTGCCGTTGGTTGCAGACACAATCTTCATTACATAGCGGGCATCAATGCCACCACCGTGCAACCAGCGCCATACCGTCGGCTGCGCTACACCGCACAGGTCGGCTAATTTCTTCTGGCTACCAGCGATATCAATGGCGCGCTGGATGGTTTTGTTCGTCATATTCCAATTCCTATGAGTATTGGTGTGAATTGATAATAGCAATGCGTATTGATTTAGGCAATAGCTAAACGTGTTTTGACCAACAATACGCAAGCGTATAAATTTAAACTCATGAAAAAAGAAACTCTTGCAGAACGCCTGAATCAGGCAATGGACTTATCTGGCATGTCTCAGGGCGCTTTAGCTAAGGCGTCTGGCGTTGCTCAGCCCACCATCTGGAGGCTGACCAGTGGCAATGCCAGGGGCTCAACTAAAATTGTTGAGATCGCCAATGCGCTTGGCGTTCGGTCTGAGTGGCTTTCAACCGGAGTTGGCCCGATGCGTGACGATGGTCAAATGCCCGCAATTTCGCAGCCAAAAACAGAGCCGGCGCCTACTGACACCTTCCGCATTGAAGCGCTAGACTTTTACGTAAGCGCTGGACCTGGAGCCATCAACAGCGAATTTGTAGAGGTGCTTAGATCCGTGGAATACTCAGTGGAAGATGCTCGCCGGATGTTCAATGGCAGAAAGGCTGAGCAGATCAGAATCATTAATGTTCGCGGCGATAGCATGTCCGGGACCATTGAGCCAGGCGATTTGCTGTTTGTCGATATCAGTGTTCAACACTTCGATGGTGATGGAATCTACGCCTTCATATACGACGACACGTCCCACGTGAAACGCTTGCAGAAGATGAAAGATAAGCTGCTTGTCATTTCCGACAACAAGACTTACCGCCCATGGGAACCGATCGAAAAAGAAGAAATGAACAGGATACTCGTATTCGGAAAAGTCATTGGCAGCATGCCTCAAACATACAGAAAACACGGTTAGAAATTTTTAGCTTCATTATTAGAAGCTCACACAGCAAAGGAAATGGAATGAAAAAGTGCCTTATCGTAGCTGCTTTGGCTGTTACTCTTGTCGGTTGCGCATCCTCTGGTAACCAGCAGTTGAAAAACGAAACAGAGACTAGCGTCCAGAGCAAAATCCAAGAAGGTAAAACGACGAAAGCGGAGGTGAAGGGCTTATTTGGCTCACCAGATGCAGTGTCCTATACCGATGGCGGCAATGAGATTTGGAAGTATTCCTTCGCAAAAGTCAAAGTAAATGGAACTAGCTTCATTCCATTCTATGGCCTTTTCCATAACGGAACGAACGGCACCAAGAAAGAGCTAACTATCCTCTTCAAGGATGACAAGGTTCAGAAATACACCATGGCCGAATCAGCGATTAATACGAAATCAGGATGGGCTGATTAACGACTTGGTTATCCATCCCGGCTTTCTGGCCGGGTTCTTCACTGAATTGCTTTCCTTCCTTTACGCACGATTTCCGCTGCATCTCTGTTAATCCCTTTACCGATCACGTTGCCGGTTTCCTTTCGGTACTGCTCAAGCTTGTCGATTATAGCTTGCTGAGTCACAGGTATATCTGCCAGGCATAACTCCATCACCGCACGACCAGCAGCGTGAGCCATCATATTAATTCTCTCATCATCCAGTTCCATGAAGACCGCCCTCACAATGATTTTTATGAGCATAACATGCAACTTTTACAAAATTAAATTCCTTTAGCTATCAACGCATTAATAGCAATTGCTATTATTTAATATCAATACGTATTGCTATAAACAATACTCATCGCTATTATCAATCCATCGAAACGAAACATCGACAGCTGAGCGAAGTTAGCCAGCGGCGGACAGCAAGTCGCCTGCTTTTTAACAACATGCAAAGTCGGAACAGCACTCAGTAATCCTGTTTAGACCCCAACGCACAAAATGCGGCGTAGCACCGGGCGCGATCCGGTCTGTGTGAGGCTACCCCCTCGCGAGAGCGATAAAGGCGTGGGAACGGGCAACACTGGCGGGATGAGAGGTGCGAAGCGCAAACAGATTCATTCCAGCCCATTCGAGGCTGAGTGGGCTGGGCTGAATCACAAGAGGATTTTTTATGACTCAGAAATACATTCCGGCGTGTTTAAGAGACCTTCCTAAGAAGCGTCAGAAGCCACGCAAACAGGCGATTAAAGAAGCACAAGTTGAGGTCCTAAATAAGGCAATAGCATCGATCAAAGACGATATGCGTGCGTACAAAACAGAAGAGCATCGGCGCGGGTATTACCTGGCAATCAGCACACTCTCACAGATTCGAGATGAGTTGTAGCTCAGCAGTTTACAGCGGACTGATAAAGCATTTCTCCCGCATCAGCGGGTAACTACAGAGGGTAAGGCCATGAATTACTACCTAACCACCACCAATCAGGGGTCAGATTTGGTAATTGTCTATGCGCGCAGCAAGTTTGTCGTCAAGGCGTTACTTAATGATGACTGCGAAACAATAGACAAAATCAGCGCCACGGAAGCGAAAAAGCTAATCAACAAGGGTGTCCGATTTATCAAATAGCAAGCCGCTTAACCAGCGGCTTTTTCATACCCAAACGGGTTCAAAGAGCCTGTTTAGTTATGACAACCGGCGGCCATCCACCGCCCATTGAAACACTGAATAAATGCGTTGAAGTCTTGTATTAACCGTTCCGTTCGCCGCGATAAGGCCAAGAGGATTTATGAGTAACAAAACTGGCGGTCCTGCGTTTCCACAATCAGGCGTATGCACCCCTGAAATTAACTCATGGGATAGCGAAGATTTTGGAGGTCGAGGTTTAACCGTGCGCGACTACTTCGCAGCAAAGGCTTTGGCTGGAATCTGCTCTCACCCTGACACTTGGGGATTAGCCGCGCCTGAAATAGTTAAACAGTCATTTTTAATTGCCGACGCAATGATTCGCGCCCGGGAGGCATCATGACAGTCACCCACAACGGCAAGCAGTACACCGCCAAAAAGCTCAACGATAACGAGTGGCAGCTGACGTCGGTATCGGCACCGCGCGACAAGCTGACGCTGAACCGCTGGCAGATGCATATCGCTGGCCTCCTGAAACAGGTTGAGGTGAAGGCATGATCAATCATCACCTGCTGCGCGCCGCGCAGAGTAAAGCAGCCATTGCCCTGTTTATCGGTGATGGCGCCATGTGGATGGCAGCCTACGACGAAATGAAGGTTGCCATCGGTTATCCGTGGCATAGAAAAGCAGTCTAACCCCCTATTCAACTGATCGGCCTGGCATTACGCGGGCGGTATCTGCACTTCCAAATTTCAGGAGTTCAGCCATGAACGCATACCTCACTTACGACCGAATCGAAGATCGACGCTGGGCTGAGCAGCAGCTCACCGACGAAAAAGAGAAGTGGATCGGCGACCGGGCGCGGGAAATCATCGACATGATGCCAAAAGAGCCGTCCGGCCTCTTCCACTTCTCCGTACCGATTGACTCCAGCCCATACGAAGGACTTCGCAGCGATAGAGCTGGCGAGGCCTACAACGATTTCATTTCGGCAGTTGCTTACGCCCAGGCGGAATACGACTGGGAACACCGTACCGGCTGCCCGTTTTAATTTTTGAGGGGATTAACGATGGCAAACGAATTAACAATCACAGCGACGTCGCTTCAGGAGATGGGCGTAGACGTCTCCACCTGGAGCGCGCTGAAGAACAGCATCTACCCTGGCGCCAAAGACGAATCGGTAATGATGGCGCTTGACTACTGCCGCGCCCGCCAGTTGGATCCGTTGCTCAAACCTGTCCACCTCGTTCCGATGTACGTCAAAGATTCGAAAACAGGCAAAGGCGACTGGCGCGACGTCGTCATGCCGGGCATCGGGCTTTACCGCATTCAGGCAGACCGTTCTGGCGATTATGCCGGTGCCCGCGAGCCAGAGTTCGGGCCCGACGTAACTCAGACGCTTACTGGTGTCGAGGTGACCTTCCCTCAGTGGTGCAAATACACCGTCTACAAGCGCATGCCCAGTGGAGAGATTGTCGAGTTCAGCGCCAAAGAATACTGGATTGAGAACTATGCCACCGGCGGCCGCGACACCACGGCGCCGAACGCGATGTGGAAAAAGCGCCCATACGGACAGCTGGCGAAATGCGCGGAAGCACAGGCGTTGCGTAAGGCATGGCCTGAGATTGGACAGCAGCCTACCGCCGAAGAAATGGAAGGCAAATCACTGGACGTAGATATCCGTGACGTCACGCCGCGCAGCACCACAGAAGCGCTTCCACCAACAGCAAGCGAAGAAACCCTTCAGGCGATAACCGATCTCTTAACAACTCTGGATAAAGACTGGGAGAAAGACTTCCTCCCACTGTGCAGCGACATCTTCAAACGGCAAATTCTCGAGGCGTCAGAACTCACGGAAGAAGAGGCGCAGAAAGGATTTGGCTTCCTTCAGAAAAGGGCTAAGGCAGTAGCATGACACCAGAAATTATCCATGCCAGGACCGGCATTGACGTAACCACTATTCAACAGGGCGATGAGGCGTGGCACCGGCTGCGCCTCGGCGTTATCACCGCCTCTGAAGTGCACAACGTCATCTCCAAGCCACGATCTGGGAAGAAGTGGACAGACATGAAAATGTCCTATTCCCACACGCTGCTCGCAGAGGTATGCACCGGCGTCGCGCCAGAGGTTAACGCCAAGGCGCTGGCCTGGGGCAAGCAGTACGAGGAAGACGCCCGCGCCCTCTTCGAGTTCACCACGGACGTAAAAGTCACGGAGTCTCCGATCCTGTTCCGTGACGAGAGCATGCGCACCGCGTGCTCCCCTGACGGCCTGTGCAGTAACGGGTTCGGCCTCGAATTGAAATGCCCGTTCACCTCCCGAGACTTTATGAAATTCCGTCTCGGCGGTTTCGAAGCCATCAAGTCCACCTACATGGCCCAGGTGCAGTACAGCATGTGGGTGACCGGAAAAGAGGCCTGGTTCTTTGCCAACTACGACCCGCGCATGAAGCGCGAAGGTATTCACCACGTCGTCGTTGAGCGGGATCCGCAGTACATGACCGATTTCAACGAAATGGTGCCGGAGTTCATTGAGAAGATGGACGAGGCGCTGGCAGAGATCGGCTTCACGTTCGGGGAGCAGTGGAAATGAAACGCACACCCTTCTATCGCAGGCCCGGGCGAACCGGGCAATTCTCCGGCCTCCGTGAGCGCGTTACCTGGATGATTCAGACGCGCGGCCGCCCGGTAACCGGAAGCGAAATTGCTGAAAAGTTTGGCGTAACGCTCATCGAGTTTAACCGGGTCGCCAACGGCATTACCCGCGGATCCGGACAGATAGCTCAGATCGTTGAGTCGGAAAAATGGCTCAACAAGGACGGAATCTGCGACCGGTCATTCGACCTGGTAACAAAGCCAAAGGTAGTAACGCCACAGGGTAAATCGCGCCTGTTCACCCGGCGCGCCATAGAACAATCGCAGGAAGGCAGGCGGCAGGAGTGCATAGCGCGTGCCGCCCGCCGTCGCCGCCTGATTGCTCAGGGCCTCTACATCGACGAAATGGAGTCCATCCTATGACTCACGCTCACGACGATATCAGGGTTGGCACACTGTGCCTTCCCTTCATTGGTAACGGCTGGCTAATGCCATGGGGTGAAGTGGTCAGCAATCCATTAAAGGCGCAGCGGCTCGCTGAGGAATATCGGGAAAGGCAGGAGGCAGCTTGATACATTTCCATGGTGGACCAATCACGCCGGACACATGCGCGCTGAAGGCATGGAAAGGCAGGCACGCTTTCATTTCCTTCGCTAATCCCGGCCAATTAGCCCTGGCCAGCGAAGTCACCCAGTCATTCGCGCTGGATAACGGCGCATTCAGCTTCTGGACGAAAAAGCGCGTTGTTAACTGGAATGACTACTACGCGTTTGTAGGTCGCTGGATGAATCACCCTCGCTTTGCTTTTGCTGTTATCCCTGACGTGATCGGCGGGACCAGTGAAGAGAACGACGCGTTAATCGCCGAGTGGCCGCACGGCAAAGTAGTCGGCGCTCCGGTGTGGCACATGAACGAGCCCGATGAACGTTTCTTCCGCCTGTGCCGAGAATTTCCGCGCGTATGTATCGGCAGCATGGGTGAATACGACGCGAAGCGCCCGCGCTCATGTCGGGCAAAGTTACGCGATCTCATCCGTCACGTTGTCGACATAAACGGTTATCCGATAACAAAGCTTCACGGCCTGCGCATGCTGAACGCCGATATCTTCCGCCATATCCCGCTGTCGTCAGCCGACAGTACAAATGTGGCCCGCAACATCGGAATCGACAAGGCGTGGGATAAATCAGCCTACGCGCCAGCCAGCAAAGAAACCAGCGCTGCGGTGCTGGTTGAGCGCATTGAAGCCTTTAACTCTGCAAGTTCGCTGAATTACGACGCAGAACGCGATCGGTTCACGCCACAACTTGCTTTCGAGGTGTAATTCCATGACCGGAAAATACTCGCTTATTTACGCAGATCCGCCCTGGTCTTACGGCAACACCATCAGCAACGGCGCCGCAGCCGACCACTACTCCACTATGAAGTTAATCGACATCAAGCGTCTGCCAGTGTGGGAACTTGCTGCCGAAAACTCGGTGCTAGCAATGTGGTACACCGGCACGCATAACCAGGAGGCGATAGAGCTGGCCGAGGCCTGGGGCTTTACCGTTCGCACGATGAAGGGCTTTACCTGGGTGAAGCTCAACCAGAACGCCGAGCTGCGCATCAACAGGGCGCTGGCCGAGGGGGAAGTCAGCGATTTTTACGACTTCCTCGATCTGCTTAACGCCGAGACGCGCATGAACGGTGGCAACCACACCCGGGCCAACACCGAAGACCTGCTGATAGCTACCCGCGGCGCCGGGCTGGAACGTAAGCACGCCGGGATTAAGCAGGTGGTATACAGCCCACTCGGCGCGCACAGCGAAAAGCCGTGGGAAGTGCGCCACCGACTGGAACTGCTTTACGGAGATGTGCTGCGCATTGAGCTGTTTAGCCGCTGCGCGGCGCCAGGCTGGGATCACTGGGGAAATCAGTGTGCCACCTCCGCGGTGGAACTGCTGCCCGGATGCGCCATTGATGTTGTGAAAACGGAGGCCGCATGACGCCAGCAGCTTATTACAACGAAATCGACCCGTTCGCTGCACAGTGGCTGCGCAACCTGATCGCTGGCGGTCATATCGCACCTGGCGAAGTTGATGAAAGGAGTATTGAAGATGTCACACCTGACGACCTGCGAGGATTCACGCAATGCCACTTCTTCGCCGGAATTGGCGTCTGGTCTCATTCCCTGCGCCTCGCAGGATGGCCTGACGATAAACCAGTCTGGACCGGCTCCTGCCCGTGCCAGCCTTTCAGCGCAGCAGGCAAAGGAGATGGGTTTGCTGACGAGCGGCACCTTTGGCCCCACTTCTTCCACCTCATCAGCGAGCGCAGACCTCAGCATGTCTTTGGCGAACAGGTTGCAAGCGGTAACGCAAACACATGGTTCGACCTTGTACAAGCTGACCTGGAAGGAATGGGATACGCCTTCGGGCTTGTGCCGTTTGCGGCAGCGGGCGTCGGTGCGCCGCACATCAGAGAGCGGGCTTACTGGGTGGCCCACGCCTGTTGCGAATACGAATCCGCAGCCGGAAACGAAACGGGGATTACAGCACGTCTCCGGAGCAGCTCGACTAACAGGCTGGCCAACACCTCAGGTAAGCGATTTAAACATGAGGCAAGCGAAGGGAAGTCCGAGCAGCATACGGCAGGCTCAACGAAGTCAACTTGCTTCGGTGACAGTGGAATATTGCGATCAACCCTTGAGGTTAACGGTTTTTGGCGTGATGCGGACTGGCTATTTTGTCGAGATGGCAAATGGCGTCCAGTTGAACCCGGCACATTCCCGCTGGTTGATGGGGCTGCCGCGCGACTGGGACGAGTCGAGTCCGGGGTGGCCAGAGTGGCAAGCAGCAACCGCGTCGGACGACTCAAAGGCTATGGGAACGCCATAAACGCACAGGCTGCGGCTGAATTCGTGCGGGCCTACATGGAGGGGTTATGACGCCAGAAAAAGACAACGCCATCCGCACCGCCTGCCGCCGCTGCACCGAGGAAATCCAGCAGGCCATGCGCAAGAAGCCAAAGCCTAACTGGAACGAAACGGTGCCTCCCATCATCAACAAGCATCACAAGAAAATTGAAGCTCTGGGAGTTAGCCTTCTGGAGTTCGTCGTATACACAGGGCGGCTTAATCGCCGCTTCGGAGTTGAATCGTGACCAAATACGCGAAACTGGATAGCGAAGTATTAAGCGCTATCGGCGCTCAGCCAACCTCTTTTTCGGAGCTATTTAGCCCTTCCGTCAGGCAGGAGTGCCTCGTCATTGCTGAAGCAGAAGGAAAGCACCCGATGGACGTCTTCCGCATTCTTGACCGCCGACTCCAGTCGCTCAGGAAGCTTGGCGTTATTCAGCACGTCAAAGGTAAAGGGTGGATACAGCCATGAAATCGCAAATCACCAGGTCGCTATCGCGGCCTTTTTTATTGCTGGCGTTCACATTCAACCGAATTAACCGACAGTTCCGGGAGCATTGACAATGGACATCATCGACACAGCAGCAGAGATTGAAGAGCTTCAGAGTAACGCTGCCCTTTCCGCTCACCGAGTGAACCGCAACGCCGTATCAGCTGAGCGTGTGAAGAATGCGACGAACCAATTCCCGAGCCGCGGCGCGCTGCCGTTCCCGGCTGCCAGACATGCGCGGAGTGCCAGGGTGTTATCGAACTGAGGAAGAAGCAGCGAGGTGCGTGATGTTTGCACTCATTCAACGAGGTCAGATTTACGCTGACCAGCACGGTTGGCCCGTCATCATCCACAGTTGCACATCACAGATAGTCCGCTACTGGCGACAAGGCCGGATCAATACCGCTTCAATCGACCGATTCAACAATGACTTTGAGCACCTCGATCACCGTGAGGCGGCACAGATACGCGCCGAACTGGAGGCGAGCGAGCACATTAAAAAATTAAGGAGCATGAGACGTGATCGGAATACTCAAGCTGGTACCGGAATCGCAGTGGCCGGTACGATGCCACGACCCCAAGCGGAGCAACGTGTGGGCTAACTCTTACTTTCTGGTTCAGGAGTTTCAGGAAGAGAACGGCGTCATCCGCCTAACGGTGAACACCACCAGCATTGGCGGCTCGGGACGGTGGAAGGATGGCATCAGCTGGGATGCGTTGCAGGAGATAAAGTCAGCCGTTGGCTATGGGGATCGGGATGCCGTGGAGATTTACCCGCGGGATTCTGATGTGGTGAACGTGGCAAACATGCGCCACCTGTGGATTACGCCGGAGCCGATTAGCTTCGCCTGGCGGAAGTAATTTTAGGCTGCGCGCCCAGCGCGCGGCATGAGGAGAGAGCGTGAAACCTTACGAATCGAAGAAATCACAGTTCACCAGAAACCTGATCCGGCGGCGCCACGCTGAATGGTCAGCAAAGACCTTTGGTAATGTCGGCCCCGTCGGACCGCTGAAGCACCTTTCGAAAGAGGCGCTGGAAGCTGCCGCCGACCCTGGCGACCTCAGCGAGTGGGCTGATATGCAGTTCCTGCTATGGGACGCGCAGCGGCGAGCCGGTATCTCAGATGAGCAAATCACCGCGGCGCTGGAAGAAAAGCTAAAGGTGAATATGTCTCGCCAGTGGCCGGAGCCGAAAGACGGCGAGCCGCGCCTCCACATCAAAACATGACGCAACTGATAGCCAGTTATGAGCTGGCTATTGGGTGCGAAAGCACTGCAACGTCATCCCTTTTGCCCGGCCCCGCGCCGGGCTTCTTTTTGAGAGTTCACCATGCATTCAAACCCCATCAACTGGCTCATCGCCGCACTTATGGCGCTGGGAGCTCTCATCTCATTTATTCACGAACCGGAAGGTGTGCAATGGCTGCTTTTAATGTGGGCGCAATAGTCCAGAAGAAGACCGGCGGCATTAATGGCGTGGTGGATTGCCTGCAGGACCCGGACGGCGACCATCCCCAGTTCTGGGTGCGGTGGGACGACCGAAATTATTCAGTACATCCGGAAAAAGAATTACGCGCGGCCACGCCTGACGGTCCGCAGTTTTATAAAACGATGTCATAGGAGCGATCATGAGCGAAATTATTCAAATCGTGCCCAGCGAGTGGGTGACAGAAGACCTGCTTGTAAAAATGACAGGGCTCCGTCCGGGAACGATAGCGCGGGCCCGTAAAAAAAGCTGGCTATGTGGCAGGGAGTACGTCCACATGTCGCCGGACAGCATCCCAAAGGAAAACAGCGAGTGCTTGTATAACCACAAAGCGATCGACCAGTGGGTTGAGAGCCTCAAAAAGAAACAGCCGGGTGCGCGCCAATGAAGATCCGTTTATGCTTAGCGGGCTCTTGGACGTCAGGAGGGAATAATGGCTAAGTCAGCATACCCAACAGGCGTGGAGAATCATGGCGGTACGCTCCGCATATGGTTCATCTATAAAGGCAGCCGGGTGCGTGAAAGCCTCGGCGTGCCGGATACACCAAAAAACAGGAAAGTCGCTGGCGAGCTGCGTGCGTCGGTGTGCTTTTCGATAAAGACCGGCAACTTTAATTACGCGGCCCAGTTCCCGGACTCACCGAACCTCAGAAAGTTTGGGATGGAGAGCAAGGAAATCACAGTGCTGGAGCTGGCGAATAAGTGGCTGGAATTGAAGCGCATGGAGATCAGCACCAACGCGATGTCTCGTTATACATCTATAACGCGCAATATGGTGCCACGGATCGGCGGGGACAGGCTGGTTTCTGCGGTGACGCAGGAAGACCTGCTGTTTATCAGGAAGGAATTGCTGACCGGTTATCAGACGTTGAAGGCGGGGCATCGTACGCCTGTAAAGGGAAGGACAGTCAGAACGGTCAACAACTACATGAAGACCATGGCTGGCATGTTCAAGTTCGCTGCTGAAAGTGGTTATGTGAAGGTAAGCCCGTTCACCGGGATCGCCCTTCTCAAACGTTCGCGTTGCGAGCCTGATCCGCTCACCCGCGATGAGTTTGTCAGGTTGATTAACGCTTGCGCCACCCAGCAGTTGAAAAACATGTGGTCGCTGGCAGTGTACACCGGCGTGCGCCACGGTGAACTGGTGTCGCTGGCCTGGGAAGATATCGACCTGAAAGCAGGAACGATGATGATCCGCCGAAACCACACGTTGACGAAGGAGTTTACCCTTCCGAAAACCGAGGCCGGGACAAACCGCATCATCAACCTTATTCAGCCAGCTATTGACGTGCTGAAGAACCAGGCCGAATTAACCCGCCTGGGTAAGCAGTATCAGGTAGAGGTGAAACTGCGTGAGTTTGGTCGCACAGAAGTGCATCCGTGCACATTCGTGTTTAACCCACAAAAAGGATTGCGCAATGGCCGTGCAGGGCATCATTACGCAGTGGGGTCGATCAACCAGTCGTGGGAGGCAGCAATGCGACGCGCCGGGATTCGCTATCGCAGAGCATACCAGTCCCGACACACGTATGCATGCTGGTCGTTGGCCGCCGGTGCTAACCCTAACTTCATCGCGAAGCAAATGGGCCACACCGACGCGCAAATGGTTTACCGGGTGTACGGATCCTGGATGGCTGAAAACAACCAGGACCAGGTACTCATCCTCAACCAGAAATTGAGTGAGTTTGCCCCATCCATGCCCCACGCAGTGGGATCGGATGATTATTAATTATAAATATCATTAGGTTAGACAACCTAAACCTGCATGCCCATCACTTCCTGATAAGCCGACACCAGCTTGTTACGCACCTGGATCCCCATCTGCAGGGAAACCGAGGCTTTTTGCAAATCGGTCATCACATCATTCAGCGCCACGCCCGGCTCGCCGAGGGTGAATTTCTCTGCCTGCGTGCGCGCTGCGGTCTGGGTATCACTGATACGGTCAAGAGCGGCATGCAGTTGCCCTGCAAAGCTGATGCTCGGCTGCTGATCTGCCACATTCTGATTACGGGCCGTCATCGCCGTTGCCTGCAGCTGACTGATTACCCCTTCAATGCCCTGTATAGCCATGACTCTCCCCTGGATGGTTTTTTACGCGGTCAAGACTAACAGCTTGTCAATAAGATAATGGCGGTAAATAGCATGAAAAAACCAGGTTATTTGACGCATAGAAAATCACGAATCATCAAATAATGGCAGGGCCATCAATATGGAACATTTGTCGTGTTTGCCGACCCGGGAGTCAGTTTTGTTTCTCTACACGAATAACGTAAACCACCAGGATTTAAGAGGTGCGCAATGAGTGCAACAGCATCGACAGCGCCGCAGAATAAATCACTCGAGTGGATGAACCGCCTTCGCGCGAATCCTAAAATCCCGTTGATCGTGGCAGGCGCTGCCGCAATTGCGATCCTTGTAGCGATGGTCCTGTGGGCGAAAAGCCCTGATTACCGGACGCTCTACAGTAACCTTTCCGATCAGGATGGCGGCGCCATCGTCACCCAGCTGACCCAGATGAACATCCCTTATCGCTTTGCCGATAATGGCGGTGCGCTGGAGGTCCCGGCAGATAAGGTGCACGAACTGCGTCTGCGCCTGGCCCAGCAGGGGCTGCCGAAGGGCGGCGCGGTAGGCTTTGAGCTGCTGGATCAGGAAAAATTCGGTATCAGCCAGTTCAGCGAGCAGGTGAACTACCAGCGTGCGCTGGAAGGTGAGCTGGCCCGCACCATTGAAACATTAGGCCCGGTGAAGAGTGCCCGCGTGCACCTGGCGATGCCAAAACCTTCCTTATTTGTCCGCGAACAGAAATCACCTTCGGCTTCCGTGACCGTGAACCTTGAGCCAGGCCGCGCGCTGGACGAAGGGCAAATCAGCGCGGTGACGCATCTCGTCTCCAGCGCCGTGGCCGGTCTGCCGCCGGGTAACGTGACGCTGGTTGACCAGAGCGGTCACCTGCTGACGCAATCCAATACCGCCGGTCGCGATCTGAATGACGCGCAGCTGAAATATGCCGCCGATGTGGAAAGCCGTCTCCAGCGCCGTATCGAAGCGATCCTGGGTCCGGTGGTGGGCAACAGCAACGTGCACGCGCAGGTCACCGCGCAGATCGACTTCTCGAATAAAGAACAAACCGAAGAGCAGTACAGCCCGAACGGCGATGCGGCGCAGGCGGTGATGCGTTCGCGCCAAATCAACACCAGCGAGCAGATTGGCGGCGCAAACCCGGGCGGCGTGCCGGGCGCGCTGTCTAACCAGCCTGCCCCGGCTAACGCGGCGCCGATCTCTACGCCGCCGGCCAATCAGCAGAACGGCCAGCAGAGTAACCAGCAGACCACCTCAACGGCGACGAACAGCGGTCCACGAAACAGCAGCCGTAACGAAACCACGAACTACGAAGTGGATAGGACGATTCGCCACACTAAACTGAACGTGGGCGATATTCAGCGTCTCTCTGTTGCGGTAGTGGTGAACTACAAAACGCTGGCGGATGGCAAACCGTTGCCGTTGACCGCCGAGCAGATGAAGCAGATTGAAAACCTGACCCGTGAAGCGATGGGTTACTCCGAGAAGCGCGGCGATACCCTCAACGTGGTGAACTCACCGTTCAACTCGGTGGAAGAGACCGGCGGTGAACTGCCGTTCTGGCAACAGCAGGCGTTTATCGACCAGCTGATGTCCGCAGGACGCTGGCTGCTGGTGCTGATTGTCGCGTGGCTGCTGTGGCGCAAGGGCGTTCGTCCTCAGCTCCAGCGCCGTGCTGAAGCCGAAAAAGCGGCTCGCGAGCAGATGAATGCGCGTCAGGAAACGGAAGAAGCGGTTGAAGTGCGCCTCAGCAAAGATGAACAGATGCAGCAGCGCCGCGCTAACCAGCGCATGGGTGCCGAGGTGATGAGCCAGCGCATTCGCGAAATGTCAGATAACGATCCGCGCGTCGTGGCGCTGGTCATCCGTCAGTGGATGGGTAACGAACATGAGTAATACGCTTACGGGCACCGATAAAAGCGTCATCCTGCTGATGACCATTGGCGAAGATCGCGCGGCAGAGGTGTTTAAACACCTCTCCCAGCGGGAAGTGCAAATTCTCAGTGCGGCGATGGCCAACGTGCGTCAAATCTCCAACAAGCAGCTGACCGAAGTGCTGTCGGAGTTTGAGCAGGAAGCCGAACAGTTTGCCGCGCTGAACGTCAACGCCAACGACTACCTGCGTTCCGTGCTGGTCAAGGCGCTGGGCGAAGAGCGTGCCGCCAGCCTGCTGGAAGACATTCTGGAAACGCGCGATACCGCCAGCGGTATCGAAACGCTTAACTTTATGGAACCGCAGAGTGCCGCCGACCTTATTCGCGACGAGCACCCGCAGATTATCGCCACCATCCTTGTCCACCTCAAACGTGGTCAGGCGGCCGATATTCTGGCGCTGTTCGAAGAGCGTCTGCGTCACGATGTGATGCTGCGTATCGCCACCTTCGGCGGCGTTCAGCCTGCCGCGCTGGCGGAGCTGACCGAGGTGCTGAACAACCTGCTCGACGGCCAGAACCTCAAGCGCAGCAAAATGGGCGGCGTGAGAACGGCGGCAGAAATCATCAACCTGATGAAAACGCAGCAGGAAGAGGCCGTTATTACGGCGGTTCGCGAATTCGACGGCGAGCTGGCACAAAAAATCATCGACGAGATGTTCCTGTTCGAAAACCTCGTCGAAGTGGACGACCGCAGCATCCAGCGCCTGCTCCAGGAAGTGGATTCCGAGTCGCTGCTTATCGCCCTCAAAGGCGCCGAGCAGCCGCTGCGCGAGAAGTTCCTGCGCAACATGTCTCAGCGTGCGGCCGATATCCTGCGCGACGACCTTGCCAACCGTGGTCCGGTTCGTCTGTCTCAGGTGGAAAACGAACAGAAAGCCATTCTGCTTATCGTTCGTCGTCTGGCGGAAACCGGCGAGATGGTGATTGGCAGCGGAGACGACACCTATGTCTAATGAGCTGCCGTGGAAGCGCTGGACGCCGGACGATCTGGCCCCTCCCCTCTCCGAGTTCACGCCAGCCGCGATCCCGACCGAGGCGCTTGACCCGGACGTCGAGCAGCCCGAGCTGAGCGAAGAGGAGCAGCAAGCGCAAATGCTGGCTCAGCTGCAAATGCAGGCGCACGAGCAGGGCTACAATGCCGGTCTGAACGAAGGCCGGCAGAAAGGCCACGAGCTGGGGTATCAGGAAGGCCTGGCGAAAGGGTTAGAGCACGGTATCGATCAGGCGCGCCAGCAGCAGGCGCCGATCCATGCCCGCATGCAGCAGCTGGTCAGCGAGTTTCAGCACACGCTGGACGCGCTGGACAGCGTGATCGCCTCGCGACTGATGCAGATGGCGCTGGAAGCCGCGCGTCAGGTGATCGGCCAGACGCCCGTCGTGGATAACACGGCGCTAATCAAACAAATTCAGGGTCTGCTGCAGCAGGAGCCGCTGTTCAGCGGGAAGCCGCAGCTGCGCGTCCACCCGGACGACCTGCAGCGCGTGGAAGAGAGCCTGGGTGCGACGCTAAACCTGCACGGCTGGCGTCTGCGCGGCGACCCGTCGTTACATCACGGCGGCTGCAAAGTTTCTGCCGATGAAGGCGATCTGGATGCCAGCGTCGCCACCCGCTGGCAGGAACTGTGTCGCCTGGCGGCACCGGGAGTCGTCTGATGACCGCACGCCTCACCCGCTGGCTCACCACGCTCGACAACTTTGAGACGAAGATGGCGCAACTGCCCTCTGTTCGTCGTTATGGGCGGCTGACGCGCGCCACCGGTCTGGTCCTGGAGGCCACCGGCCTGCAGCTTCCGCTGGGCGCGACCTGCGTGATTGAGCGTCAGGACGGTCTGGAAACGCGTGAAGTAGAAAGCGAAGTGGTCGGGTTCAACGGCCAGCGCCTGTTCCTGATGCCGCTTGAAGAGGTGGAAGGTATTCTGCCCGGCGCGCGCGTGTATGCCAAAAACACGTCCGGCGATGGGCTGCAAAGCGGGAAACAGCTGCCGCTTGGTCCTGCCCTGCTGGGTCGCGTGCTGGACGGCAGCGGGAAGCCGCTCGACGGGCTGCCCTCCCCGGACACCACCGAAACCGGCGCATTAATTACCCAGCCGTTTAACCCCCTGCAGCGTACCCCTATCGAGCATGTGCTCGACACCGGCGTACGACCGATTAACGCCCTGCTGACCGTGGGACGCGGGCAACGTATGGGCCTCTTCGCCGGGTCAGGCGTGGGTAAATCCGTCCTGCTTGGCATGATGGCGCGCTACACCCAGGCGGACGTTATCGTCGTGGGCCTGATCGGCGAGCGCGGTCGTGAAGTAAAAGACTTTATTGAAAACATTCTGGGTGCGGAAGGCCGTGCCCGCTCGGTGGTCATTGCCGCACCGGCGGACGTGTCGCCGTTACTGCGTATGCAGGGGGCAGCCTATGCCACCCGCATCGCCGAAGATTTCCGTGACCGCGGCAAGCACGTGCTGCTGATTATGGATTCGCTGACCCGCTACGCGATGGCGCAGCGTGAAATCGCGCTGGCTATCGGTGAGCCACCGGCGACCAAAGGCTACCCGCCTTCGGTCTTCGCCAAACTCCCTGCCCTGGTGGAACGTGCGGGGAACGGCATCAGCGGCGGCGGCTCCATCACCGCGTTCTATACGGTGCTGACCGAAGGCGATGACCAGCAGGATCCGATTGCCGACTCCGCGCGCGCGATCCTTGACGGTCATATCGTGCTGTCTCGTCGTCTGGCCGAAGCCGGACACTATCCGGCGATAGATATTGAAGCCTCTATCAGCCGCGCGATGACCGCGCTGATAACCGAGAAACACTACGCCCGCGTGCGTAACTTTAAACAACTCCTCTCCAGCTTCCAGCGCAACCGCGATCTGGTCAGCGTAGGGGCGTATGCCAAAGGCAGCGACCCGATGCTCGACAAAGCGATTACCCTGTGGCCGCAGCTGGAGGCATTTTTGCAACAAGGCATTTTTGAACGTGCCGACTGGGAAGATTCAATTCAGGCTCTGGAGCTGATTTTCCCGCAGGTGTAACACAGGTGGAGGGCGAAGGTCATGGCGCAAAACAGCGCGTTATCAACGCTGAAAGATCTGGCTGAAAAAGAAGTTGATGATGCCGCATTGCAGCTTGGCGCAATGCGACGCGGGTGCCAGCAGGCTGAAGAACAGTTGAAGATGTTAATCGACTATCAGCATGAATATCGCACCAACCTCAATACCGATATGACACAGGGCATTGGAAGCCAGCGCTGGATTAACTATCAGCAGTTTATCCAGACGCTGGAGAAGGCGATAGATCAGCATCGCCAGCAGCTTCACCAGTGGACCCAGAAAGTCGATACCGCGCTGAATTTCTGGCGCGAGAAGAAGCAGCGACTGCAGGCCTGGCAGACCTTACAGGACCGACAGATTGCGGCAACGACCCTGGCGGAAAACCGCCTGGATCAGAAAAAAATGGATGAGTTTGCCCAGCGCGCATCAATGAGGAAACCGGAATGATCACACTGCAACAACTGCTGATGAGCGACAGCGACCTGTCAGGCGGTACGCAGACAGGAAAAGGCACCGACGGTGCACAGGACTTTCTCGCGCTGCTTGCGGGCGCCCTGTCGGACGCGACGGGCAAGGGCAACGATGCGCCCCTGACTCTGGCTGACCTGAAAGCCGCCGGCAGCAAGCTGTCCCACGTTGCTCAGGACGCCAAAGGGGATACCACCCTGCAGGCCAAAATTGCCGACCTGCTCTCGCGTCAAACTGCGCTGAATGGCGATGAAACGTCGCCCGTTACGTCGCTTGATACGCTGGTAACCGGGCTGGTGCCGCTGTCAAAGGGTGATGCCCTGAAAACGCTTAATGCGGTCAACAGCAAAGATGACGGCAAAAGCGAGCTGAGCGAAGAGGAGCTGGCCGGGTTAAGCGCGCTGATGGCCATGCTGCCGCACCAGCAGACCAGCACCTCACGAGCGGCAGGCAGTGACGGTGTGTCCGCCACCGCAACGCTGAGTTCAGCGGCGCTGACGCAAAACGGCGCGGGCCAGCCGTCCCTGAACGCGCTTCCGGGAAGCCATGATAAAGCCCAGAGTGCTGCGCCTTATCAGAGCCAGGCGAAAAACAGCGACCCGGCCCTGTCGGGTAACGCGCCGGCCACGCCGGCCGTGGCCGCAACGGCAGAGAAGCAGGAGCTTGCCAGTTCCTCCTCCTCAGCCTCACCGACGGCGACCCTGGCACCAATTATGTCCAGCCATGCGACCAGTCAGACGGCCGCCACCGTCGCCACCGCGCCGGTGTTAAGCCAGCCTCTGGGTACGCATGAATGGCAGCAGTCCCTAAGCCAGCACATCACCCTGTTCACTAAACAGGGCCAGCAGACGGCCGAGCTGCGTCTGCACCCGGAAGATCTGGGTCAGGTGCAAATTTCGCTTAAGCTGGATGATAACCAGGCGCAGCTGCAGATGGTTTCTGCGCACAGCCATGTCCGTGCGGCGCTGGAAGCCGCGCTGCCGGTCCTGCGAACCTCACTGGCGGAGAACGGCATTCAGCTTGCGCAAAGCAGCGTCAGCAGCGAGAGCTTTGCCGGGCAGCAGCAGTCCTCATCCCAGCAGCAGCACCAGGCTTCGCGTTCCGGCAACACCGGCGGCTTTAATGACGAGAGCGATGAGTTACTGCCTGTCTCTGCCGCTCTGCAATCCGCCGCGCGCGGTAACAGTGCCGTAGACATCTTCGCCTAAACGCCAGAGGTAGCGTGATTATCCCCGTCTTTTCCACGCTTTGACGACAGCAGGACACGGGATAATCACCTTATTAAGCTGTACCGAAACAGGAAGCTCGTATCAGATGACTGACTCCGCTATCACCAAAAAAAGTAAGCGTTCCATCTGGATCCCGCTGCTGGTGTTGATCACGCTCGCCGCCTGCGCTACCGCGGGCTATAGTTACTGGCGTATGCAGCAGGAACCTTCGACCGCTGCGGCCAAAGCCGAACCTGCACCACCGCCGGCGCCGGTATTTTTCCCTCTGGACACCTTCACCGTGAACCTCGGTGACGCGGATCGTGTGCTGTATGTCGGTATTACGCTGCGCCTGAAGGATGAAGCCACGCGCGCGCGTCTGAATGATTATCTTCCGGAGGTGCGTAGCCGCCTTCTGCTGCTGTTCTCTCGTCAGGACGCTTCGGCGCTGGCCACCGATGTGGGTAAGCAAAAGCTGGTCGACGCCATTAAACAAACGCTGGCGACCCCGCTGGTAAACGGCCAACCTAAGCAGGAAGTCACTGACGTTCTGTATACAGCCTTCATTCTGCGGTAACGACATGGGCGACAGTATTCTTTCTCAGGCAGAAATCGATGCGCTGCTCAACGGCGACAGCGATAAAAGTGATGATCCGCAACCGGGTATTGGGGGCGATAGCGATATTCGTCCCTATGACCCGAATACCCAGCGTCGCGTGGTACGTGAACGTCTGCAGGCGCTGGAGATCATTAACGAACGTTTTGCTCGTCAGTTCCGTATGGGGCTGTTTAACCTGCTGCGTCGTAGCCCGGATATTACGGTCGGTGCGATCCGCATTCAGCCGTATCACGAGTTTGCCCGCAACCTGCCGGTGCCAACCAACCTTAACCTGATTCATCTGAAGCCGCTGCGCGGCACCGGTCTGGTGGTGTTTTCCCCAAGCCTGGTGTTCATCGCGGTGGATAACCTGTTCGGCGGCGATGGGCGTTTCCCGACCAAAGTAGAAGGTCGCGAATTCACCCACACCGAACAGCGCGTCATTAACCGCATGCTGAAGCTGGCGCTGGAATCCTACAGCGACGCGTGGAAAGCGATTAACCCGCTGGAAGTGGAGTACGTCCGTTCTGAGATGCAGGTGAAATTTACCAATATCACCACCTCCCCGAACGATATCGTCGTTAACACGCCGTTCCACGTGGAGATCGGTAACCTGACCGGTGAGTTCAACATCTGCCTGCCGTTCAGCATGATCGAACCGCTGCGCGAGCTGCTGGTTAACCCGCCGCTGGAGAACTCCCGCAACGAAGACCAGAACTGGCGTGAAAACCTGGTCCGCCAGGTCCAGCATTCGCAGCTTGAGCTGGTGGCGAGCTTCGCCGATATCCCGCTGCGGTTATCTCAGATCCTGAAATTACAACCCGGTGATGTTTTGCCGATAGAAAAACCCGACCGCATTATTGCCCATGTGGATGGTGTCCCCGTGCTGACAAGCCAGTACGGCACGATTAACGGTCAGTATGCGTTACGCGTTGAGCACTTGATCAACCCGATTTTGAATTCGCTGAATGAGGAACAGCCCAAATGAGTGACATGAACAATCCGTCCGATGAAAACAGCGGAGCACTGGACGATCTGTGGGCTGACGCGTTAAACGAGCAAAAAGCGACCCCGGCCAAAAGCGCAGCGGATGCCGTATTCCAGCAGCTCGGCGGCGGTGACGTCAGCGGCACGCTGCAGGACATCGACCTGATTATGGACATCCCGGTTAAGCTGACCGTTGAACTGGGCCGCACCCGGATGACCATTAAAGAGCTGCTGCGCCTGACGCAGGGTTCCGTGGTCGCCCTTGACGGTCTGGCCGGTGAACCGCTGGATATTCTGATCAACGGTTATCTGATTGCCCAGGGTGAGGTAGTGGTGGTTGCCGATAAATACGGCGTACGCATCACCGACATCATTACCCCGTCTGAACGTATGCGTCGTCTGAGCCGTTAAGCATGAAAACCCAGGCAACACTATCGCAACCTTCTGCCGTCCCCGGCTCGCCTCTGCTCCAGGTGAGCGGGGCGTTGTTCGGTATTATTGCCTTTATTCTTATCGCCGCCTGGCTGGCGAAGCGCTTTGGTCTGGCGGGTAAAACCGCCGGCACCCGCGGCCTGAAAGTCAGTGCCAGCAGCACGCTGGGGCCACGTGAACGCGTGGTCATTGTCGAGGTGGAAGACGCGCGTCTGGTCCTGGGCGTCACGGCCTCCAGCATCAACGTATTACATAAACTGCCGCCCGCCCCTGTTGAGGTGGACGCGCGCGCAGAGGCCCCTGCGGATTTTCAGTCCGTCATGAAGAGTTTGCTTAAGCGTTCCGGGAGATCCTGATGCGCCGTTTGTTATCCCTGACGCTTGCGGGCGTTGGCCTGTTTGCTCCCGCGGTTTATGCGCAACTGCCCGGTCTGGTTTCTACCCCGCTCGCGGGCGGTGGCCAAAGCTGGTCGCTTCCGGTTCAGACGCTGGTGTTCATCACCTCGCTGACGTTTATTCCGGCCATTCTGCTGATGATGACCAGCTTCACCCGCATCATCATCGTTTTTGGTCTGCTGCGAAACGCGCTCGGCACCCCTTCCGCTCCGCCAAACCAGGTTCTGCTCGGGCTGGCGCTGTTTTTGACCTTTTTCATTATGTCGCCGGTGATCGATAAGATTTACACCGACGCCTACCAGCCGTTCAGCGAAGATAAAATCTCCATGCAGGAAGCGCTGGATAAAGGCGCGCAGCCGCTGCGGGAATTTATGCTGCGTCAGACGCGTGAAGCCGATCTGGCCCTCTTTGCCCGCCTGTCCAACACCGGCGAGCTGCAGGGACCGGAAGCGGTGCCCATGCGTATTCTGCTGCCCGCCTATGTGACCAGCGAGCTGAAAACCGCATTCCAGATTGGCTTTACCATCTTTATTCCGTTCCTGATTATTGACCTGGTGATCGCCAGCGTCCTGATGGCGCTCGGGATGATGATGGTGCCGCCCGCGACCATCGCCCTGCCCTTTAAGATCATGCTCTTTGTGCTGGTCGACGGCTGGCAGCTGCTGGTCAGCTCGCTGGCGCAGAGTTTCTACAGTTAAGGAACGGCAATGACACCCGAATCGGTCATGATGATGGGCACGGAGGCGATGAAAATCGCGATTGCCGTTGCCGCGCCGCTGCTGCTTGTCGCGCTGGTTACCGGTCTGATTATCAGTATTCTCCAGGCCGCCACGCAGATTAACGAAATGACGCTGTCATTCATCCCGAAAATTATCGCCGTGTTCGTGGCGATTATCGTGGCCGGGCCGTGGATGCTGAACCTGCTGCTGGACTATATGCGCAACCTGTTTACCAACCTGCCGTACATCATCGGCTGACCTGACGATGCTGCACTTCACCAGCGACCAGTGGGTTCAGTGGCTCGGCGTCTATTTTTGGCCGATGCTGCGCATCATGGCGCTGATCTCCACCGCCCCCATTCTCAGCGAGAAATCGATCCCCAAGCGTGTCAAAGTGGGGCTGGGCATCATCATCTCCATTATCGTCGCCCCGTCTCTTCCGCCGGTGGATATTCCGATCTTCTCGGCGAATGCGGTATGGGTGGCCCTGCAGCAGGTGATGATTGGCGTCGCCGTTGGCTTTACCATGCAGCTCGCCTTTGCCGCGGTGCGTACCGCGGGGGAACTGATTGGCCTGCAGATGGGGCTATCGTTCGCCACGTTTGTTGACCCTGGCAGTCATCTCAACATGCCCGTGCTGGCGCGCATTATCGATCTGCTCGCCATGCTGCTGTTCCTGTCGTTCAACGGCCATCTGTGGCTTATCTCCATGCTGGTGGACACGTTCCATACGCTGCCGATTGGCGAAAATCCGGTGAACAGCAATGCGTTTCTGGCCCTCACCCGCGCGGCGGGGCTGATCTTCCTCAACGGGCTGATGCTGGCGCTGCCGATCATCACCCTGCTGCTGACCGTCAACCTGGCGTTAGGTTTACTCAACCGAATGGCACCGCAGCTTTCGGTGTTTGTCATTGGTTTTCCGCTGACGCTGACGGTCGGAATTTTATTAATGTCATTACTGATGCCACTTATCGCTCCCTTCTGTGAACATTTATTCGGCGAGATATTCAACCTGTTAGCGGATATTGTCAGCGAATTGCCACGTAAATAATAGCCCGCACTGTTGTTACTGTCTTTCTGAGGATATTCCTAAAATAAAACGCGAAAAACATCTTCCAGGATATATCTGACGCGGTTTAATTGTTTCTAACCACCTCACAATACTTAATATTTACTTTACTTTAAGAAGATTCCTGGCAAATTATACGTAACTTTACGGGATAGTGAGTCCGCCTGAAAGTCTTTGTCATGCTCACAGGTTTATTATTTTTTTCCATCCCGTATGGCTGTTTTGAGCTCTCAGGCAGATGGTGAATTATCGTTACGCATTGAGTGAGGGTATGCCATGTCAACGATCATTATGGATTTATGCAGCTACACCCGGCTAGGGTTAACCGGGTACCTGGCAAGCAGAGGGGTAAGAAAGAGAGACATCAACGATGCACACACCGTTGACGAACTCGCAGCCGCTTGTGACGAACTAAAACCAGGCGTGGTGTTTATTAATGAGGACTGTTTCATTCACGATCCAGCCAACAGTCAGCACATTAAGCAAATCATTAATCAGCATCCAAAAACCCTGTTTATTGTTTTTATGGCGATCGCGAATATCCATTTCGATGAGTATTTGTTGGTCCGTAAAAATTTATTGATCAGTTCTAAATCGATTAAACCCGAGTCGCTGGATGACATTTTGGGTGATTATTTGAATAAAGAAGTTAAAAATGTAGGAGCGGTTAACTTACCCACCCTATCATTAAGCAGGACTGAATCAAGTATGCTGCGAATGTGGATGGCGGGACAAGGAACTATTCAGATCTCCGACCAGATGAATATTAAAGCGAAAACCGTTTCATCACACAAAGGAAATATTAAACGGAAAATTAAAACGCATAATAAGCAAGTGATCTACCACGTGGTACGCCTGACCGATAATGTGACGAACGGGATTTTCGTCAACATGCGTTAGTCGCTTAAGAAAAGACCCTGTGCACCCTACCTTTGATCTCTGGCCTGGCCAGAGATTTTTGCTTTTACAGCGGGTGTCGGGCACGCAATGTGCTACCCGACGCCGTGCTAGTCTGCTTTCTCTACAAAAATCCCGTCCGGATGCCCCAGTTCGTTAAAAAACCAAATGCCGAGCGGGTAGTCTTCCAGTGATACCAGGTACATTGTACCTTCGCTAAACTCTTCAATTGCCAGCACCACACCCGGGCGGCGCGGCCCACCGTCCGTTTTAACGGTTACCCGATCGTTGACCTTCATACATTCCTCCTCTGGTTTTGAGCCAGTGTAGAACAAAACGCAAAAACGCACATCGCCGCCCGGCGTGAATGGCGTTTTTATGCACAGGCTATACTTAACCTTGGACACGTTTGCAGGTTGAAAGAGGAGTCCCGCAATGAAGACCGATAAAGAGTACAGCGATACCATCAAGCGCGAAGTCGAGGTGGATGTCGATGCCCTGCTGGCCGCCATCAATGAGATCAGCGAGTCAGAAGTGCGCCGCACGGACGACAATTCGGACCGCGTCATTGTCAACGGAAGGGATTATCACACCTATCGCGAGCTGGCCGAGGCCTTCGAGCTCGATATTCACGACTTTAGCGTGTCGGAAGCCAATCGTTAGGGCGAAAAAAATCCCGGTCATGGGGATGACCGGGATCAAAACTTGCTTATGCAAGAAGCACTTGAAAATTCGTTACACCAGGAAATCTGATGTACATGCCACACTATCCCCAACGAATTTGTCTGACAAGCATATATTCTTAGGATGAATATAATATTTTTAACATAATGCTTTTGGTTATGAGCAATAACATACGCCGAATGCGGGTTTGCCAGGGAATACTCTCATTTCTCCGGTTAACAATTCGGATATTTTTTAGGAATTTTCTTAGAGAGAAACGCATCCGTCACCGGGAGTCACTATGCCTTCACTGCGGGATACCTTGCTGATTTTTTCCGACCTGGATGGCTCGTTGCTGGATATTCATACCTATGACTGGCAACCCGCCATGCCCTGGCTGGACAGGCTGCAGGATAACCAGATTCCGATCATTCTCTGCAGCAGCAAAACCGCGGCAGAGATGCTGGATATTCAGCATGATCTGGGGCTGGAAGGCCTGCCGTTTATTGCCGAGAACGGCGCGGTGATTCAGCCTGACGTGCGCTGGGACAATATCCAGCGTCAGATTAGAGGGATGACGCACCGGGATATTCGTCCGCGGATCGAGCAGATTCGCCTGCAGACGGGCTTTAAATTCACCACCTTTGACGATGTGGATGAGCACGTTATTAGCGAGTGGACCGGACTGACGCGCTACCGTTCGACGCTTGCCCGCAAGCACGAAGCCTCCGTCACGTTGATCTGGCGCGATACCGACGAGAACTTGCTTCAGTTTGAAGAGGAACTGGCGCACAGCGGCCTGCAATGCCTGCAGGGGGCGCGCTTCTGGCATATTCTGGACGCCCGCTGCGGTAAAGACGTGGCGGTTAACTGGCTGATTGAACGGTATCGCGAGCAGGAAGACATAGAACCCACCACGCTAGGGCTCGGCGACGGTCCCAACGATGCGCCGCTGCTCGACAGCATGGACTTCGCGGTGGTGATCAAGGGGATTAACCGCCAGGGCATCACGCTACGGGACGATAACCCCGCGCGGGTCTATCACACCCAACAGCCCGGGCCTGCGGGCTGGCAGGAGGGGCTGGATCATTTCCTGTCCTGATCCCGCCACACGACCCGGTTACGCCCGCTCTGCTTGGCCTGATACAGCCGGGCGTCCGCCACGGACTGCAGCTGTTCAAAATCGTAATTGCCCGTTTCATCCGCGCTGCTGACGCCCAGTGACGCGCTGATGCGCAGGGTTGTGCTCTTCTTCACCAGGATCTCCTTACTGTTGATTCGGCAACGAATGCGTTCGGCGACGCCTCTCGCCTCCTCCAGACCAAGACCGGGAAGAACCACACAAAACTCTTCGCCACCGACGCGTCCGGCCACGTCATTCTTGCGTAACGCGCTGGCAATCACGCCTGCCGTATGGGAAAGCACCTTATCACCGGCCTGATGGCCGAAACGGTCGTTGATGTTTTTAAAATAGTCGAGATCGATCTGAATCACCGAGAACGGCAGCGACTGCTGACGACAGGTTTCCGCCAGCAATTTTGCGCGGTCGAACAGCGCGCCGCGATTATTCAATCGGGTCAGCGGATCGTGCCAGGCCTGCCACTGGAGCGAGTGCTGAAGCGTATACATGTTACTCACCATCCGACGGATCACCAGCCACGAGATCAACAGCATAGCGGTAAAGAGCGCCCACAGCAGCGCCAGCACAATGCTGATACTGCCGAAGTCGTCCTGCACCCCTTCGTGCAGGGTGTGGATCCGCAGGACGACGCCATCGAAGTGATCGAGCCGTTCCCAGGTGATAAACCGGCTCCCGAGGCGGATACCGCCGCCGGTATCATGTTCAATCGCCTGGGCAATCTGCGCCGTTTCGCGTTCGTCAAACTGGTTAACCGGGCTTCCCGCGTGGGCTGAGGTAGCAATCATATTAAGGCGGGTATCGTACAGCTGATACTCCCCCTCCGTCCGGTCTTCCGTCGCGTCGGTCAGCAAACGCTGCATCGTGTCTAATGTAAAATCCATCGCCACGACGCCGTACCAGTAATGATCGAAATAGATGGGGAAGCTGGCGGTGATCGTGCGTTCATCCCCGGTCCAGGATGAAGGCGTGGAGATAAACCAGCGCACGGCGCGGGCGCGGTTGTTACGCTCTGACTGCTGGGTAAACCAGGACTGCGTGACCAGATTATAATAGCGGGCGGTAATATCACCCGCCCGATCCGGCGTATCCGTGGAAAGGAAAAAACCGGCGCGGGAGACGTAGATCACCCGCGCTTCCGTTTGCGCTCTCGATGACGCCAGCCTGAGCAGATACCCCACTTCGAGCGCGGCAGAAATTTCATGACTGATGCGCTCAGCGTCCCGGTTCAGAAGCGTGGTTTTATCCACGAACGCATCCGAGACCCCGTTGATGGGAAGGGTGCGCTTTTTATCAACGGCGAGCTGCCAGGTGGGGAGCATGCGGACGGTGTTAAAGCGTGACACCGCATCCTGTAGGACATCAAAGGCCAGCGGCGTCTCGATTGCATCATGCATGCCCTGGCGGAATAACAGCATCCTGTCGACGCTGTTCTGTAACTGCCTGTCCAGCGAACTGGCCACCGTATCCAGATGGTTGCGCTGGCTGGAGATGTACGCCTCTTCCAGCACCACCACCTCACGCCAGGTCAGGAGCGTGGAAAACACCAGAACGATCAGAAAACAGAGATTAACAATCCGCCCCGGATTGCTACGCTTATGCAGCCATTGCAAAAAAGTTTGTCTTACAACAAAGGTATCGCGCTGCACACACACTCCCTGATTACTGCTCTATACCCGAAACCTGAGATAAAAACGCCCGGCAAAGCCGGGCGTTATGTGATTAAGCCTTGTCCCGTTTGTGCTGCCCGTCCCCCGGCTGAAGCTCATCTTCACGGAATGCTTCCCGCTTGATGCTATAGCCATCGTGCCACCGGCATTCCACCATTCCGCTGGAATACCCAGTGACGATCATACGTGGGCCGCCCTTTTTAGGCTTAACTTCATCACTGACCAAAAAGACCATACCTGCCTCCTGTATCAGGGTGAAACTGTTTCAATTTAGACGAGGAATGGTCTTTTTGCATCCTGCCGACGGTAACAATTAGTGCGACGTGCCGCGAATTTTCTCAACCAGCTTAACCGCCGCAACGACGATAGCGCCAATGATAAAGCCCAGCACCAGGTTCAGCAGCGTGGGCAGAATCGCCGCGATAACGGCCCCCTGCGTGGAGGAGAAATGTTCGATGGCATGGTGCAGCGGCGCAATGCCGTGAACCACAATTCCGCCGCCTACGAGGAACATCGCCAGCGTGCCCACCACCGACAAGCTCTTCATCAGCCAGGGCGCCAGCACCAGCAGGCTTTTGCCGATACCTCTTGCCACCGCGCTCGACTTTTCTTCCAGCCAGTAGCCAATATCGTCCAGCTTGACGATCAGTCCCACCAGACCGTACACGCCCACGGTGACCAGAATCGCGATGCCGGAGAGGATCAGGACCTGATTCAGGAGCGGCGCGTCAGAGACAATCCCCAGCGTAATCGCGACGATTTCTGCAGACAGAATAAAGTCGGTCCGAATGGCGCCTTTGACCTTATCGCGCTCGAAGGTTTTCGGATCCTGCGCGGCCAGCGCTTCAAGACGCTGCTGGCGCACCTCCGGCGTATCGCTCTGCTTGCGCGCGCTAAAGGAGTGCAGCACCTTCTCCACGCCCTCGAAGCAGAGAAATGCCCCACCGATCATCAGTAACGGCGTGATGGCCCAGGGGATAAAGGCGCTGATCAGCAGCGCCAGCGGCACCAGAATCACCTTGTTCAGGAAGGAGCCTTTCGCCACGCCCCACACCACCGGCAGTTCACGGTTTGCCCTCACCCCACTCACCTGCTGCGCGTTAAGCGATAAATCATCGCCCAGCACGCCGGCGGTTTTCTTCGCCGCCAGTTTCCCCATCACTGAAATGTCGTCCAGTAGGGTGGCTATATCATCCAGCAATGTTAATAAGCTACTTCCTGCCAAAATCTTAATCCTTCATTTTTTGGTAATTAAGTGAATAGTATGGAGCAAAAGCGCAAACCCGGAAACAGGCACCTTACGTCAACAAAAAATTCACATCAGCTACACAATTAAAGGGCTCGCCAGCGCGATAGTTTTCGCGTTTACTATCAGCGACCTTTTTATTTCGTCGTGAGGGATTATGCGTTTCCGGCAATTACTACCGCTCATCGGGGCACTCTTTTCGCTGTACATCATCTGGGGCTCAACCTACTTTGTCATTCGCATCGGCGTGGAAAGCTGGCCGCCGCTGATGATGGCGGGCATCCGCTTCCTTTCGGCGGGTATCCTGCTGCTGGCCTTCCTGATGCTGCGCGGGCATAAGCTTCCCCCGCTGCGCCCGATGCTGAATGCCGCCCTGATCGGCCTGCTGCTGCTGGCAGTGGGGAACGGGTTTGTGACGATTGCCGAGCACCAGAACGTCCCGTCCGGGATCGCCGCCGTGGTCGTTGCCACCGTACCGCTGTTTACCCTCTGCTTCAGCCGTCTTTTCGGCATCCGCACCCGCAAGCTGGAATGGCTGGGGATTGGGATTGGGCTGGCCGGCATTGTTCTGCTCAACAGCGGCGGCAACCTGAGCGGGAATCCGTGGGGCGCGGTGATTATCCTGATCGGCTCGATGAGCTGGGCGTTGGGTTCCGTCTACGGGTCACGTATCGAACTGCCGACCGGCATGATGGCCGGTGCGATTGAGATGCTCGCCGCGGGGATTGTCCTGCTGCTGGTCTCGGCGCTGACGGGAGAAAAGCTGACCGCGCTGCCGGACCTGTCGGGCTTTCTCGCGGTAGGCTACCTGGCGCTGTTTGGCTCTATCATCGCCATTAACGCCTATATGTTCCTGATCCGCAACGTCTCTCCGGCTGTCGCCACCAGCTACGCCTACGTCAACCCGGTCGTGGCCGTGCTGCTCGGAACGGGACTGGGGGGAGAAACGCTCTCGCCTGTGGAATGGATTGCTCTTGGGATCATCGTGTTTGCCGTCGTGCTGGTCACGCTGGGCAAATATCTGCTGCCGGCAAAACCGGTGGTCACGCCTTGCGAGGTGGAGAAACCGTAAGCAGGTGAATACCCTGCGTGTCGATCTGCGCGGTCTGACCGCCGCCGCAGATCCACTCTTCCAGCCGTTCGCGCAGATCGGTATCGTTCAGCTTTAGTCTGCCTCTCAGCGCACACTCCCAGACGATCAGCACCCGCCAGCCCTGCGCAATAAGCATTGAAAGATCCCGTTTGTCACGCTCGACGTTCTTGCCAATCTTATCCAGCCAGAAATCGGTGCGCGTCGCGGGGACTTTAAACAGGTAGCAGTCGTGATGGTGCCAGAAGCAGCCGTGGGTAAAGATGATGCACTGCCAGGCGTCGAGGACGAAATCGGGACGCCCCGCCAGGGCGGGATCCTGCACGCGAAAGTCAAACCCTGCCTGCGTCAGCAGCGCGGCCAGGCGCTTTTCAATGGCGGTGTCACGCGTGCCGATGGCACGCATGTTTTTACTGCGCGTGGCCTTATCGTGAACGTCCGTCATTGACGGCCTCACTCTGGCGTAGCGCCACCGCCTGTCTGATGCGCGGAGCCAGCAGTTTTGCGACAGCCGCAAACGCGGGAACGACGACCGAGTTACCAAACTGGCGGTACGCCTGGGTGTCTGAAACCGGAATGCGGAAACCGTAGCCTTGCGGCGTTTCAAAGCCCATCAACCGGGCGCATTCCCGCGGCGTTAAGCGCCGTGGGCGATGACGCTGGTTGTGCGGATCGTCGAAATCTTTTTCACCCAGCGCTTTGTCCCAGCCTCTGTCGATCAGGATTTCCGCGCCGTCTTTATAGTAGCGAGCAGACAGCGTGCGGGTGACGCTGTGCGGATCGTTCGGGTTGACCATCCCAAAACCGAAGCCGTTGCCTTTCGCCTGATGCTTCTTGGCATAGCGGTAAAGGTATTTCCACAGCACCGGGGTCAGGATAAATTTCGCGTCGACGACCGGTTCCAGCAGGTCGGCCACGGTAGGACGGCGCTCGGGATACAGAGAAGGAATATCCCGCAGGGTGAAATCCCCCTTCAGATTGAGATCGCGGCGGAAACCCACCAGCACGATACGTTCGCGATGCTGGGGCAGGAAATGTTTCCCATCAATGATTTTAGGATCGTCCGCGCCCATGTCCTCTGAATCGGCCACGTCATAACCCAGCTCATCCAGCGTTTGCATGATAATGCGGAAGGTTTTCCCGCCGTCGTGGCTTTTTAAGTTTTTGACGTTTTCCAGTACAAAAATGGCTGGACGACGGGCGTCAATAATGCGCGCCACGTCAAAAAACAGCGTTCCCTGCGTATCGCAGGCGAAACCGTGGGCGCGTCCGAGGGCATTCTTCTTGGAGACGCCGGCCA
This sequence comes from Enterobacter sp. 5-4, assembly GCF_000612205.1. NCBI lineage: Bacteria > Pseudomonadati > Pseudomonadota > Gammaproteobacteria > Enterobacterales > Enterobacteriaceae > Enterobacter > Enterobacter sp. 5-4. The sequence continues at coordinate 299,331 of NZ_JFHW01000036.1, read as the reverse complement.
GCGAAAAAGGCTGGCACGGGAAGCCGGCCAGCAGCACGTCATGCGCGGGGATCGTCTGACGAATATGCTCGGCGGCCTCCTCATCGCTCACGCCGCTTTTATGGCTCAGGGTGACATCGCGAATATCGGCGTTGAAATGATGCTCGTGCGGGTCGCAGTACCAGTTGGCCTTATAGGTCCGCACGGCGTGCTTGTTCCACTCGCTGGTAAATACGCACTGTCCGCCGATAGCTTCAAAACCGTGCCGAATACCACCGATACCGGCAAACAGATCGATAAACCGGAAGGCATAGTTCGGGTGCGCGGCAGAAGGTCGCGGAAGCAGGTTTTGCAGATAACGAAACTCGCCTTCACTCAGGCGACGCCCTGCTCGCTCGCTGGTCAGCAGACGTTTAAGGATCGCCGGGCTCCAGTGGCTTTCGCCGTGCGCCACCAGCAGACTGGCCAGCGTTTTAGCATCATAGATATCCAACAGCTGGCGCAGTAAGGCCTGCACCGTTGCCGTTGATTTCTCAGCCTGCGCGGGCGCGGGCTCTTTCACTGCTCGATTTTCCTGCATTCTTTTAACCGGAGAGTAAAGACTGGGAACAGATTACCACAGTTCAGTTGCGCAAACTGCGACGGAAGCGGCTCAGCACCTGGCTATCCAGCCCGAGGCAGTCGCCGTGTAATTCGGCGCTGAGTTTCGCCATAAACTGGATCAGGAAATCGGCATTGTGACGTGCCAGTTCGCGGCCCATTTCCGTCTGCATTGTATCAGGCAAACGCAGCAGCTTGGTCTGAAAATGGTCGAGGGCAAATGCCCTATCGTCGAGGGATCGCGCATCGGCAAAGGGATCGTCCGCGTCAAATAGCGGCACGCCCAGCGCGCCCGAGACGGCAAAAACGCGCGCCAGGCCGATAGCACCTAACGCTTCCAGCCGGTCAGCGTCCTGCACTATTTTGGCTTCCATACTCTGCGGCGCGATTTCGGCGCTAAAGCTGTGCGCCTCAATCGCGTGCGCGACGGCGGCAATATGCTCTGGCGGAAAGTCCGGAAAGTCGCGGCGCAGAATGTCGCTCGTCTTACGCGCGGCGAGCCTTGACGACTGACTGCGTTCGGGATGATTTTTCGGCAGGCTGACAATATCGTGAAAATAGCATGCGGCCAGAATCACCCGCGGCTCGACCGTGTGGTGAACCATGATTTTTTGCGCCGTCATCCAGACCCGTCGAAAATGCGAAATATCATGTGCGGTATCGTCGTTCTGATGATTTTCCTTGAGCCAGCGCTCAAAGCCATGCTGCCACCGGGCCAGTTCCATCGTCATGTCCTGTTGTTAAAAAGAGGATGAATTATAACATAGCCAAATTAAATAAATTAAAAAATAGAAATGCGAAATATTTAATAATAATTACACCTTATAAATTCAATTAATTAATTCACTGGAAAAATAAAGAGATTTATAGAAATAATTTGAAATATTACATCGAATTTTATTACATTTATTTTTGAAACTAAACCACATCTCCTGGAATAGTATCAACCCTGTAATTACGGAGGGTAATTACATATATTCATATAAATTATCTTTAAAGGGAATATATAATGAAAAGAAAAGTTCTGGCAATTCTTGTACCCGCGTTATTAATGGCAGGCGCAGCAAATGCGGCTGAAATGTACAACAAAGACGGCAACAAAGTTGACCTGTACGGCAAGGTCGACGCGCGTCATACCTTCTCTGACAGCCCTGGCGACGACGGCGATGAAACCTATGTACAGATTGGTTTCAAAGGCGAAACCCAGATCACTAACGACCTGACCGGTTACGGCCAGTGGGAATATAAAACCTACGCTAACGATACCGAAGGCGCGGGTGATAAATCCTTTAACCGTCTGGCATACGCTGGCCTGAAATTTGGCGAATACGGTTCATTTGATTATGGCCGTAATTACGGCGTCGTGTACGACGTTGAAGCGTGGACCGATATGCTGCCTGTATTTGGCGGTGATTCCTACACCTGGACTGATAACTTTATGACTGGCCGTGCTAACGGTCTGGCTACCTACCGTAATAGTGATTTCTTCGGTCTGGTTGAGGGTCTGAATATCGCGCTGCAGTATCAGGGCGCAAATGAAGATCAGTTTGCTCAAGAAGACCAGGAAGGCACGAAAAATGGTCATAAAGATGTACGCTTCCAGAACGGTGACGGCTTCGGTATGTCTACCTCCTATGACTTCTCTGGCGATCTCTCCGGTCTGAGCCTGGGGGCGGCGTATTCCTCTTCTGACCGTACTAACAAACAGGAAGCGGCAGGCCAATACAGCGCGCATTATGCGAGCGGTAAAACAGCTGAAGCGTGGACTCTCGGCGCGAAATACGACGCCAATAACGTCTATCTGGCGATGATGTACGCTGAAACCCGCAACATGACGCCTTATGGTGATTATGGTATCGCGGATCAGACTCAGAACTTCGAAGCGGTTGCACAGTACCAGTTCGACTTCGGCCTGCGTCCATCCCTTGCATGGGTTTACTCTAAGGGCAAGGACATGACCTATCCAGGCAACGCCAGTAACCCTCAGGGTCAGCATGGAGACATGGACCTGGTTAACTACATCGACCTGGGTATGACCTACAGCTTCAATAAGAACTTCTCTACCTATGTTGACTACAAAATCAACATGCTGGACAACGATGAAAGCTTCTACGAAGCCAACGGTATTTCCACCGACGACATCGTTGGTGTGGGCATGACCTACCAGTTCTAACCTCTAAAATATCAAAGGCCGCATCTGCGGCCTTTTTTATTTCTTAACGGTACGTATTACGGCGCTTCCTGCAGCGCCACGCGGATAAACCCGTTATTCTGCACCAGCAGCTCATGAGCTTTCCACGCATCCAGCCCTGTCAGCACCATCAATACCGCTGTTTTACAGTGATGGTTACAGCTCTCCAGCGCCGCTTTTGCCTCCGCCCGGGAGCATCCCCCCGCTTCCATTACAATGGCGATTTGACGTTCGGCCCATTTGGTGTTGCTTGCCTCAAGATCCACCCGCAGGTTGCTGTATACGCGCCCGGTTCGAACGGCCAGCCCGGTAGCGATCATCGAGAGGATCATTTTTTGCGCGATCCCCGCTTTGGTGTTGAGATAGCCGGCCACCACATCGGCACCCAGTTCGGGGGCTATAACCATACTCGCCAGCTGCGCGGCTTCACTTTGCGCATCACCGGTAATCACGGCGACCGGCGAACCCAGCGACCATGCATGCCGCATCGCTCCCCAGACCCACGGCGTTTTTCCGCTGACGGTCACGGCCAGCATCATATCGTGTTCACCAAATTTAATGGCCTGCAGGTCGGAAACGCCGCGCTCGTAGCTCCCTTCCCCCTCTTGTGCCGTTACGGCCATCACAGGGGTTTTGCCCGGCGCATAGTCATCGGCAACCTGTTGCGCGACACGGCCAGACGGCCCCGCCCCGACAATGACCAGGCGACCACCGTGATTGAGGGTCGCGGCAGCGTTATCCACCGCACGGGCAATCGTCTGTAAACAAGGGGTGATAGCAGCAGAAATGAGTGCATCATCCTGGTGAATGACTTTCAGCATGTCCAGCGTGGACAATCTATCGATATTCATCGTGCTGGCGTGCCGTCTTTCCTTGACCGAACCGGTAAGCATAATGCTCATAAACAGCCTCCTTATTATGAGTACCCACACACTATAAAGTGTTTTATATAGATGACATGCGAGGAGGGTCACGAAAAGAGGACCAAATCCACGCTTTTACATGGCTTTAAGAAAAGCGCGTCATCGGCGATAATTACCCCCTTACTTAATCATCGCGGAGTATTGATGAGCGATTTGCAGCCTTTCCTTCCGACGCGCAAGCGCCCCATGAAACTCAATACGCTGGTCACGCTGATGGTGTGCGCGATTATCGGTTCAGTTCTGCTGGTGGTTTTTGCGCTCTATTCGGTGCAGATCACCCGCGCAACGCGCGATGATGTCAAAGACACCGCGCTCGGCATTGCCCGCACCCTCGCCGACAGCCCCGAGATCCAGCGCGGCCTGATGCAGGCACCGCAGGAGAACATTATTCAGCCCATCGCCCAGGCGGTGACGAAGCGAAACGATCTGCTGTTCACCGTGGTCACTGATATGCGCGGGATCCGCTACTCTCACCCGAATGAGGCGCTGCTGGGGCTACATTTTATCGGTGACGATTTAACGCCCGCGCTGGAAGGCAAAGAGAACGTATCGGTTAACCGGGGCGCGCTCGCCGAAGCGCTGCGCGTTTTTACGCCCGTCTACGACGCGCAGCACGAGCAGATTGGCGTGGTGGTCGTCGGAATCTCCCTCAATAAGGTTGAAGAGCAGATCGCTCGCGGGCGGCTAAACGCCGTCTGGACCATTTTGTTCAGTATTTTTATGAGTTCTATGGCGATTTGGGGTCTGGTGCGAGTTCTGAAGCGCATTCTGTTCGGGCTCGAACCCTACGAAATCTCCGCCCTGTTCGAACAGCGCCAGGCGATGCTGCAGTCGCTTCGCGAGGGTGTTCTGGCCGTTGATATACACGGGCGCGTGACGATGATTAATCAGACCGCCAGAGAAATATTACTTCTCCCCTCCGGCAAGCAGACCGAAAACACCAGCGCGCCCCTGCTGGCCAGCCTTCGTGACGTCTCGAAGACGGGCGTCGCACGCCAGGATCAGGAGATCAGCTGCAACGGTCGGCTATTGCTGTGCAACATGGTCCCCGTGAAAAGTCAGGATCGGGTGATCGGCGCCATCACCACCTTCCGTGATAAAACGGAAGTCAGCCAGCTGATGCAGCGTCTGGACGGCATGGTTAACTACGTTGATGCCCTGCGCGCCCACACCCACGAGTTTATGAATAAACTGCATGTGATACTCGGCCTGCTGAATATTAAGCGCTACGACAAGCTGGAAGAGTACATTCTCCAGACGGCACATCATTACCAGACGGATATCGGTACGATACAGAGCAAGGTAAAATCCCCGGTGGTTGCCGGGTTCCTGCTGGGTAAAATCAACCGGGCGAAAGAAGCGGGCGTCACCCTGACGCTGGCGGATGAAAGCCAGATACCGGATACCGCAAGTGAAGAGCAGGTCGCGGTGCTGATCACCGCGCTGGGCAACCTCATTGAAAACGCGCTCGACGCGATGGAAGGACAGCAGGAGGGCGAGATCGGCCTGCTGCTGCATTATCAGAATGGCTGGCTCAGCTGTGAAGTCAGCGACGATGGCCCCGGCATTGATCCCACTCAGCTGGAGTCTATTTTTACAAAGGGCTTCTCAACAAAAGGTGAAAACCGCGGCGTTGGGCTGTTCCTTGCTCGCCAGCAGATTCAGAACCTTGGCGGCGATATCTCCGTCGAGTCTGAGCCCGGCGTATTTACCCAATTTTTTGTTCACATCCCCTGGGATAGCGAGAGGAAAATCGCGTGATAAATGTGTTAATTGTCGATGATGACGCCATGGTAGCCGACCTCAACCGTCTGTATGTCAACCGTGTTGAAGGCTTTAGCTGCTGCGGCGTCGCCTCCACGCTAAGCCAGGCCGAGGCCATCATTAATGACCCCAGCCAGCCCGTCGATCTGGTGCTGCTGGATGTCTATATGCAGCAGGATAACGGGCTGGATCTGCTGCCCGTGATTCGCGCATCCGGCCGCCCAATCGACGTGATCATGATCTCCTCGGCCGCCGACGCCGCGACGATCCAGACCTCCATCCATTACGGCGTGGTGGATTATCTGATTAAACCGTTCCAGTTCCCGCGCTTTGAAGAGGCGCTGAACGGCTGGAAGGCCAAGCACAGCCTGATGGGGTCGCACCAGTATTACGAGCAGGCGGACGTCGACCGGCTGATCCACGGCGGGGCGCCGGAACTGGCGGACAGCAAAAAGCTGCCGAAAGGGTTAACGCCGCAAACGCTGCGCACGATTTGCCAGTGGATTGACGCTCACCCGGAGACGGAGTTTTCCACCGACGATCTGGCAAACGCGGTCAATATTTCCCGCGTGTCCTGCCGCAAATACCTGATCTGGCTGGCACAAATCAATATTCTGTTCACCAGCATTCACTACGGCGCCACCGGGCGTCCGGTGTATCGCTACCGTCTCCAGCCGGAGCAAACGGGCCTGCTCAAGCAATACTGTCAGTAACGCGGTAGGTATCATCCAGCAGGGTAAAGCGGAAGTGGTGTGCTGAAGAGAACACCACTTCTTTTGTTTTGGTCACAAAGATGGCCTCAATGTCGGGGCGCGCACGCAGCGCGGCACAGCCCTTCTCCACGCCCATGCCGTACATCAGCGTGGTCCAGATATCGCCGTCGATGGAATCTTTGGAAATGATGGTCACGCTGTCCAGTTCGTTGTCCAGCGGATATCCGGTGCGCGGATCAAGAATGTGGTGATAGCGTTTGCCGTCTTGTTCAAAATAGCGCTCGTAGGTTCCCGACGTGACGACGGACACGTTCTCAACGATCATCGTGCCGATCAGCGCATCTCCGGCGAACGGTTTTTTTAGCCCGACGCTCCAACCCCCTTCCGGCGAGCCTAACGTCTGAATGTTGCCGCCGAGGTTAATCAGCCCCAGCTCCGCGCCCTCTTTATGCAGGTAATCCCGCACCCGGTCGGCGATATAGCCTTTGGCAATCGCCCCCAGATCGATCTCCATCCCCGCTCTGGTCAGAAACACGCTGCTGCTGGCCTCATCAAGGAGAACATCCTCGGGCCGGGTTATCGCCAGCAGCGACGCGATTTCATTGGCAGGCGGAACACTGTCCCCCTGAAAGCCAATCTTCCAGCGCTTCACCAGCGGACCGATCGCCAGATTAAAGGCGCTGTCCTTGAGCAGGCTTGCCGCTTTTGCACAGCGGATCAGATCAAACACCGGCCGACTGACGGTGACCGGATGCTGGCCCGCCGCATGGTTAATGTCCATCACCTGCGAGTGCGCGCGGTTAACGGTGAGCAGATCTTCGTACTGTTTGATCAGACGAAACACGCGGGACGCGAGGGCTTCGTCATGGGAGAAGAGTTTCAGGAGGATGGGCGAGCCCATCAGAACGGCGGAGTAGCTGTAAACGCGATGGCTATCAGGCATGGCAGGAGTCCTCAGAAGTAGCCCCGGCAAGCTCCGCGCCGCCGGGGAAAATGCCGGATATCGCTGCGCGTATCCGGCCTGGGAAGCAGGTGCCTTACATCTTTTTCGAACGCAGAGCCGCCTGATGTCCTGCAAGGGTACCAAAAATGATGATATCTGCCACTGCGTTACCGCCGATACGGTTGCCGCCGTGGATCCCGCCGACCACTTCACCGGCCGCAAACGCACCTGGTAGCACGTTGTGGTTGCTGTCCAGCACGCAGGTTTCGGTGTTGATGGTCACGCCGCCCATGGTGTGGTGCACGCCCGGTGCAATCTGAATGGCGTAGAATGGCCCTTCATTGATTGGCGCACGCAGCGCGGTGGTACGTCCAAAGTCGTCATCGTGCTGTTTTTCAACGAAACCGTTGTAACGTTCCAGGGTCGCCAGGAAAGCGTGGTAATCCATGCCGAGCGCTTCCGCCAGCGCTTTTGGCGAGCTGGCGCTGGTCACGAAGCCTTTAGCGATGTACTCATCCGCGGCTTTGTTTTTGGCGCGAACATGCTCGTCAAAGACGATGTACGCGTATTTCTCCGGCAGGGCGATGATTGACGCCGAGACTTTATCGCGGGTCGACATTTCGTTGTAGAAGCGTTCCCCTTTCTGATTGACCAGAATCGCCCCGCCCCCGCGGATGGATTCGGAAATCAGGTACGAGGTTTTCTGCTCCACGGTTGGGTGAATTTGAATTTCGCCCATATCCACGGTGCCTGCCCCGATGCGCTCCAGCAGCGCGATACCGCCACCGGTCGCCCCTTTATGGTTGGTGGTAACGAAACCTTCCAGGTCAGGGCGGTATTTCACCACCATCTGGCTGTTAGCGCTGAAGCCACCGGTAGCGACAATCACGCTTTTCGCTGCCACGGTGAGGGTTTCGTTCTCTTCGGTGGTCAGGCGCACGCCGGTCACTTCGCCGTTTTCGAAGAGGATGTCGCTGACGGAGGTATCCAGCATCACCTCGATGTTGCGTTTGTTGACGTTACGCACCAGGCCGCTGATCAGGTAGCCGCCGACCGCTGAGCCGTCTTTTGGACGGTGGGTACGGTCAATGCTCATCCCGCCGGTGGTGGTGATGTCGTTCAGCATGATGCCGCGGGTTGCCAGCCATTCAATTGCCTGCGGCGCGTTCTCAACGAAGCGGTGCAGCAGTTCCGGGTTGTTCTTGTTGCCGCCACCTTTCAGGCTTTCCTGGTAGAACAGCTCTTTGCTGTCCTGAATGCCCTTCACGCGCTGGAAGCGGGTTTCTGCGGCGTTCATCCCGGCAGAGGCTTTAATGGTGTTGCCACCGATGGTTGGCATTTTCTCAACTATCAGCACGCTCGCGCCTTCGTCGTGCGCCTGAATCGCCGCCGCCAGACCGGCGCCGCCGCTGCCGACAACCACCACGTCCACGCTGCGGGTTTCATTCGGGTCAACGCCCTCTTCCGCGGCCAGCGCTTTGCTGGATTTCAGCATCGCTTTAGAGACCGCTTTCTTCACCGCCTCGCTCTGGCTGGTGGCGCCGGTGATGGCATCCACGTGCGGGGTGTTGGCATCCAGAATGCGGGTACGGATCTCTTCAAAGCTGGTGACAAACTCAACGTCTTCGCTCGGGCCAGAGGCCAGCTCGATGTCTGCAATGCGGTCCGTTTCCAGACTGACGTTAATCACCAGCTCGTTCGCGTCGTCCTGCACCTTCTCAGTAAACATGCCCGGTTTGAATTTCGATTCGCCCATGCTCATGTCGCGGATCATCGCTTCCACCAGCGAGAAGCGCCAGAGCGGCTCAGGAATGTTCAGCGCCTCGCGCTGGGTGCTGTCCATAAACAGCTCCAGGTTTTCCCCGGCCGCGATGCGGTCGGTCCAGTCCGGGTAAGCGATGGTGGCACGGCCAACGGCAATCAGGTCGTAACCGTGGTCCAGCGCTTCATTGGCATCGGCGGCATTCACCACGCCGCCCACGCCCATCACCGGTACCTGAGCCAGCGTTTCAGAACGCATCGCGCAGTATTTTTCGATCAGCGGCGTCGGGTCCTGGGTGTCAACAATGGAAGGACGCAGGGTCGCGCCGACGGAGAAGTGGAGGTAGTCCACGCCGCGAGCCGCCAGTTTTTCCAGCAGGTACATGGTGTCTTCAAAGCGGATGCCCGGCACTTCAAGCTCTTCAGGAGAGAAGCGGTAGCCAATAATAAAGGCGTCATCCGCGTACTGGCGCACCATTTTGTGGGTGATATCCAGTACTGCCAGCGGGAACTTCGCGCGGTTGTCGCGGCTGCCGCCCCACTCGTCATCGCGCTGGTTAGAGTTTGGCGAATAGAACTGCTGAATCAGATAGGTGTTTGCCCCGTGGATTTCCACGCCGTCGAAGCCGGCCTGGATGGCGCGGCGCACCGCTTCACCAAACTTGCCGATCATGCCTTCGACTTCTTCGCCAGTCAGTGCCACTGGCGTTGCTGCGCCCTCACGCGGCGCGGCAACAGCGCTTGGGCCAACCGGCGTACGGCCACCGATCAGTTTCGGGTCGACCATGCGGCCGCCGTGGTAGATCTGCAGCAGGGCTTTAGATCCTTTGGATTTGATCGCCTCCGCGATTTTCGCCAGCCCGGCAATTTTCTCGTCATTATCAATCCCGATCGCGCCCGGGAAGGCGAGACCGAGATCGTCGACGAAGCAGCACTCCACAATGATGGTGCCGATGCTTCCGGAACGGGCACGATAGTACTCCACCAGTTCGCTGGTGACGGTGCCGTCGTAATAGCCGGTGCAGGTGGTCATAGGGGCCATTAACAAACGGTTTTTCAGTTCAGTGCCATTCGGTAATGTGAAGGGGCTAAGAATACGTTCGTTAGTGCTCATAATTGAAACTCCAAACTTTTTAAAATTAAGAATTCGTTATCGGATTAATTTTTTAGTTCGTCGTTATTTGCCGATGTCATGATATTAATATAATGATTTTTTTACTTTCTAAAGTTATTACGTTAGTTAAAAAACTATTTAATCCCTGCAATAACACAATTAACACATTGGTGTTAGCAAATGTCGTTTAGCCATTCACAATAATTTAAAATTCGTTAAAGAATGATTGGTAAAACTACTTTTCCAAACAACTAAAAACACCCAACAAAACAAACACATATAAAATCACAGAAAATAAAAATGTTACAAAAATGATAAAATAAACCAATAAAAAAGGGAATACCCACATACGCCAGAGTGGTTATTAATAAAAGCATAAAAATAACGCTGCAATTCTATTTTTTTGATCACGATCAATAGTTATGGCATCCAAAAGCGCAATATAAAAACATCATCAATTTTTAATTTAGCGCCTCCATAAAAGCGTTAAATTGCTATTACTGAAAATAAAAAATCGCACCTTTAATAACTAAAAAAAGCAAAGAAACTTAAGAAAGTGATTTTGTTTTTCAGTACGACCGAATCTTTGACAACTTAAGACGTGAAACTATGAATACAAAAACTGCTGTAACGCCCCCTGTGGCGAACCAGGCATCAAATGGAAACGCAAAACGTCTGCTGATGATGGCACTGCCCGTCATCGTCGCCGTACTGCTGCTGTTTGTTCCGGTACCGGAAGGCCTGCCTCCTTACGCGTGGCACTATTTCGCTATCTTCGTTGGCGTGATCGTCGGTTTGATCTTCGAACCGCTGCCGGGCGCGGTGATCGGTCTCACCGGCGTGGTCGCCATTGCGCTGTGCAGCCAGTGGGTGCTGTTCAGCCCTGAACAGCTGGCTGATCCGAAATTCAAGCTGGCGGGCGCCTCCTTTAAATGGGCGGTGAGCGGGTTTGGTAACTCTACCGTCTGGCTAATTTTCGGTGCCTTTATGTTCGCCGCAGGCTATGACAAAACCCGCTTCGGCCGCCGTCTGGCGCTGATTCTGGTGAAATACCTCGGCCGTCGCAGCCTGACGCTCGGTTACGCGATTACGTTTGCTGACCTGCTGCTGGCACCGTTCACCCCGTCCAACACCGCGCGCAGCGGCGGGACCATCTACCCGATCATCGCTAACCTGCCGCCGCTGTACGGTTCAAAACCGAACGACCCAAGCGCGCGTAAGATTGGTTCGTATCTGATGTGGGTGGCGATCACCGCGGCCTGTATCACCAGCTCAATGTTCCTCTCCGCACTTGCGCCGAACCTGCTGGCCCTGGCGCTGGTGAAAAGTACGGTTGGAATCGATATCTCCTGGGGGACCTGGTTCCTCGCCTTCCTGCCGCTGGGTATCCTGCTGATTCTGACCATGCCGCTGCTGGCCTACTGGTTCTACCCACCAGAAGTGAAGGTAAACAACGAAGTGCCGCTGTGGGCGACCCGTGAGCTGGAAAAACTGGGCAAACTGTCCCGCAATGAAATCCTGCTGCTGGTGTTCGTGTGCTGTGCGCTGCTGATGTGGATCTTTGCCGCCGCGTGGATTGAACCGGCTATGGCTGCCCTGCTCATCGTCGGCCTGATGCTGTGGACCGGCGTGCTGGAGTGGAACGACATCACCGGTAATAAAGCCGCGTGGAACACCTTCGTCTGGTTCGCCACCCTGGTGGCGCTGGCGGATGGCCTCTCCTCTACCGGCTTTATCAGCTGGTTAGGTAAAGAAGGCGGTCTGCTGATGAGCGGTATCTCTCCGGGCGTAGCGACCATCGTGCTGCTGCTGGCGTTCTACCTGCTGCATTACCTGTTTGCCAGCACCACCGCGCACACCACGGCGCTGCTGCCAGCGATGCTGACCATCGCCTCCACTATCCCGGGCATGAATATGGAAGTGTTCGTTCTGCTGATGGTGACCTCGCTGGGCGTGATGGGGATCATCACCCCGTACGGCACTGGCCCAAGCCCGATCTACTACGGTAGCGGCTACCTGCCAACCAAAGACTACTGGCGCCTCGGCACCATCTTCGGTGCCATCTTCCTGGCGGCCCTGCTGCTGATTGGCTATCCGTGGATGTCCATGATGTTCTGATTCCTGACCGCCGGACTTCTCCTCCGGCGGTTTTATTTTTTTGGAGCAAGCTATGTCAAACAAACCGTTTTTTTATCAAAACCCCTTCCCACTGGCGCACGACGACACCGAATACTATCTGCTGACCAAAGAGCACGTTTCCGTTGCCGAGTTCGAAGGCCAGGAAGTGCTGAAAGTGGAGCCGGAAGCGCTGACCCTGCTGGCGCAGCAGGCCTTCCACGACGCCGCATTTATGCTGCGTCCTTCCCACCAGAAGCAGGTTGCCGCCATTCTTGACGACCCGGAAGCGAGCCAGAACGATAAGTACGTTGCCCTGCAGTTCCTGCGTAACTCTGAAATCGCCGCTAAAGGCGTGCTGCCAACCTGCCAGGATACCGGCACGGCGATCATCATGGGTAAAAAAGGCCAGCGCGTCTGGACCGGCGGCGGTGACGAAGCGGCCCTGAGTCAGGGGGTGTACAACACCTACATTGAAGACAACCTGCGCTACTCCCAGAACGCGGCGCTGGATATGTATAAAGAGGTGAACACCGGCACCAACCTGCCGGCGCAGATTGACCTCTACAGCGTGGACGGCGATGAGTACAAATTCCTGTGCATGGCAAAAGGCGGCGGCTCTGCCAACAAAACCTATCTCTACCAGGAAACCAAAGCGCTGATCACCCCGGCGAAGCTGAAAAACTATCTGGTTGAGAAGATGCGCACTCTCGGTACCGCGGCCTGCCCGCCGTACCATATCGCGTTCGTGATCGGCGGCACCTCGGCGGAAGCCACGTTGAAAACCGTGAAGCTGGCCTCCACGCGCTACTACGACGCGCTGCCAACGGAAGGTAACGAACACGGCCAGGCGTTCCGCGACGTTCAGCTCGAACAGGAGCTGCTCCAGGAAGCCCAGAACCTCGGCCTCGGCGCGCAGTTTGGCGGTAAATACTTCGCCCACGACATCCGCGTGATCCGCCTGCCGCGCCACGGCGCCTCCTGCCCTATCGGCATGGGGGTCTCCTGCTCCGCGGACCGCAACATCAAAGCGAAAATCAACCGCGACGGGATCTGGATTGAGAAGCTGGAGCACAACCCGGGCCAGTACATTCCTGAATCGCTGCGCCAGCAGGGCGAAGGCGACGTGGTCAGCATCAACCTGAACAAGCCGATGAATGAGATCCTGGCGCAGCTTTCCGCGCACCCGGTCTCTACCCGCCTGTCGCTGAACGGAACCATCATCGTGGCGCGCGACATCGCCCACGCGAAGCTGAAAGAGCTGATCGACAACGGCGAAGAACTGCCGCAGTACGTCAAAGATCATCCGATTTACTACGCGGGCCCGGCCAAAACGCCGGAAGGCTACGCGTCTGGCTCCCTCGGCCCAACCACGGCAGGGCGCATGGATTCGTATGTGGACTTACTGCAGTCCCACGGCGCGAGCATGATCATGCTGGCGAAAGGCAACCGCAGCCAGCAGGTGACGGACGCCTGCCATAAGCACGGCGGCTTCTACCTGGGCAGCATCGGCGGCCCGGCGGCGGTGCTGGCGCAAAACAGCATCAAGAGCCTGGAGTGCGTGGCGTATCCTGAGCTGGGCATGGAAGCTATCTGGAAGATCGAGGTCGAGAACTTCCCGGCGTTTATCCTGGTGGATGACAAAGGCAACGATTTCTTCCAGCAGATCCAGAACCCGCAGTGTAAAGGCTGTTCACAGCGCTGAGTGCTTCCATACGTCCGGCAAGAGCGACAGCGTTTCAGCGATTGTGCTGCGCTTGTCGCTCCCCGGCTTCCAGATGGTGACCATCGTCTGACCAATCCCCTGGCTGCCCACTTCGGTGTGCAGCCTTTTTACGTTTTGCCACTGCCCGGCGTGAAAATGCGTCGGTAAGAATCCCCAGCCGCAGCCGCGCTCCAGCAGACCGCGCAGCATCTCCGGCTCATTGGTAAAGAGGGTATGCCCGGAAATCTGCAGGCGGCGCGCCACCGGCTCGTCCGAGGCGGGGTGCATGACGAGCTGAGGTACCAGGGAGAGATCGAGCAGCGACAGAGGGGAAGCACTGTCCGCAAACAGCCCGCTGGCGGCATAAAAATCCATCTCGATGGCCCCCAGGGCACGCCACTCCATGTCGTTGCCCACGCTGCGGTTGCGCGCCTGGCAGATGGCCAGATCCGCGTCGTTATTCGCCAGCAGCCGTTCCGATTCATCCCGCGAGGCGCAGATAAGGCTGAGGCGGATTTTTCGCACCGCCATTTCAGCAATCACCCCGTGAAGAAAGGCTCTGGGCGTAAAAGGATCGTAGACCAGCGTCAGGTCCTGCGTCGCACCGTGCGGCACCTCTCTGGCAAACGCCTCAAAGGCTTTTACCTGCCGCATCAGGAGGTGCGCCTGGCGCTGAAGCTGTTCCCCTTCGGGCGTGAGCCGCAGGGTGCGGCCGTCGCGAATAAACAGCGCATAGCCCAACCCATCCTCAAGAAAATCAACCAGATCGCGAAGCGTCGTGCGGTCCTTCTTCAGCGCCACCGCGGCTTTACTGAGGCTCCCATTCTCGGCCACGGCGGTAAATGCCTCGAGCTGTGCAAAAGAGTAAATCAGTCCAGCCACGCTACGCTCCCTCTGTTTTTTAGGGGGATTTTCCCCCACTACGCGTTTTTTATTATAGCCCCGGGGTTTTTAAACTGAAGCCGTTCTTAACCTGTAAGAGACGGATATGAAAAACAGAAAAGTAAACCATGCCCTGCTGGCGGGCCTTGTCTTCAGCACCCTGATCTCCCCTGCGGCAGTGGCGGCCTGTAAAGGCACCGACCTCAGCGCCTGCCCTGCCCCCTTCGACACCACGCTGCCTGACACCCATAAGATGCTCACCTGGAGTCAGGCCGATCGCGTGGTGGGCTTTCGCAATGACTACCGCAACTACACCGGGGATGTTTTCCACCACGGTAACGCTGTGCCGCTGGAAATGTCGGACAAGCCGCTCACGGACGCACACTATCAGGTCAACGGCAGGCGCTACGGCCTTAAGGACTACCTCCAGCGGCAGAACGTCAGCGGCATGCTGGTGCTGAAGGACGGCAAAATCGCCTGGAAGTATCTTGGAGAGGGCAATACCGACTCGACGCTCTGGACCTCGCGCTCGGTTGGGAAATCGGTGGTATCGGCGCTGGTGGGCGTGGCCCTCAAAGAGGGAAAAATTCACTCGCTCGACGATCGGATCACGCGGTATGAACCCGACCTGAAAGGCACCGCGTGGGACGGCGTAACGCTTAAGCAGCTGATCACCCATACCTCCGGCGTGGCCTGGAACGAGGATTACACCAACCCTAAATCCGACTTCGCGCAGCTCACCGAGTGCGAGGCGAAGCCGGGTACCTATGACTGCGTGCGCAAGCTAGTGAAGGGGCTGCGCAGGGCGCACCCGGCCGGAGAGAGCTGGTCTTACTCTTCGGGCGGTGCCTGGCTGCTGGGTGACGTGCTGGAGCGGGCCACCGGCATGACGCTCGCAGCCTATCTGGAGAAAAGCATCTGGCAGCCATACGGCATGGCGAGCGACGGCGTGTGGCATGCCTACAGCAAAGGCCAGCACGACGTCGGCGCGCACGGCTTTAACGCCACGCTGGAGGACTGGGGACGCTTCGGGCAATTTATCCTGAACAACGGTACGTTACCGAACGGTAAGACCATCCTGCCGGAAAACTGGATCCGGCAGTCGTCAGACTGGACGAAGGCCAAAGGCTCGGTCTCAGACGGCCATCCCGAGGGGCTGTACGGCTACCAGTGGTGGAACAATGAAGTGCCCGCCAACGCCGCGGGCGTAGAGCCGACGGCACAGGATTCGCTGAAAGGTTCGCTCTGGGCGCTGGGCATTTTCGGACAGATGATCGTGGTGAACCCGAAGGAAAATCTGGTCATCGTCCAGTGGTCTACCTGGCCGCAGGCGGAACCGTCCTTCAGCGCCCAGCCGCTGGAAGCCTCTCTGATGTTTAGCGCGATTGCCAGGGCGCTGCGCTAAATGGCCTCCGCCGGGTAATGAAGCGGTTACCCGGCTCATTCTGAAACGCGCCTCTGCGCCACATCACAAAATCGCAATATCAGAGACTTACAGAATATTGGTGAATAAAAAGCCAACATTTTGTTAAGTTATTGTTGCCATTAATGGTATTTATTCGCCGGATTATATTCATGCAAGAAATGCATCAGTCGATGCGGCATTTGCGCTTATCTAATTCCTCATCCTGATCCAGTTTTCAGAAACAGACGCGTAAAACGTCAACAATAAACTGGAGATAACCATGTTTTCCTCAACCTCACCTGCAACCGTACGGTCGAAGGCGGGCGCGATACTTCGCGTCACGTCCGGCAACTTTCTTGAGCAATTCGATTTCTTTCTGTTCGGCTTCTATGCCACCTACATCGCCCACACGTTCTTCCCGGCGAGCAGTGAATTTGCGTCGCTGATGATGACCTTTGCCGTCTTCGGCGCGGGCTTTTTGATGCGTCCAATCGGCGCCATTGTGCTGGGGGCTTATATTGACAAGGTTGGCCGCCGCAAAGGGCTAATAGTGACGCTTTCCATTATGGCGGCAGGCACCTTCCTGATCGTGATGATCCCGTCTTATCAAAGTATTGGTCTCTGGGCGCCGCTGCTGGTGCTGACGGGCCGTCTGCTACAGGGCTTTTCCGCCGGCGCGGAGCTTGGGGGCGTGTCGGTCTATCTCGCGGAAATCGCCACGCCGGGCCGCAAGGGGTTTTACACCAGCTGGCAGTCCGGTAGCCAGCAGGTCGCCATTATGGTCGCCGCCGCAATGGGCTTTGCGCTGAACGCGCTGCTGGAAGAGAGCGCCATCCGCGAATGGGGCTGGCGCATCCCGTTCCTGTTCGGCTGTTTAATCGTGCCGTTTATCTTTTTCCTGCGCCGCAAGCTGGAGGAGACGGAAGAGTTCAGCGCGCGCCGCCATCACCTGGAGATGCGTCAGGTCTTTAAAACGCTGCTCGCGAACTGGCAGGTGGTGGTCGCGGGCATGCTGATGGTGGCGATGACCACCACGGCCTTTTATCTGATCACCGTTTATGCGCCCACCTTTGGCAAAAAGGTGCTGATGCTGAGCGCGTCAGACAGCCTGCTGGTCACGCTGCTGGTGGCGATCTCTAACTTCGTCTGGCTGCCGGTGGGTGGTGCCCTGTCGGACCGTTTTGGCCGCAAGCCGGTGCTGATTGCCATGACCCTGCTGGCGCTGGCGACCAGCTACCCGGCCCTGACGCTGCTGGCGAACGCGCCCAGCTTCTCGATGATGCTGAGCGTGCTGCTGTGGCTCTCCTTCCTCTACGGCCTCTATAACGGCGCGATGATCCCGGCGCTGACGGAAATTATGCCTGCTGAAGTCCGCGTAGCAGGGTTCTCTCTGGCTTACAGCCTGGCAACGGCGGTGTTCGGTGGCTTTACCCCGGTGATGTCCACCGCGCTGATTGAATACACCGGTGACAAAGCCTCGCCGGGCTACTGGATGAGCTTCGCTGCGGTATGTGCCCTGCTGGCAACGCTCTACCTCTACCGCCGTCGTGCGATGTCGCTGCAAAATACCGTCAAGTCACAGGGGGCCGCATGAAACGCACGTCTCGCTATACCGCCAGCGCGCTGGTGCTGATGTTCCTGAGCGCGAGCGCCTGCGCGCAGGACGTGAAGGTCATGATTTCCGGCGGTTTCAAAGCCGCCCTGGAAAAGCTGGCGCCGGAGTATGAACGTCAGACCGGAGATAAAATTGTGGTCATCCCCGGCCCCTCAATGGGCAATACGCCGCAGGCGATCCCAAACCGGCTCGCGCGCGGCGAGAAGGCCGACGTGGTGATTATGGTGGGTGATGCGCTGGAGAAGCTCGAAAAGGCCAGCCAGACCCGGCCGGGTTCGCGAACGGAACTTGCGGACTCTCCCGTTGGCATGGTGGTAAAAAAAGGAGCGGATATACCGGATATCAGCAGCGACGCGAAACTGCGTGAAACGCTGCTGCAGGCCAGCTCCATCGCCTACTCTGATAGCGCCAGCGGCAGGTACGTCAGCCAGGGGCTGTTCAAAAAGCTGGGCATTGAAAAGGAGGTCGCCGATAAAGCGACAATGGTCGAGCGCATTCCGGTCGCGTCGGAAGTGGCTAAAGGAAAATACGCCGTCGGTTTCCAGCAGGTTAGCGAGCTGTTGCCGGTTCAGGGCGTCACCTTTGTCGGGAAAATCCCTGACAATGTGCAATACATCACGCGCTTCGCGGGTGCGGTCACTCGTCACGCTGAACATCCTGACGAGGGGAAAGCGCTGTTATCCTATCTCGCCTCACCGCCCTCACGCGCCGTCATCGAGAAGACGGGGATGATCCCCGTTACGTCCGGCGATACTGCTCGGTGATCTGCTTTTCCAGTTCAGCCGCAATGTAAGACTGGATGCGCCCCCGGCGCCGGATAAGCCCAACGGTGCGTTTCACTTCCGGCGCCACCAGCGGCAGATGCGTCAACAGCGTGTGCTCAGAGGTCGGCATTGACATGGCGGGAACGGCAGCGATGCCAATCCCCGCCTCTACCATACCGAGCATCGTGGTGACGTGACGCGTTTCGCAGACGCTGGGGCGCCCGGGAACTATATCCCCCAGCATCCGATCGAGCAGGTTACGGTTACCTGACGTTTTATCGAGGGAGATATAATCCTGCTGGTAAAACGCCTGCCACGTCAGGTGACTCTTCTGCGCCACGGGGTGATCCTTTCGGCACGCCGCGACGTAGACATCCTCCACCAGCGGGAAAAATTCGATTTCAGACGGCAGGTTTCCTGCGAAGCAGATGCCGAAATCCGCCTGGCTGCGGGCCACGGCGTCAATCACATTCCCCGCGCTGCTGTCGATGAGCTTGATGCGAACGCGCGGATAGCGGGACTGAAAACGCCGGATCACGTCGGGCATAAAGTAACAGGCCGCGGAAGGGACCGCGGCAACCGCGATCAGCCCCGTCCGCTCTTCGCTGGCCTTATCGACATCCGCCAGCATTGACTCCACGCTGTCGAGCAGCTGCGCGGAGCGCTCGGCAAAGTTTTGTCCGTAGAGCGTCAGCGCCACGCGGCGGGTGGTGCGATCGAACAGCCTGTTTCCCAGCGCGGCTTCCAGCTTTTCAATCCTGCGGCTCAGCGCCGACTGGGATAAGCAGATAGATTCAGCGGCGACACGGAAGTTACCGTATTCCACTAACGCTCTGAAAGCATAAAGATCGTTAAGGTCAAAATTCACGGGCATGGCGTCTGGATGTCCTGTCAGGGAATACGCAACAAAGTCAAAAATAATAGCGTCTTATTGACCTGCCGCAACCGGCCTGGCGTTGAAATGCCGATCAGAGGTCGTTGAGATGCAGGCGGACGTACCCGGCGCGGTCGGTAATGGCCTGCCGATCCTCTTCCGTCATGTCCGCAAGCTGTTTAAAGACAATGCCCAGGCGGGGATTGTTACCGAGACGCGCCTGATTGCGCGCAAAGAAGTCCCAGTAAAGGGCATTGAAGGGGCAGGCCTGCTCTCCGGTACGCTGGTTGTGCTGATACCGGCACCCCTGACAGTAATTACTCATCTTATGAATATATGACGCGCTTGAGACGTAGGGTTTACTGGCCAGCAACCCGCCATCGCCAAACTGGCTCATGCCGAGGGTATTGGGCAGTTCCACCCACTCAAAGGCGTCAATATAGACGCCCAGATACCATTCATGAACCGCCTGCGGCGACAGGCCGCTGAGCAGGCTAAAGTTTCCAATGACCATCAGGCGCTGGATATGGTGGGCGTAAGCCTCGGTGAGCGACTGCCCAACGGCATGCGCCAGGCAGCGCATCTGCGTCTTGCCCGTCCAGAACCAGTCCGGCAGCGGGGCGTGCTGGTCTAAGGCATTCAGTTCCCGATAGCCGGGCATCTGCGACCAGTAGATCCCGCGCACATACTCCCGCCAGCCGAGAATTTGCCGGATAAACCCTTCGACGGCAGGCAGCGGCGCGTGGCCCAAACGCCACGCCTGCTGGGCGGCAGCAACCACTTCCCGCGGATTAAGCATCTTTGTGTTCAGCGCAAATGAAATTAACGAATGGAAAAGAAAAGGTTCCTCCGTGTGCATCGCGTCCTGCCAGTTTCCAAACTGCGGGAGCACGTGCGTGATAAATTCATCCAGCCTGGCTTTGGCTTCAGAACGGTTGAGCGGCCAGCGAAAATTGTCGGCCTGCGGTTCGCCGAAGGTCTTTACGCCGCAGCGTTGGATCTCCGCCCATAAGGCGGAACGATCGTGGCAAGGACGCGCGTCCCCCGGCGCGGGAGGCTCGCCGGACCAGCGCTTGCGGTTTTCAGCATCGAAATTCCATTTCCCCCCTTCCGGCTCGCCTGCTGACGTCAACAGGACGCCGTGCCGACGGCGCATTTCCCGGTAAAAGTATTCCATTCGCCAGCTTTTGCGCGACGCAAAAAACGCGCTGACCTGTTCCCGAGTGGTGAAGAAATGCTCGCTGCTGACGCAGGCCGTTTCAACGGAGACCGTCTTCGCCCACGCCTGCAGCTGCGCATCAAGACGCCATTCGTCGGGCTCCTGCCATATCACCCTGCCCGCGCCGTAATGCGCGACAAGCGCGTTGAGATTGTCTTCCAGCGCGCCGCGGTTTGAGTCATCAGAGAGCCGGACATACCTCACCCGATGCCCCTTCTCCTTTAATGCAGAGGCAAACGCGCGCATGGCGGCGAAGATAGCGATAACTTTCTGGGCGTGATGAAGCACATAGGCGGTTTCTGCCCGGAGTTCCAGCATCACGTAAATGATGTTCGGACTGCAGGTATCAAACCAGCTGTGATGCGGATTAAGCTGATCGCCCAGGATCAGACGTAGCTCGGTCAACGGTGGCTCCTGCGACAGCGCTCAGAACAGTATTTAACCTCATTCCAGCATTTCGCCCATTTCTTGCGCCACGTCATGGGCCGCTGGCAGTGCACGCACAGTCGACTGGGCAGGTCCTGCTTGTTACCTTTGAAATCGCTCATCTTTTCAATACCGTACTGATTTATTCACGCCACCTGCGGATAAAGGCTACGACAGACTTCACAAAATGAAGGTGATGCCCGCAAACCGCTACCCACCGCTACGTACGAAATGATAGTTTATTCAGGCTGGATTTGTCGCAGCAGGCGATATTCTGGCATCTTAACCGAATCTGACTTTCCCATTTTTGTTCAAGTGACGAGTTTGCGAGCAAAGCGATGATAAAGTGGCCCTGGAAAACGAATGAGGCTGGCCGGGATGTGGCGCTGCCATGGGATGACGCCCTGACGATCCCTGTTCTGGCTAATCTAAACCCGGATGAACAATCGAAACTGGTTCAGCTGGCGGATCGTTTTTTACAGCAAAAGCGCCTGGTGCCGCTGCAGGGGTTTGAACTCGATCCCCTGAAAAACGCCCGCATCGCGCTGCTTTTCTGTCTGCCGGTGCTTGAACTCGGCATTGAGTGGCTGGACGGTTTCCACGAAGTGCTTATCTATCCTGCGCCGTTCGTGGTGGATGACGAATGGCAGGACGATATTGGGCTGGTGCATAACCAGCGCGTGGTGCAGTCCGGACAAAGCTGGCAGCAAGGGCCGATTATCCTCAACTGGCTCGATATTCAGGACTCGTTCGACGCCTCCGGTTTTAATCTGATTATCCATGAAGTGGCGCACAAGCTGGATACCCGCAACGGCGATCGCGCCAGCGGCGTCCCGCGGATCCCGCTTCGCGAAGTGGCGGGCTGGGAGCACGACCTGCACGCGGCGATGGATAACATCCAGGATGAAATAGACCTGGTGGGCGAAAGCGCGGCCAGCATTGACGCCTATGCGGCAACCGACCCGGCTGAGTGCTTTGCGGTGCTCTCCGAGTACTTCTTCAGCGCGCCCGAGCTCTTCGCGCCCCGTTTCCCGGCCCTCTGGCAACGTTTCTGCCAGTTTTATCAGCAGGATCCGCTACAGCGCCTGCGGCAGAATGAAGCGTCCGGCGGGCATTCGTCCCGCCAGGTCCATTAAGCTTTTTCAGCAGGGGTACGCTCGGTTGACCATACCCCTATGCTCAGGGCTAAAAACAGCAATGCCATTCCCCACGCGGCCACCGTTAAAGACTGCTCCCCGTAAAAGCGCGTCACGACCGGCACCATCAGCGCGCTGACGCCGTAGCCTAACGTGTGGCTGGTGGCGATGACGCCCGCCCCTTTCCCCGTGGTTAGCCGATCGTTCAGCAGCAGCTGGTAGCCCGGCGTGGCCATCGCCGCCCCGAGTGACGTGGTAACAATCCCCACGTAGAACAGCGCTAAACCGGCGACAGCCATCAGCCCAAGCCCGGCCACCATCAGCACCGCCGCGATGCAAAGCAATGTCACCGGGCTGAAATGCTGCGGGCGGACCACCAGAAACTGTGCCGCGAGCGTGGCCAGCGCGGCCAGGCTCAGCAGGAGCGCGACATGATGGCTGATCTCCCGGGCGTTACCGTCCAGCAACGGGCTAAGATGCGGTGACAGGCCAATCTGCATCAGGCTCACCAGCGCCGCCAGCAGCAGCGCCAGCAGCAGGAACGGCAGCATGGAGGCCTGCAGGCGGGTTGCCTGGTGGGCTACCGGCGGCAGCGGCGGGTCAGCGACTTCGCGAAGCACCAGCAGCAGGGCGATAAGCGGCGCAACCGCCATCAGCCAGAGCGGTGCCACCGGATTAACGCTGAGCATCAGCGCCGCCAGCGGCGGGCCGAGCAAACGCCCGCAGCTGAGGCCGGAGCTTATCGTCGCCAGCGCCGCCATTCTTTTCTCCAGCCCCGCACGCTGAATCGCCCACGTCTGGGCCGCAGGCACCAGCCCCGAGACCGTCAGCCCGTAGAGCAGGCGCGAGAAAATAAGCCCCGCCAGCCCCCAGACCGCATCCAGCCTTCCGGCCGCCATCCCCCAGACCACCAGGGACATCACGACGAAACTCGCCAGATAGCCGCTTAGCGAGGCTAGCATGACGGACTTACACCCCTTTCGCTCGCTCTGACGCCCCCACCAGGGCGAGGCCGGTAAAAAGAGCATGGATCCAAATATCAACAGCCCGGCCCAGACAGAGAGAGACAGCCCGGTCAGGGTGACCAGCTGCGGGAGCATCACCAGCAAGCCGTTTTGCCCGATGCCGAGTAACCCCGCAGATAGCGCCAGGGGCCAGTTAGCTTTTGAAGTGACGTTTTCCGTCAAGGTTTCAGAGTCAGCGCGCATAAGAATGTGAACATAGTGTCAATAAATGTGTGGAAATTATGAAGTTTATGAAAACAAATATTGCAAAAATGGTTGCGAGTGTAAACAGAATGAATATCATAACGAGAATTATTATCAATCATGGAATGAGGTACATCTATGCGTGCTCTGCTCCGCGCCGCCGGTACAGACGTTGCAGCCCAGTGCTTTTTAAACGCCCTGTTGCGTGAAACGAAGGACTGGCGCTATCTCCCCGCTACCGATGCGGATGCGCTATCTGAGATCCATATCCCGCTTTCCCAAACCCAGGCGCTTCGGGTGCCGGTACGCTATTTCTCACCCACCCAGCATCATCAGTACCGTTTCCCGGCAACGCGGATTCAGAGCAACAGCGACAGGGGTGACGCCGTCACTTTCCCTCAACTGGTTGATTTAATTCTTGAAAAACCGTCCGTAAAAGGCTCGCTGGATGCCGATACGCTGGCGCGTTTTAAGCAGCGCGTTCTCGAAAGCCATGCCCACACCTGGCAGGCGATTGATTTACGCCACAGTTGGGCAACCCTGCGCGATAAGCCGCTGACGTTTGCCGAAGCGGAACAGGCGCTGCTGGTCGGCCATGCGTTTCACCCGGCACCGAAGTCTCACGAGCCGTTCAACGAAGCCGAGGCGCGCCGCTATTTGCCCGATTTCGCCTCCCGCTTCCCGCTGCGCTGGTTTGCCGTTGAGAGCACGCTCGTTGCCGGCGACAGCCTGAACGTCTCCCTGCGTGAGCGTCTGCTGCGCTTTGCGGCCCAGAGCGCGCCCGAGCTGCTCGGCCACTTTACCGACACCCGCTGGCTGCTGCCGATGCACCCGTGGCAGGCCGACTATCTGCTGGAGCAGGACTGGTGCCAGCGTCTGGCGGAAAACGGTTCGTTGCAGGACCTGGGTGAAGCGGGCGCACAGTGGCTGCCCACCAGCTCCTCCCGCTCGCTGTACAGCGAGACCAACAGCGACATGATTAAGTTCTCCCTCAGCGTGCGCCTGACCAACTCCGTGCGCACGCTGTCGGTGAAAGAGGTGAAGCGCGGCATGCGCCTGGCGCGTCTGGCAAAAACGGAACGCTGGCAGGATTTACAGGCACGCTACCCGACCATGCGCGTGATGCAGGAAGACGGCTGGGCGGGACTGCGTGATGAAAGCGGCACTATTCAGGAAGAGAGCCTGATGGCCCTGCGCGTCAATCTGCTGTTCGAAACGCCAGACACCCAGACCAACGTGCTGGTGAGCCTGACGCAGGCCGCGCCGGACGGCGGTGACAGCCTGCTCGCCGCGGCGGTGCGCCGTCTGAGCCAGCGTCTGGATCTCCCGCTCGCCCAGGCCGCCCGCTGCTGGCTGGACGCCTACTGCGACCGCGTGTTACTTCCGCTGTTCAGCGCCGAGGCGGACTACGGTCTGGTCCTGCTGGCGCACCAGCAAAATATCCTCGTTGAGATGCAGCAGGATTTCCCGGTCGGGCTGATCTACCGCGACTGCCAGGGCAGCGCGTGGACCGAAAGCGCTGACACGTGGCTGAAAGAAGCTGGCGAAACTGAGGTGGAAAACCGCTTCGGCGAGAGCCAGCTGCTGCGCTACTTCCCTTACTACCTGCTGCTGAACTCTACCCTTGCCGTCACCGCCGCCCTCGCCGCCGCCGGTTTCGACAGCGAAGAGAGCCTGATGTCCCGGGTGCGCGACGCGCTGGCAGAACTGCGCCGCACGGCGAAGCAGACCCGCTGCCTCGACTACGTGCTCGACAGCCCGACCTGGAACTGCAAAGGCAACTTCTTCTGCTACCTGCACGATCGCAATGAAAACACCATCGCCGATCCGGCGGTGATCTATTTCGACTTTAGCAACCCGTTCTACAAGGAGAAGGCGTGATGGCTATCGCGAATATCGTCCATTCCGGCTACGGCTTTCACTGCACCGCAACGGATCGCGCCCTGCCGCTGGCGTTGGGTCTCGACGGCAGCGCGGTGCTGGAGCGTCTGAAGGGGATCCCGGACGGCTGGCTGGTGGAAGCCCTGGATCAGCTGTTTGTGGCCGCCCCCGCGCTGACCGGCATTACGTTGCCGTGGGCGGACTGGCAGGATGAACCCCAGGCGCAGGCGCTGTTTGGCCTGGCCCACGGTGATTATCTGGCGCGCGACGCCTTCTGGCAATTGCCGCTGTGGCTGAAGGGCGAACGCCTGCAGGCGAGCGGCGGAATGCAGTTTGACGAGAGCCGTCAACTGTACTTCCCGCTGCGCCCTCGCCGCCCGCAGGGTGAGGTGTATCGCCGTTACGATCCGCAAATTAAGCGTACCCTCAGCTTCCGCGTGGCCGACGTGGCGCTGGACGGCGAGCGTTTTACCCGCTGGATGAATAACCCGCGCGTGAACGCCTTCTGGGAGATGGCGGGCCCGCAGGCCGAGCAGGAAAACTACCTGCGCCGTCAGCTCGACTCGCCCTACTGTTACCCGGTTATCGGCTGCTTCGACGATCAACCGTTTGGCTATTTTGAACTCTACTGGGCACCGGAAGACCGCATTGGCCGCCACTACCGCTGGCAGCCGTTTGACCGCGGGCTGCACATGCTGGTGGGCGAAGAGAACTGGCGCGGCGCGCAGTACATCCGCAGCTGGCTGCGCGGTCTGAGCCACTACCTGTATCTCGATGAACCGCGCACCACGCGCATCGTGGCCGAGCCGCGCTTCGACAACCAGCGCCTGTTCCGTCACCTTTCCTCTGCCGGTTTTGACACGG
This sequence comes from Enterobacter sp. 5-4, assembly GCF_000612205.1. Lineage (NCBI taxonomy): Bacteria > Pseudomonadati > Pseudomonadota > Gammaproteobacteria > Enterobacterales > Enterobacteriaceae > Enterobacter > Enterobacter sp. 5-4. The sequence continues at coordinate 273,249 of NZ_JFHW01000036.1, read as the reverse complement.
TGAAAGAGTTCGACTTCCCGCATAAACGCTCGCGCCTCATTATGAGCCAGCGTCACCGCTTCTTCAGCGAGGTGGGCCTGTGAACGTGCTCTGGGAAAAAGTGAACCGCGAGATGGTGGCGAAGATCCTCGCCGAGCTGGAATACGAGCGCACCCTGCGCGCCGAGCCAGTTTCGTCGGACGCCTGGCGCATCGCCATGGGCAACGAGTCCTGGCAGTTTTGCGCCACGCGCGGGATCTGGGGCTGGCTGCATATCGACCCGGACAGCCTGACCACCGCCAGCGGCGATGCCGTCGAAGCGGAAAGCGCGCTGCTGCAGCTGGCGACGGTGCTGGAGATGAGCGACGCGCAAACGGCAGAGCACATGGAGGACCTCTACGCCACGCTGCGCGGCGACATGCAGCTGCTGCAGGCGCGTGACGCGCTGGATGCGGACGCGCTGATCCACCTCGATCCGGACGAATTACAGTGCCTGATGCGCGGTCACCCGAAGTTTATTTTCAACAAAGGTCGCCGCGGCTGGGGGCTGGACGCGCTGCGCCAGTACGCACCGGAGTACCGCGGACGTTTTCGTCTGCACTGGGTTGCCGTTCAGCGGGAGCATCTGGTCTGGAGCAGCGACGTCGATTGCGATATCAGCGCCCTGCTGGCGAGCGCCATGGACAACGCCGAGCGCGCCCGCTTTGACGCCCGCTGGCAGGCGCTGGGCCTCGACGAGAGCTGGCTGCCGGTGCCGCTGCACCCGTGGCAGTGGCAGCAGAAGATTGCCATTCATTTCCTGCCGCAGCTGGCGCGCGGTGAGATGGTTGAGCTGGGCGAGTTTGGCGATGAGTACCTGGCGCAGCAGTCCCTGCGCACGCTCACCAACGCCAGCCGTCGCGCGCCGTTTGACATTAAGCTTCCGCTGACGATCTACAACACCTCCTGCTATCGCGGTATTCCGGGCAAATACATTGCCGCCGGGCCGCTGGCCTCGCGCTGGCTGCAGCAGCAGTTTGCCACCGACGCTACGCTTGCCCGCTCTGGCGCACAGGTGCTTGGCGAACCCGCCGCCGGATATCTGTCGCATCCGGGCTATGCGGCGCTGCCGAAAGCGCCGTACCGCTATCAGGAGATGCTGGGGGTGATCTGGCGCGAGAACCCGTCCTGCTATCTGCAGGAGGGCGAACAGGCGGTGCTGCTGGCGGCGCTGATGGAAACCGATAACGCCGGGCGCCCGCTGATTGACGCGTGGATCAACCGTTCCGGGCTAAGCGCCGACGCGTGGCTGGAAAAGCTGTTTGAGGCAACGGTGATCCCGTTCTATCACCTGCTCTGCCGCTACGGCGTGGCGCTGATCGCCCACGGCCAGAACGTGACGCTGGTGATGAAAAACTCTATCCCGCAGCGCATCCTGCTGAAGGATTTCCAGGGCGATATGCGCCTGGTGGATGAAGATTTCCCGCAGGCGGAAAGCCTGCCGAAACAGGTGAAGGCCGTCACGGCGCGCCTGAGCGCGGATTACATCATCCATGACCTGCAAACCGGCAACTTCGTGACGGTGCTGCGTTTTATCTCGCGCCTCACGCTGCAAAGCGGCGTCAGCGAAACGCGTTTCTATCAGATCCTCGCCGGCGTTCTGCACCGCTATATGGCCGCGCACCCCGAGCTTGCCGAGCGCTTTGCGACGTTCGACCTGTTTAAGCCGCAAATTATTCGGGTGATCCTCAACCCGGTCAAACTGACCTTCTCCGAACACGACGGCGGCAGCCGCATGCTGCCGAACTACGTCACCGACCTTGATAACCCTCTTTTTCTGGCCTCCCGGGAGTCCGCGCAATGAAAACCTATGATTTCATCGGCATTGGTATCGGCCCGTTTAACCTTAGCATCGCCGCCCTCGCAGAAGGGCTGGACGGCTTTAGCTCGCTGTTTCTTGAGCGCAAACCGCACTTTTCCTGGCACCCGGGGATGATGGTGCCGGACTGCCACATGCAGACCAGCTTCCTGAAGGATCTGGTCAGCGCCGTGGAGCCGACCAACCGCCACAGCTTCCTGAACTACCTGGTGCAGCGTAAAAAGTTCTACCGCTTCCTGACCACCGAGCAGCGCACCGTTTCACGGGAAGAGTTTGCCGACTACCTGTGCTGGGCGGCGGACAACCTCACCAACCTCGCCTTCAGCCAGCAGGTACAGCAGGTGAGCTTTGATGAGAAAAGCGGCCTGTTTGAGGTAGTGACCCAACGCGATCGCTTCCTGGCGCGCCACGTCTGCGTGGGGATCGGTAAGCAGATCAACCTGCCGGACTGCGTCACGACGCAGGACGATAGCTGCTTCCACGCCAGCGAGATGATGCTGCGCACGCCGGATCTCGCGGGCAAGCGCGTCACCGTTGTCGGCGGCGGCCAGAGCGGCGCCGACCTGTTCCTGAATATTTTCCGCGGCGAATGGGGCCAGCCGCTGAGCCTGAACTGGGTCTCGCGGCGCAACAACTACAACGCGCTGGATGAAGCCGCCTTTGCTAACGAGTATTTCACGCCGGAGTACGTGGACAGCTTCTCCACGCTCGGTGAAGAGGCGCGTCGTCAGATGTTGCACGAGCAGAAGATGACCTCCGACGGGATCACCACCGAGTCCCTGCTGGCGATTTACCGCGCCATGTACCACCGCTTTGAAGTGCTGCGTGAAAAACCCTGGGCGCACCTGATGCCGTCCCGCTCGGTGACGGCCCTGACGCGCCTGGAAAACGGACAGCGTCTGAGCATACAGCATCACCTCGACGGCGGCCGTGAGCAGCTGGAGAGTGACGTTGTGATTTTCGCCACCGGCTATCGCGCCGTGCAGCCTGCGTTCCTGGCGCCGCTGTCTCACCGCCTGCATCTGGATACGGACGAAGCCTTCTGCATCAACAACGATTTCACCCTCGAATGGGACGGCCCGCAGAGTAACCGCCTGTTTGCCGTGAATGCCGGGATGCACCGTCTCGGCATTGCCGAACCCCAGCTCAGCCTGATGGCCTGGCGCGCGGCGCGAATTCTGAATCGCGCGCACGCCGACGAGCCGTTTGAGCTGGCTACCACCCCTGGCGTTATCCACTGGCGAAGCACCACCAGCCCGGAGAACAGCCAGGTTTTTAAATCATTAGCAAAAACCTCCGAGTACTGACACACACAATCAGGGTCAACATAACAATGAAACGTTCTCATCTTTGGGTTTTAAATCCTTGCTTGCTTGCAATGCTTTCTACCTCTGCGTGGGCGGAAGAACAAAAGGAAGAAAATATCGTGGTCTCCGCCAGCCGCGCGCACCGCAGCGTGGCGGAGATGGCGCAGACCACCTGGGTCATTGAGCGGGCTGAAATTGAGCAGCAGGTTCAGGGCGGGAAAGAGATTAAAGAAGTGCTGGCGCAGCTGATTCCGGGCATGGACGTCAGCAGCCAGGGGCGTACCAACTACGGCATGAACCTGCGCGGCCGCTCCATGATGGTGATGGTGGACGGCGTGCGCCTGAACTCGTCCCGCAGCGACAGCCGCCAGCTCGACTCTATCGATCCGTTCAACATTGACCGTATCGAGGTTATCTCCGGCGCCACGTCACTCTACGGCGGCGGCAGTACCGGCGGTCTGGTGAACATCGTCACCAAAAAAGGCCAGCCTGAGACCGAAGTCGAATTCCAGACCGGGGCTAAAAGCGGGTTTAACAGCCACAACGACCATGATGAGAACGTATCGGCAGCGGTCAGCGGCGGCAACGATCACGCGTCCGGTCGTCTGTCGGTGTCGTATCAGCGCTACGGCGGCTGGTATGACGGCAACGGCGACGAGGTGATCATTGATAACACCCAGACCGGCTTACAGTATTCTGACCGTATCGACGTGATGGGCACAGGCACCCTCAACATCGACGATCATCAGCAGCTGCAGCTGACGACCCAGTACTACAAGAGCGAGTCCGACGGCAAGCATGGTCTCTATCTCGGGAAGAACTTCTCGGCGGTCACGGGGGATGCGACCGCGTACAACAAAGGTAACCTCGATTCTGACCGCGTGCCGGGTACCGAGCGCCATCTGATTAACCTGCAGTACTCCAATACCGACTTCTGGGGCCAGGATCTGGTCGCGCAGATTTACTATCGCGACGAGAGCCTGACCTACTATCCGTTCCCGACCCTGACCAAAGGCGTGGTCACCAGCATCGGCGCGTCGCAGCAGAAAACCGATTTCTACGGCGGCAAGCTGACGCTGAACAGCAAGCCGGTGGACGATTTGACGCTGACCTGGGGTATGGATGCCGACCACGAAACCTTCGACGCCAACCAGCAGTTCTTCAACCTGAAAAAAGCTGCGGCAAGTGGCGGCATGGAGCTGGATAACGCCTACAACGTGGGCCGCTACCCGGGCTACAGCATCACCAACCTCGCCCCGTTCCTGCAGGCCAGCTATGATATTGACGCCATCACCCTGAGCGGCGGCGTGCGCTACCAGTACACCGAGAACAAGGTGGACGACTTTGTCGGTTACACCCAGCAGCAGGCCATCGCTACCGGGAAAGCCACCTCCGCCGACGCGGTGCCGGGCGGGAAAACCGATTACAACAACTTCCTGTTTAACGCCGGGATCCTCGGTCGGCTGACCGAACAGCAGCAGGTGTGGTTTAACTTCTCCCAGGGCTTCGAAATCCCGGACCTGGCGAAGTACTACGGCTCCGGGACCTATCAGCTCAGCAACGGTCACTATCGCCTGCTGAACAGCGTCAACGTCAACGACTCGAAGCTGGACGGTATCAAGGTCAACGCTTATGAGCTGGGCTGGCGCTACACCGGGGATAACCTGCGCACCCAGGTTGCGGCGTATTACTCGCTCTCGGATAAAACCATCACCATCAACAAGACGGACATGACCATTAACCTGGAAGACGACAAGCGTCGTATCTACGGGGTGGAAGGTCAGGTGGACTACTTCTTCACCGACAGCGACTGGAGCACGGGCGCGAACTTTAACGCCATTAAGTCGGAAACTCGCGAAAACGGGAAATGGGAGAAGCTGACGGTAGACAGCGCCAGCCCGTCGAAAGCCAGCGCGTGGGTCAACTGGGCGCCGGGCGACTGGACCCTGCGCGTGCAGAGCACGCAGACCTTTGACGTCTCTGACGCCGACGGCAAGAAGATCGATGGCTATAACACGGTCGACTTCCTGGGCAGCTACGCCCTGCCGGTGGGTAAAGTCAGCTTCAGCGTGGAGAACCTGCTGGACAAAGACTACACCACCGCCTGGGGCCAGCGCGCGCCGGGGCTGTATAGCCCAACCTACGGTGCACCGGGTCTGTATACCTATAAAGGCCGTGGGCGGACGTTTGGTCTGAACTACTCCGTTCTGTTCTAATCCTGAGCGCCGCCTGCGGGCGGCGCATTTTGCTGTGTAATTTCGAAGCAAATTTACTATAAAATCAGCGATTTGCTGAAATTGTCGGCAAACGAAAAAAAAGCGCGATTTCACCCTTTGACAAGGCGAACTGAGGTCGCTACTATGCGCCTCGTTCACACGATTCCTCTGTAGTTCAGTCGGTAGAACGGCGGACTGTTAATCCGTATGTCACTGGTTCGAGTCCAGTCAGAGGAGCCAAATTTGAAAAGCCTGCTTTTGAAGCAGGCTTTTTGCTTTTCTGCGTCGGGTAAAATTGTCGGGTGGCGGCTTCGCCTTACCCGACCTACGGGACCTGTCTTATCTTTCAACTGGCGGAAGGACCCGTAACGCTCAGGGCAGCCGGGCAATCACCTTTATCTCAAACTGGAATCCGTACAGCCACGTCACGCCGATCCCGGTCAAGGTAGGGTAAGGCGCTTCACCCCAATATTCTGGCAGGATGCTCCAGATAGCGTCGAGGTTTGACTCGGGATCGACGACAAAAAGGGTAACGTCAACCACGTCATCGAACGTGCAGCCCGCAGCCGTGAGAACAGCATTAAGGTTATCAAACGCCAGACGGATCTGCGCTTTTATATCCTCTTCAGGCGAACCATCCTCCCGGCTACCAACCTGCCCCGAAACAAACAGAAAGCCGTTAGATTTGATGGCGGGCGAATACCGATTGCGCTCATAGAGCGCCTGCCGTCCGAAGGGAAAAACGGCTTCGCGAGTTGTCATGTTAGTACCTTTGCAATGGGGCGAAATCTGCCCGTTGAACATACAGACACTTTACAGGCACCAGATCGGGCGGATAAACAAGCGACTTTGTCCATCATTGTTTGTAATATCCAAACAATCGGTGAAAAGAGAGGATAAGGAATGGATCGTTTCGACGCGATGCGCGCCTTTGCTCGCGTGGTTGAGGCAGGTAGTTTCACAAAGGCTGCCCAAACGCTTCATATGAGCAAAACCACGGTGACGCAGCTCATTCAGCAGCTGGAAGCGCGCCTGCGCGTCAAATTGCTCCATCGCACCACCCGCAGGCTCGGTGTGACCCCCGATGGCGCGGTCTACTACGAACGCGTCATCCGCCTGCTGGCAGACATGGAAGATGCTGAAAACAGCCTGTCCAGCGCGACGATGACGCCCAGAGGACGGCTACGGGTAGACGTGCCCAGTCCGCTGGCCCGCCTCATCCTGGTGCCGGCGCTACCGGCTTTCCATGCACGCTACCCGGATATCCAGTTCGATATGGGCGTGAGCGACCGGGTGGTGGATCTGATCGGCGACAACGTGGATTGCGTCCTGCGCGGTGGCGAAATCAACGACCAGTCCCTGATCGCACGCCACGTCGGCGATTTGCACATCGGCGTTTACGTCGCACCGAGCTATGTGGAACGCCTCGGCGCCCCTGCGCACCCGCGAGAGCTGGAAAACACCGACCATCGCATTGTAGGGTTCTTGTCCTCGCGCACCGGTAAGATTGATCCTCTGGTACTGCGCAGTGAGAGTGAACATATTGAAATCACGGGCAGCTATGTCCTTGCCGTGGATGATGGCAATGCTTACCTCGAAGCTGGATTAGCCGGGTTAGGCGTGATTGCGCTGCCGGTCTATATGGCAGAAGCGCATCAGGCTTGTGGTTCCTTGATTCGGCTATTCGAACATTGGCGTATTAAGCCAATGCCCCTGTACCTGGCATTTCCGCCTAACCGCCACGTCAACGCCAGACTGCGCGTTTTTATTGATTGGATCGTTGAATTGATGCAGCAGCATGTCCCTAATTCCAATAATAAGTCACTCCCTACCAGCCCCTGATTCGCTCATTAGGGTTGGTTACTTTCCACAGCACTCACCGCTCGCCGCCAGGCCGCCACCTCCTCATCCAGCCACGCCTCAAAAAACCCCACCTCCGGCTTCTCCTCCTTTGGCTGCGCCGTCACCAGCCAGTAAGGCCAGGGATATGGCGCAGTGATGGAGGTTAGCTGGACCAGTTCACCTCGGGTGATGGCATCCTGAACCAGAGAGCGACGCTCCAGCGCGATACCTTTCCCGAGCCGGACGGCTTCGATAATGATATTGGAGTCGTTAATACATAAACCGCCAGGCACGATCTCTTTCTCCAGCCCCGCATTCACGCACCACGTTTTCCACGACTCCATGGAGAAAATAATATGACTCTTTGCAATCTCCGCTGGCGTAGCGGGCAACACGCCCCCGTTATAGCCCGGTGCGGCCACCACAATAAGCTCATCGGAAAAAAGGTAATGGCTTTCACTCCCTTCCCAGTTTCCCTGCCCCATCCGTATCGCGATATCTATCCCTTCCTGCTGCAGGCTGGTGACCGTCAGACTGGCCTGGATCCGCAGGGTAATAAGCGGATACTTCGCCCGAAAGCGTTCCAGACGCGGTAATAACCAGTGGCATCCAAATGACGGCACCATCGCCAGCGTCAACTCCTGCTTTCTCGGCTTCACCTGCACGAGCCGGGTGGCATCCGCGATGTGGTTCAACGCTTCGCGTACCTGTAAGGCATAGAGCCGCCCTTCTTCGTTGATCTGCACTCCTCGCCCCTGACGGATAAACAGCTTTACGCCCACCATCTCCTCCAGCGTTTTGATCTGCTGGCTGATAGCGGAATGGGTAACGTGGAGTTCTTTCGCCGCCAGCGTCACGCTGCCAAGACGGGCGACGGCTTCAAAGCTTCGCAAACTGGCAATGGGTGGAAAATCCGACATGAAAGCACTTTCTTATCTGCGCTGGATATACAGCGGCAACCTGACCATATGTCAGTAATACTAACCCTTACGGTAAGATACTGAAGATATTCGCCATGCAAATTGTATTGTAATGTCGGGTCATCCTTTTCAATGACGCGTTCTTTCACACAGACAGGAAAACGGGAAAGATGATTAAGCTTGTTGGCATGATGGATTCACCTTATGTACGGCGCGTGGCGATCTCCCTTGAGCTTTATGGGGTTGAGTTTGAAAGCCAGCCGCTGTCAGTCTTTAGCACCTTCAACGCATTCTCCCGGATCAACCCCGCGGTAAAAGCCCCGACGTTGGTTCTGGATAACGGAATACGTCTGATGGATTCCTCGCTGATTCTGAATTATTTTGAGGCTCAGGCCGACCCCGAGCGGAGACTTCTGCCCGTCTCGCCGGATGCGCAGGCAAACGATCTTCAGACGCTGGGCTTTATTCTCGCCGCCGCTGAAAAAGCGGTGCAAAATGTGTATGAACACAACCTGCGCCCGGTGGAAAAGCAGCACGTTTCATGGGTCGAACGCATTACAATCCAGCTGCTGGCGGCCTGCAGGGAATGGAATACCTTACTGGAGGGGCGTCCCGCCACCGCCGTTCCCGATCAGGTTGCCGTCACGAGCACGGTTGTCTGGACATTTATTCAGTCGATGATCCCGCAGGTCGTTAACGCAGCGGATTTTAGAACGATTCAGGCGTTTGCCGAATCATTCGAATCGCAGCCGGCCTTCAAAAAATATCCGTTCAATTAAATGCAGAGCCCGGTAAGCGCAGCGCCACCGGGCAAACCCGCACCTAAATCTGATAATCAATCGCCACTTCTTCCGGCTCCATCACCTGGCGTTTAATCTCATCCACCGACAGCCCGGCGTTGCAGAGCTCGATAAAGCGCCACACATAGTTACGCTGCAGCTGTCCGCGCTTCAGGCCAAGCCATACGGTGTTGGCGTCAAACAGATGACGCGTGTCAAGACGCACCAGGTTCCCGTCCTCGCGTTCTCCGCTGGACTGTTCCGCCACCAGCCCAATGCCCAGACCCAGTTCGACGTAGGTTTTGATCACGTCTGAATCCTGCGCGCTCAGCACGATGTCGGGCGTTAACCCTTTACGATTGAAGGCTTCATCTATGCGCGAGCGTCCCGTGATTCCCTGGCGATAAGTAATGAGCGGCCATTTCGCAACGTCTTCCAGCGTCAGGGGAGAGACCTGATTCAGCGGATGATCGACCGGGAGCAGTAAGCTGTGATACCAGCGGAACCACGGGAACGCCACCAGCAGCGGGTCGTTGCTCAGGCGTTCGCTGGCGATACCGATATCCGCCCCACCGTTTTGCAGCAGCCCTTCAATTTCCTGCGGCGTGCCCTGGATAAGCTCCAGACGGACGTCAGGGAAAAGTTCGCGGAACGCTTTAATCACCGGCGGCAGGCTGTAGCGCGCCTGGGTGTGGGTGGTGGCAATGGTAAGCACGCCGGAGGCGTCATTGGTGAAGAGATCCGCCAGGCGACGCACGTTGCTGGCCTCGTTGAGGATCCGCTCAGCGATGGTGAGCAATGCTTTACCCGGCTCCGTCATGCCGAGCAGCCGCTTGCCGCGACGGATAAAGATCTCTATGCCCAGCTCCTCTTCCAGCTCGCGGATATGGCGGCTGACGCCGGACTGAGAGGTATAAAGCATATTGGCGACCTCGGTCAGGTTGTAGTCCCGCCTGGCCGCCTCACGGATAATTTTAAGCTGCTGGAAATTCACGATTCACTCCGGCGCATCTGACATAGCTCTATTGTTAGAGTCAGCCGAGCTGCAGAACAAATAATAAAAACCAGCATCTTATGCTTTTATGGAATATCAGCTCACGAGCTGGAGCTCACGGTTCTCAAGCGATGGCTTGCTGACCAGCGACATCAGAATCTCTTTTACCGCCTGCGCCTGTGGCGACAGCGAACCGCGTGCGGACATGTTCAGCGAGAGCGGCAGGCTCATGGAAGGCGTGGTGATCCGCGCCATCCAGCCGTTTGCCGCGCTGCACAGCGAACGCGCGGCGGATTCCGGCAGCACGGTGACGCCCATGCCGCTGGCAATGGCTGCGGTCAGCGTGGAGATCGAGTCAATTTCGCCGATGATTTTGGCCGTCAGACGGCGCAGGGAGAACGCTTCGTCCACGCGCACGCGCACGGCGCTGTAGTCGCGCGGCAGATAGAGGTTCATCTCTGCCACGGCGGTAAGGTCGACACTCTGGCCCGGACAGTCGCGGGTGCCCACGAGGTAGAGATCTTCTTTCAGCAGCGGCTGGCTGGTGATCCCGGCCACCGGGGAGCGATCGTAAAGGACCGCCATGTCCAACTGGCCGTTGAGCAGTTTGTCATTCAGTACAGACCCGCTGTTTTCGTGCAGGTACACCAGCACTTCAGGCAGCTCAGCGCGAACGGCCTGCAGCAGCGGCATGGTAATAGAGGACGCGGCCGTTCCCGGCGCCAGGCCAATAGAAACGTGTCCGCTCAGGGTCTGGCCCACGTTATTCACCGCCAGCTGCGCCTGCTCGCACTGGCGCAGAATCGTGCGCGCATGGGTATAGAGAATTTTTCCGGCTTCCGTTGGCGTGACGCCGCGTTTGGTGCGGATCAACAGCTGCTGATCCATCTCGCCTTCCAGAGTAGCCACCTGCTGGCTCAGCGCAGGCTGCGCGATATGCAGCACTTCTGCTGCTTGAGTCAGGCTGCCGATATCGACGATTTTTACGAAGTATTTCAGTCGTCTTAAGTTCATTTTGCCCCCTGTTCGAAATGCTGTGCCGGAACCGGCTGTCGTTGTTGAACAGGTTTTGCAATATGAATGCCACTTTTACCAGGCGGTCTGAATCGGGCGCTAAGCGCCTGAAAATAAGGAAACCTAATCATGGAGGGGGGTTTTATTACCGAAACAGCAGTTTATGATCTGCCCCATTAGAGGTATATCCGCACCAAAGCGGTGCATTCCGCTGTCAAAAACGCCACTTTGCCGATTTTGTCAGCAAACGATCAAAAGGCGTTGATCCACCCTTTGACAAGGGAGACGCAGGTCGATAATATGCGCCCCGTTCACACGATTCCTCTGTAGTTCAGTCGGTAGAACGGCGGACTGTTAATCCGTATGTCACTGGTTCGAGTCCAGTCAGAGGAGCCAAATTTGAAAAGCCTGCTTTTAAAGCAGGCTTTTTGCTTTTCTGCGTCGGGTAAAATTTCGGGTGGCGGCTGCGCCTTACCCGACCGACAAAAACCTCGAATCGTAGGCCGGGTAAGGCAACGCCGCCACCCGGCGAGAATGTCCTCAATTGCCGAGCTTCACCGGTATCCCCGACCGCCGTTCCAGCTCAGCACCTGCACCCTCGTTGATCAACTCTGTCCGCAGCGCGGCCGATATCGGCAGCGGCACTTTTCGGATCGATTCAAATTCCGCGCGGTTACGTGATAACGGCTCGTGAACCTCCACCCAGCGGCTGCCGTCCGGCTCCGTGGTAACTTTAACGGGCCGATCGATAAGCTGTACGCGAGTGCCGACGGGAACATTATCGAAAAGGTATTTGATGTCGTTATTGCGCAGACGAATACAGCCCTGGCTCACCCGCAGCCCGATGCCGAAATTGGAGTTTGTGCCGTGTATGGCATACAGCCTGCCGATATAGATTGCATACAGCCCCATCGGGTTATCCGGCCCGGCGGGCACGAAGGCAGGCAGCGTTTTTCCCTCTGCCGCATAGGCACGGCGCGTATTGGGCGTCGGAGACCAGGTGGGTCCCACCTGCTTACGTTCAACCGCCGTTACCCAGTTACGCGGGGTTTCGCGCCCGGCCTGACCGATGCCGATGGGCAGCACTTCAACGGTATTGCTGCCCGGCGGGTAATAGTAGAGACGCATTTCCGCCACGTTAACGACAATCCCCTCGCGAACGGTGTCGGGCAAAATCAGCTGCTGGGGAATGACCAGCCGGGTGCCGGATTTGGGCAAAAAAGGATCCACGCCCGGGTTCGCTTCCAGCATATTGCTCAACCCCTGCCCGTACTGCGCGGCAAACGCCTCAAGCGGTAACGTATTATGATCCGGCACGGTAATGACCTGCGAGCTCCCCACCAGGCGACTGCCCGCCGGCGGTAAAGGATAGCTCACCGCCTGCACGCTCTGGCTGATGAGTAACGCAGCAAGACAGCCCAACGCCTTTTTACGACACATATTCCCTTCCTCAGTCGCTTTGCTCTTTAGTAAGCATAGCGTAGCCGTTTTGCATTACCCATCAGGAAATAAAATCAGTTTGCACAGGCCCCCTGTCGCGGTAGTCTCATAGGTTCCGTTTATATGACGGCCGCTATGTGAGTGACCTTTTCTTATACCAATAATTAAAAATCAGTGCAGACAGGACAACTATGGACTCCACTCTCACCTCCACACATCCCAACGAGGAGACACCTTCGCTCAATCGTGCCCGCCGCGCCGCACTCGGCAGCTTCGCGGGTGCCGTCGTCGACTGGTATGATTTTCTGCTCTACGGCATTACCGCCGCGCTGGTGTTTAACCGCGAATTTTTTCCGCAGGTCAGCCCCGCGATGGGCACCCTCGCCGCGTTTGCCACCTTCGGCGTCGGTTTTCTGTTTCGCCCGCTGGGCGGGGTGATCTTCGGCCACTTTGGCGACCGCCTCGGCCGCAAGCGCATGCTGATGCTTACCGTCTGGATGATGGGGATCGCCACGGCGCTGATTGGCATTCTCCCGTCGTTTTCCGCGATTGGCTGGTGGGCACCGGCATTGCTGGTGACATTACGGGCGATTCAGGGCTTCGCCGTGGGCGGTGAATGGGGCGGCGCGGCGCTGCTATCCGTTGAGAGCGCGCCCAAAAATAAGAAAGCGTTTTACAGCAGCGGCGTGCAGATCGGATACGGCGTGGGTCTGCTCCTTTCTACCGGGCTGGTCTCCTTGATCAGCCAGCTCACCACCGACGAGCAGTTCCTGAGCTGGGGCTGGCGCATTCCGTTCATCTTCAGCATCGTGCTGGTCATCGCCGCGCTGTGGATCCGTAACGGCATGGAGGAGTCGGCAGAGTTCGAAAAGCAGCAGGAAAAACCGGCCGTCAAAAAAAGGCTGCCGGTCATGGAGGCACTCGTCCGGCATCCTGGCGCTTTTCTGAAAATTATTGCCCTGCGCCTGTGTGAACTGCTGACGATGTATATCGTCACCGCGTTTGCCCTGAACTACTCGACGCAGAATCTCGGCCTGCCGCGTGAACTGTTCCTGAATATCGGTCTGGTGGTTGGCGGGATCAGCTGCCTGACCATCCCCTGCTTCGCCTGGCTGGCGGACCGCTTTGGCCGCCGTCGCGTCTATATCACCGGGGCGCTGGTGGGAACCCTCAGCGCCTGGCCATTCTTTATGGCGCTGGAGGCGCAGTCGATATTCTGGATTGTCTTCTTCGCCATCATGCTCGCCAACGTCGCTCACGACATGGTGGTCTGCGTCCAGCAGCCGATGTTTACCGAACTGTTCGGCGCCAGCTACCGCTACAGCGGCGCGGGCGTGGGTTACCAGGTTGCAAGCGTGGTCGGCGGCGGGTTTACGCCATTTATTGCCGCCGCGCTGGTGACCTTCTCCGGCGGAAACTGGCACAGCGTGGCGATTTATCTGCTGGCCGGTTGCCTGCTCTCTGCTGCGACGGCGCTGGTGATGAAAGAGCCCCGCCACACCTGATCGCCCTTTTGTTTCACAGGCGTGTGACATACTATCGGGTAGAGTCGCACACCTGTGGAACAAGGAGACAGAGATGAATAATAAGGGCTCCAGCCTGACCCCGGCTCAGGCGCTGGAAAAACTCGACGCGCTGTATGAACAGTCCGTCAATGCGCTGCGCAGCGCCATCAGCGAATATATCGAAACAGGGAAACTTCCCGACCAAAAGGCCAGAACCGAGGGCCTTTTTGTTTATCCATCGCTCTCTGTGACCTGGGACGGCAGCGCCAGCACAACACCGAAAACCCGTGCCTATGCCCGTTTTACCCACTCCGGCTGCTACAGCACCACCGTCACCCGCCCTGCGCTGTTCCGCCCCTATCTGGAAGAGCAGCTCACGCTGCTGTACCAGGATTACGGCGCGCACATTGCCGTGGAGCCTTCACAGCATGAGATCCCGTACCCGTACGTAATTGACGGTTCGGCGTTAACCCTTGACCGCTCCATGAGCGCGGGGCTGACCCGCCACTTCCCGACGACGGAACTGTCGCAGATTGGCGATGAGACCGCCGACGGGATTTATCACCCGGCAGAATTTTCTCCTCTGTCGCACTTTGACGCCCGCCGGGTCGATTTCTCCCTGGCGCGACTGCGCCACTACACCGGTACGCCCGCTGAACATTTTCAGCCGTTCGTGCTCTTTACCAACTACACCCGCTACGTCGACGAGTTTGTCCGCTGGGGCTGCAGCCAGATCCTCGACCCGGAAAGCCCGTATATTGCACTCTCCTGCGCGGGCGGGATCTGGATCACCGCAGAGACCGAAGCCCCCGAGCAGGCCATCTCCGATCTGGCATGGAAAAAGCATCAGATGCCGGCCTGGCACCTGATCACCGCCGACGGTCAGGGCATTACGTTGATTAACATTGGCGTCGGCCCCTCGAACGCCAAAACCATCTGCGACCATCTGGCGGTACTGCGCCCTGACGTGTGGCTGATGATTGGTCACTGCGGCGGCCTGCGTGAAAGCCAGCTGATTGGCGACTACGTGCTCGCCCACGCCTATCTGCGCGATGACCATGTGCTTGATGCGGTGCTGCCGCCGGATATCCCAATCCCGAGCATCGCCGAAGTGCAGCGCGCGCTGTATGACGCCACCAAAGCGGTCAGCGGCATGCCGGGTGAAGAAGTTAAGCAGCGCCTGCGCACCGGTACGGTCGTCACGACGGATGACCGCAACTGGGAGCTGCGTTACTCAGCCTCCGCGCTGCGGTTCAACCTGAGCCGCGCGGTGGCCATTGATATGGAGAGCGCCACCATCGCCGCACAGGGCTATCGCTTCCGCGTCCCGTACGGCACGCTGCTGTGCGTCTCCGATAAGCCGCTGCACGGCGAAATTAAGCTGCCGGGCCAGGCCAACCGTTTCTATGAAGGGGCTATCTCAGAGCATCTGCAAATTGGCATTCGCGCCATCGACCTGCTTCGGGCGGAAGGTGACAGACTGCATTCCCGCAAGCTGCGCACCTTCAACGAGCCGCCGTTCCGCTAATAACGATAAGGAATAACCATGTCCAGCACATCTCCGCTCTCTGCCCTGCGCCACTGGCTTGAGGCCAGCCATCTCGACGGGATGATCGTCCCGCGTGCGGATGCGTGGCAGAGCGAATACTGCGCGCCCTACGACGAAAAGCTGGCCTGGCTGACGGGCTTTGACGGTTCTGCCGGCGTCGCGCTGGTACTGAAGGATAAAGCGCTGCTGTTCGTCGACGGGCGCTATCAGGTGCAGGCCCGCGTTCAGGTGAATCTGGACGAGATTGAAATTCACCACCTGCACAACGAGCCGCTGGCTGAATGGCTGACAGAAAACGTGGAGGCAGGCACGCGCATCGGTTTTGACGCACTGCTGATGACCAATACGGAGTTTGAGCAACTGTCCGCCACGCCGTGCAAGCTGGTACCGCTGAAGGTTTCGCCGTTTGACGCCTTATGGACCGATCGCCCTGCCGCACCGGCGGGGCTTATTCGTGAAATGCCGGTTGAAGTAAGCGGTGAAAGCAGCCAGGACAAACGTCAGCGCGTCGCTGCCGTGCTGGCCGCGAACAATGCTGATTATCTGGCCGTTACGCTGCCGGATAACATTGCATGGCTGCTCAACGTAAGGGGCTCAGATATCCCAACCAGTCCGGTACCGCTCTCATTTGCCCTGCTGAGTCGTGACGGCCACGTTGAGTGGTTTGTAAACGACAACAAGCTCGGCGCCCTGCCTGAAGAGGTGCGCGATGCGTTTACCATTGCGCCGCAGGACGCCTTCATCGAACGCTGTCAGCAGATTGCTGCAGGCAAACGGGTGATGGTTGATGCAGATTCCGCTCCGGTCGCCCTGCGCTTTGCCATTGAACCACGGGGAGAGATTGTCTGGCGAACCGATCCCATCACCCTGATGAAGGCCACCAAAAACCCGATCGAGCTGGCTGGGTATCGCGCGTGCCATCACCAGGACGGTGCCGCCTGGGTCAACTTCCTGGCCTGGCTGAGCCGCGAAGTGCCGCTGCGCGAGGCGGCAGGAAATCCGCTCACCGAGCTGGAAGTGCAGGCGCAGCAGCTCGCGTTCCGTAAACAGCAGCCCGGGTTTATCGAGCAAAGCTTTGCGACCATCTCCGCCTCTTCGAGCAATGCGGCGATGTGCCACTATCATTCGAGCGAGGCCAGCAACAAGCCCATCGGCCATGATCATTTTTACCTGAACGATTCCGGCGGTCAGTACGTTAACGGCACCACCGACGCCACGCGCACGCTGGCATGGGGTAAGGTCGACCCGCAGCAGCGCCTGCACTACACCGCCGTGCTGAGAGGCTTTCTGTCGCTCATTACCCTGCAGTTCCCCTCTGGCACTCAGGGGCATCAGCTGGATGCCTTCGCGCGTCGTCCGCTGTGGGAGATGGGGCTGGATTACGATCACGGCACAGGGCATGGCGTGGGGCATCAGCTTCTGATCCATGAGAATCCGCATCGCATCGCCAAAAAGGTCAACCCGTGGCCGCTGGTGGCGGGCAATATCATGACGATTGAACCTGGCTACTATCTGGGCGATAGCCACGGGATTCGCATTGAAAACCAGGTGGAGATTGTGGAGAGCCGTCCGGGATTCTGTAAATTTGCCTCGCTGACGCTGATCCCGATTGATTTAAGCCAGGTCGAGCTGGATCTGTTGAGCGAACAGGAAAAAGCGTGGCTGGATGCGTATCACCAGCAGGTGCGTGAGGCGCTGTCACCACGGGTGAACAGCGATGCGCGTTCGTGGCTGGAAGAGGCGACGGCACCGGTTCGTGTGAACGGATAGTGCGGCTTTTGCCGGGTGGCGGCTTCGCCTTACCCGGCCTACGATTCGAGGTTTTTGTCGGTCGGGTAAGGCGAAGCCGCCACCCGACAATTCTACCCGACGCAGAAAAGCAAAAAGCCTGCTTTAAAAGCAGGCTTTTTAAATTTGGCTCCTCTGACTGGACTCGAACCAGTGACATACGGATTAACAGTCCGCCGTTCTACCGACTGAACTACAGAGGAATCGTGTGAACGGGGCGCATATTATCGATGCTCCCCCATGATGTCAAAGGCAGAATGCATATTTCCGATCGATTGCCGATTTATTCTCCACTTCGCGCAATTGTCAGGCATTTTTCCGCGGGTATTTCCACAGCCAGCGCCCGCTGACCATGCGCCAGTAGAACAGCGCGCCCCGTACGGCCCAGTCCAGGAACATACCCAGCCAGACGCCAACCACGCCCCATCCGAGCATCACCCCGAGCGTATACCCCGCCACAACGCGACATCCCCACATGCCGAGCATCGACACCCACATCGCAAAGCGGGCGTCACGCGCGCCCTTCAGCCCGGCTGGCAGTACCCATGAGGCCGCCCAGATGGGCATAAAGGCCGCATTGAGCCAGATGAGGATTTTAACGACCTCTTTAACGTCCTCTTCGTGGGTATAGAACGAGGCCATCAGCCCGGCAAACGGCGCCGTTCCCCAGGCAATCACGGTCAGTCCAATGGTCGACAGCCAGAAAACGTGGCGCAGCTGCCGCTCAGCCTGGCCGATCTGCCCTTTCCCGAGCCGTTTCCCGGTAATGATAGTCGAGGCCGAACCCAGCGCGTTACCCGGCAGGTTAATCAGCGAGGCGATAGAAAAGGCGATGAAGTTACCGGCGATAACGTCGGTGCCCATCCCGGCGACAAACATCTGCGTCAGCAGCTTCCCGCCGTTAAACAGCACCGACTCAATACTGGCGGGAATGCCGATCCCCATCACTTCCCAGATAATGGCGAAGTTAAAGGGGCGGAAATAGCTCTTCAGCGTGAGGCGCAGCGAGGGAGTAATCCCCGCCATCAGCACGCCGATAATCGCCGCCGCACCGATATAGCGTGAAATGGTTAGCCCCAGTCCGGCGCCGACGAACCCCAGCCCGTCCCACGAGAACACGCCGTAGATCAGCACGCTGCTGATGATGATATTCAGGATATTCATTCCGCCGTTGATCAGGAGCGGAATTTTGGTGTTACCTGCCCCGCGCAGCGCGCCGCTGCCAATCAGGGCGATAGCCGCCGCCGGATAGCTGATGACGGTCATCTCCAGATAGGTCAGCGCCAGGTCTTTAACCTCGTTCGTGGCTTCCCCGGCGACAAAATCGATAATCTCTTTACCGAAATAGTGAATCACCGCCGCCAGAACAATCGAAAAGACAGTCATGATCATCAGCGACTGGCGGGCTGCCTCGCGCGCACGTTTGGGATCGAGCTTGCCGAGGCTAAAAGCCACCACCACCGTCGTCCCGAGATCGATGGCAGCAAAAAATGACATCACCACCATGTTAAAGCTGTCCGCCAGCCCGACCCCCGCCATCGCCTCTTTCCCCAGCCAGCTCACCAGGAAGGTGCTCAGTACCCCCATCAGCAGAACGCAGGTATTTTCCAGGAAGATAGGCACAGCAAGAGGGGTGATTTCACGCCAGAACAGGACACGATAGCTTTTACGTTTTGCATACCATGGCGTGCGCGCGATCGCCTGGCGTAAGGAGGCAGTGACGTTCAAAATGGACCTTAGCGAGAAAAGTTGAAACTCCATTTCAAATGATGGGGGAGAAATGCTCATCCTGCAAAGTATTTTCCTGAAAAAAGATGTGTGGAATTACAACAAACTGACGACAGAATCAGCAAACAGTCGATTTTCCCTAAGATCAGGTTTGACAAAAGTTTTTTCGCCGCTAAGATAAGCCTCCACAACGATTCCTCTGTAGTTCAGTCGGTAGAACGGCGGACTGTTAATCCGTATGTCACTGGTTCGAGTCCAGTCAGAGGAGCCAAATTTAAAAAGCCTGCTTTTAAAGCAGGCTTTTTGCTTTGCGGATGAGGGAAAATGAACGCTCTGTTTGTCTACGGCACGCTGCGCCCGGGCCATTCTAATGCGCATATCCTTGAAAACATCGGCGGTGAATGGCTGGCCGGTTTCGTCTCCGGTACGTTCTACGAACGCGGCTGGGGTGCGGCGGCAGACTTTCCCGGGATTGTCCTCCACTCTGATGGACCGCGCGTCGAAGGCTATCTGTTTATCTCTGATAACCTTTCCGCACACTGGCAAATGCTGGATGAGTTTGAAGACGGCTATGACCGGGTTGAGGTCACGGTGACCACCACTGAAGGCAAGCAGGTTCAAGCCTGGATTTATCAGCTACAGCCACGTTCTGAGTCATAAAAAAAGGCTCTCTGTCACCAGAGAGCCTTTTTCACGATTCGCTGCGATTACTCGCTTTTTGCTTCGCCGTTTTTGATTTCGCCCATCACTTTCAGCTTCTTAGAGATGTCGCGACGCTCTTTGGACAGTTCAGCGTTTTTGATGATGTAATCATCAACACGGTCTTCATAGTCGCTCTTCATGCTGGCGATAATGCCCTGAATAGCTTCAACGCTCATGCCTGGCTTGATGTAGTCGCTCAGGTTGTCGAGCAGCAGAACACGTTTCTGGTTGTCACGGATCTTCTTCTCAACGTCCTGGATTTCACGCTGCAGCTTGTTTTTGCGGCGGAACAGGCGGACGAATTCCAGAACATCCTGGAACGAAGGCTTGGTAGTTTCCATTTTTACACCCCTGATAATGTGAGATTCGGATTCGTTAAAGCAACCATTGTAACAATAACCTTACTGACAGCGGCTGCGAATGACAATGAGTATATCGTTTAAACCTATCATAACCCCAATTGCTGCTGAATCGAAGCAGCAGGCGTCACATCCGCGTTTTATTTGCGCAGCGCCCGACAAATCAGATGCGATAGCAGCTCAAGTTGTCGCGCCAGTTCCATACTCAGCCAGACATAGCCATGAATGGGCGTTTCCGCCACGTTATCGCCCTGCCGCTCATTGATTAACTGCTTCAGCTCCGCAACGATCTCATTCAGCCGCTCGCTGTTTGCCAGTATCGGCTGCGGGTTACCTTCGTAGAGCGCATGAGCGATGGTCAACAGCGTTTGCTGCGTCATCTGCTGGGTCTCTTTGAGGGTCTGCGCGTTAAGCATCAACAGATGGCTCGGGCGAGAGGCCCAGTGCGCGTTGATTTGCAGTTCAAGCATGCACACCAGGTTGCGGCTTACCGTCTGGATGGCTTCGAAAATCGCTTTTTGAATATGGGTCTCTTTGCTGGCGGGCGCGATCAGGCCGCGCATTTTGACCACGTCGTTGAGGATGGTTTGCAGATGCTTTTCCAGCCGGGGGCGTTCAACCAGATTAGGGGAAAAACCGGCCTGATAGACGCGGTTAAACGCGGTGACATAGTTGGCCATCTGGATACGCCAGTGCAGAAAAGCCCGCTGCGGCCAGATGCCGGTAAACAGCATGGCGAGCAGTGAACCCAGAATGACATCCCCGCTTCGCCACAGCGCCGTGGTCATATCCCCGGCGGGTGCGCCGACCACCACCGCAAGCGTAATACCAATCAGCAGCGCCTGATAAGGACGCTTACCCAACGCCAGCCAGCCGCACAGGAACATGGCGGCACCGCACCATATCAGCATGACCGGAAACGAGATAAGTTCCAGCTTCAGGGCGATTAGCCCCAGGGCCGAACCTAACACGGTCCCGCCAATACGCTCGAAGGCGCGCGGGACAACGTTGCCCCAAAACGAGATGGGCCCCATCACCACCACCAGCGTGATCAGCGGCCACGTCCCTTCCGGAACATCCAGCAAGCGGACCAGGACAAACGTCAACACGAACGCCAGCGCGATGCGACACCCGTGCATCACGCGGTAGTGTTTATACAATCGAATTTCAAAAGGGGTTAATGATTTGTCGGGACGCACACCCGCTCTCCAGCTACACGGCAAATCACAATTGTACTGTGTTTTCAGCCGGGCGGAACGGTCCCGGCTGAAAAACCCTTTATTCAGCAGGCCTAAACCGGTTTGTGCTCAACCGCGATATACATTTCAATATCCCAGTAGCCGTCCGCGTTGCCGTCATTCAGGTAGCGCTCGAAGCAGGGTTTGAGCGCCATTTGATACTTATTGTCCTGCAGCAGGGAATTGAAGAACTGATACCACGGCGTGGCAAAGTCATAGTTTTCCACACGCGCCGTCGCCACGGCATAATCCCCTCCCGCGATTTCCGTCATCATGACGCCTTCGCTGTTTTCCGGGATCACAAAATCGTCCGGTACGGTAACGGCCGTATCGCAGCGCAGTTTTTCGGCCGGGACCTCATCGGGGTTATCGTAGTAGACCGCCACCCACTCCAGCGGCTCAATGTGACGCCCGTCGACCCACATGACCAGCTGTTCAAAGCCCTGTTTTACCGTGTGTTCCCACGGACCGACCAAATGAAAACCGGCAATCTTACGTTTCTGTTGCTGCGTAATGCTGTAGTCCATGCTGCCTCCGCTTATCACTGTATATTTATACACTATAAAACTGGATTATCATTATCAGCAAACGAGGAGTGTTTATTATGTGAGCAGACTCGCAACCCTGCCAGTCTGCTCATCGGCGGTTAAAGCGTGTGATGCAGATAATCGCTCAGACGAGAGAACAGGCCGCCTTTATCAACGGCTTCCAGCGTGACCAGCGGCCAGTGGGCTACCACCTTGTCGCGATCGTAAAGCTGGATCTCCCCGACACGCTGATGCGCGGCAATCGGCGCTTCCAGCTCTTTTTTATCCAGCACGTATTTGGCTTTGATGTTGGGCACCTCCGCTTTCGGCAAGGCCAGCCAGAAGTCCTGGTCGGTGCCCAGTTTTACCTGCTCCTTGTCGCCGTACCAGATGCGCTCCGTTCCCACTTTTTTTCCGTTATGCAGGATCTGCACCGTATCGAAATTCTGCTGCCCCCAGTGCAGCAGTTTTCGGGCCTGGTCCTCACGCCCTTTCGGGCTGTCCGCTCCCATTACAACGGCAATCAAACGACGCTGACCGTCAACAGCAGACGCAATCAGGTTAAAGCCGGCCCCCGAGGTATGCCCCGTTTTCAGCCCGTCTACGTTCATGGTCTTATCCCACAGCAGGCCGTTACGGTTCTGCTGGGTGATCCCGTTCCAGGTCAGGCTCTTTTCGCTGTACATATGATAAAACTCGGGCTCACCGTGGATAATGGCCCGGGAGAGAACGGCCAGGTCATACGCCGAGCTATGCTGGCCCGGCGCGTCCAGCCCGTGGACGGTTTCGAAGTGGGTATCACGCAGGTTCAGCTTCTGCACATAGTCGTTCATCATCTTCACGAACTGCGGCTGCCCGCCCGCCACGTGATCGGCCAGCGCCACGCAGGCGTCGTTGCCGGAATCGACAATCAGGCCGCGGCTCAGATCGCGCACGGTGACGCGATCGCCCTCCTTCAGGAACATCAGCGACGAACCGTCAAACACCGGGTTCCCTTTTGCCCACGCATCGCGCCCTACGGTGACGATGTCATCCGGGGTAATGCGGTGGCTATCAATGGCCCGATCCACCACATAACCCGTCATCAGCTTGGTCAGGCTCGCCGGATTACGTTGTTGATGTTCGTTGCCCGCCGTTAAAATCTGACCAGTCGTGTAATCCATCAGCACCCAGGAGCCAGCCTGAATGGCCGGAGGCTGCGGCGAAAAATCCAGTGGTTCGGCCGCAAAAGCAGATGAGACACTCGAAGCGAGTAAAGAAACAGCAATAAACAGACGGCGTTTCAACGGTATATCCTCAGGTCATTAAAAATCGATGACCTTTTTACGGGAGTTCTGATGTCGTTACCTGGCTTAATTGCAAAAAAATGTGACAGAACGCAGATTTTTCTCTGAAGCTGGCGCGCAAATTTGCGACGCGGCGGTGCTTTTTATTCGGTCTGACCCGCACGATCGTTTACCATAGTGACGTCATTTTTTAACAGGATGGTATTACTGGTGTCTGACTCTGCCGCTCGCCCGACTTTTTTATTTCATGACTACGAAACCTTTGGCACGCATCCGGCGCTGGACCGACCGGCGCAGTTTGCCGCCATCCGTACCGACGACGAATTCAACATCATCGGCGAGCCTGAGGTCTTTTACTGCAAGCCCGCGGATGATTACCTGCCTCAGCCCGGCGCGGTGATGGTCACCGGGATCACCCCTCAGGAAGCGCGGGAAAAAGGCGTTAACGAGGCAGAATTCGCCCGCCGCATCCACGACCTGTTTACCGTTCCCAATACCTGCGTGGTCGGTTACAACAACATCCGCTTCGATGACGAAGTGACGCGCAACATCTTCTATCGCAACTTCTACGATCCCTATGCCTGGAGCTGGCAGAACCGCAATTCACGCTGGGATTTACTCGACATCATGCGCGCCTGCTACGCCCTGCGTCCTGAGGGCATTCACTGGCCGGAAAATGAGGAAGGGCTGACCAGCTTCCGGCTGGAACACCTGACGCGCGCCAACGGTATCGAGCACAGCAATGCCCACGACGCGATGGCGGACGTCTATGCCACCATTGCCATGGCGAAGCTGGTGAAAACCGCACAGCCCCGGCTGTTTGAATATCTGCTGAGCCACCGAAGCAAGCAGAAGCTCATGACCCTTATCGACGTACCGCAGATGAAGCCCCTGGTGCATATCTCCGGCATGTTTGGCGCCTGGCGCGGCAATACCAGCTGGGTTGCGCCGCTGGCGTGGCACCCGGATAACCGTAATGCGGTCATCATGGTGGACCTGGCGGGCGATATTTCACCGCTGCTCGAACTCGACAGCGATACCCTACGCGAACGGCTTTATACCCCGAAAAACGAGCTCGGCGATCTGCCGGCGGTGCCGGTCAAACTGGTGCATATCAATAAATGTCCGGTCCTGGCGCAGGCGAATACGCTACGCCCGGAAGATGCTGACAGGCTGGGCATTAACCGCCAGCACTGCCTCGATAATCTCAAAGTGCTGCGTGAAAATCCGCAGGTGCGCGAGAAAGTCGTGGCCATTTTTGCCGAAGCCGAGCCGTTCGTGCCGTCTGAAAACGTGGACGCCCAACTCTATAACGGTTTCTTCAGCGATGCCGATCGCGCGGCCATGAATATCGTTCTGCAAACAGAGCCGCGCAACTTACCGGCGCTGGATATCACCTTCGCCGATAAGCGCATCGAAAAGCTGATGTTTAATTACCGCGCGCGTAATTACCCCGGCACGCTGGATGAAGCCGAGCAGGAACGCTGGCTGCAGCATCGTCGCAACGTGTTTACGCCAGAGTACCTGCACAGCTATGCACAGGAGCTGGAGATGCTTTACGGCCAGTATGAAGGGAATGCTGAGAAACAGGCGCTGCTGAAATCCCTGTTCCAGTACGCACAAGAGATAGTTTGATCGATGGGTATAAAAAAGCCGGAGGCGATGTCTCCGGCTTTTTTTTGCCCGGTGCCGCGGCGCTTACGCCGGCCTACGGGTTATGGAGGTCGGGTAAGGCATAGCCGCCACCCGACACAGTCTTACGCGACGTCTTCGTACTGCGGAACCGGGTTACGGAAGCTCTTCGTGACGCAGGCCAGGTAAACCAGACCGATACCCGCCCAAATCAGGCCAAGCACCATTGAGCTCTCTTCCAGGTTAACCCACAGCGCGCCCACGGTCAGGGCACCGCACATCGGCAGGAACAGATACTGGAAGTGATCTTTCAGCGTCTTGTTACGCTTTTCACGGATCCAGAACTGAGAGATAACCGACAGGTTAACAAAGGTGAACGCCACCAGCGCACCGAAGTTAATCAGCGCCGTTGCCATCACCAGGTCAAAGTTAATCGCCAGAAGCGCGATCGCACCGACCAGGATAATGTTCATCGCCGGGGTACGCCAGGTTGGATGCACGTAGCCGAAGAAGCTTTTCGGGAATACGCCATCGCGGCCCATTACGTACATCAGACGCGCAACGCCTGCATGCGCGGCCATACCGGACGCCAGCACGGTGATGGTGGAGAAGATCAGCGCGCCGACCTGGAACGCTTTACCCGCCACGTACAGCATAATTTCCGGCTGAGACGCATCCGGATCCTTGAAGCGAGAGATATCCGGGAAGTACAGCTGCAGGAAATAGGTCGAGAAAATAAAGATCAGACCGCCAATCAGCGCCGTCAGGAAGATGGCACGAGGAATTACGCGCTCTGCATCTTTGGTTTCTTCAGACAGGTTGCTGATCCCGTCAAAACCGGTAAAGGAGAAGCACAGAATGGTTGCCCCGGTAATCATCGGGATAACATGCGCATCACCAGACCAGAACGGCTTGCTGCTCGCCAGGGTGCCCGCGCCTTCGCCGTGGAATACGCCGTAAATCACCATGCCAAGAATAACCGCAATCAGGACAACCTGAAGCACAACGATAACGGAGTTAAAGTTGGCGACAGACTTGATGCTGCGCAGGTTAAAGGCCGTCATAAAGGCCACCAGCGCCACGACGAACATCCACGAGGGAATCGACGGCACCAGCGCTTCAAAATAGATTTTTGCCAGCAGAATGTTGATCATCGGCGCGAACAGATAGTCGAGCAGCGAAGACCAGCCCACCATAAAGCCAACCGTCGGGCTGATGGATTTCTGGGCATAGGTGTAGGCGGAACCCGCAGACGGATAGCGACGCACCAGTTTACCGTAGCTCAGCGCGGTAAAGAGGATCGCAATCAGCGCGAAGCCATATGCCGTTGGCACATGACCGTCTGTGAGGCCTGATACGATACCGAATGTATCAAACAGCGTCATCGGTTGCATATAGGCCAGGCCCATCATAACAACCGGAATCAACGTAAGCGTTTTACGTAATTCCACGCGAGAGGTGTTTGGAGTTGCGTTATGCGACATAGTTATTCTCCTTTACGGTGATAACCGCCACGTAAGCGAAAAATTGCCCCATTTCTTTCTTCCTCAGCGACAACAACTGTCGGATTTTAGTAAATATCTATCCGGTACGAAGCCCGGCCTCTTGGTTTTTAGTTTCGTTTCGTACATGCAAAAAAAAATAACCGACGCCTTTTATATCGTCGATTATTCATTTGGTTGCAGCGGCGGCATTTTGCCCCACATCGGATACAAAAGGCAATACTTTGCAACGCACCGGGTCATTTTCTTTTTGCTAACTGGCTGATTTCTCGACGCTGCCCTGAGCATATACAGCAGCGATAGCACTATTTGCTAAAATTTCGTCCCGCCACCAGGCACTCGCCAGCCCGGCGGTCTGTTCATTCCAGCCCACCCACACCGATTCATGGCTGTTTTGAGCAAGTACCTGTTTTTCAACAAGCGCACCGCTGTCAATAAAGCGCTGCGCCAGATAGCGGGGTAAATAGCCGCAGCCCAGACCGCTAATTTGCAGCTCAAGCTTGGTTTTAAAGTCGAAAACGGTAATCGCTTCCTGCTCATCAAGCAGCTGCGAGGAGACCGCACATTCCGGGCGAGAGCTGTCACCCACTACAATCGCGCGGTAGCCTTTAATCACGCGGCGGTTAAGCGGCTCGGGCTCCTGAGCCAGCGGATGATGAGGCGCCACGGCAAATACCTGCTCCAGCACGCCAAGGCGGGCAAAACCAAATTCACTGAGTTGGGGAGGCTCATGCAATGCACCGACAAAAATGTCCGCCCTGCCCTGGGTTAAGGCATCCCAGGAACCGCCCAGCACGCCGTTGATGAAAATAAGCCGGGTGACGCTGTGATGTTGGTAAAACATTTCAATCAGCGGCGTCAGGAGAGAGAACGGAAAGGTGTCATCCACCCCAATCACCAGCTCGTTTTCCCATCCCTGATGCAGTTTGACGGCCTGTTTTTCGAGTTCACGAACGGTATGGAGGACTTCGCGGCCTTTTTCCAGCAGCATCTGTCCGGTGCGGGTAAAGCGTGCGCGGTGCCCGGAGCGATCGAGGATCTGGATATTGAGGTCGCTTTCCAGTTTTTGGACGGTATAGCTCAGGGCCGAAGGGGTTTTGTAGAGCTTTGCCGACGCAGCGGCAAAGCTCCCCTCTTTTTCCAGTGCATCCAGAATAATAAGAACATCCAGCAGCGGTTTCATGTCGCCCCCTTCTGGTGTGCGATCGTCTCCGCTGCGGAACTTATTCCATGGGCATCACCAGCGGATCGGGATACTGATACTCAAACCCCAGCTCATGACAAATGCGATTGCCATCAACAATTTTGCCTTTACTGCCATCTTTTGCCTCACCAAAGACCGGCGGAGCCAGGCCCAGCTGACGTGCCATCAGCGGGTAAAAGGTGCTGCGCGCCGGATGAGTCGGTGCACATATATTATAGATGTGTCCGCCTTTCGGAGCCTGTAAGAGTAGCTCAATTGCGCCAATAACATCCTCAAGATGGACAAGATTCACGCCATGTTGGCCGTCCGGCGCAGTCTTTCCGGCAAAGAAGCGTCCCGGATGGCGGCCAGGGCCCACCAGCCCCGCCAGACGAACGATATCGACCTGCGTGCCGGGAAGATTGTGCAGCCAGTCTTCCAGCTCTTTCAGGACCTGACCGCTCGCGGTAACGGGACGGCGCTCGGAACTCTCTTTCACTACGCCCTCAACCTCACCATAGACCGACGTCGAACTGGTAAAAATAATGCGCGGTACGTGATGCGCCAGCGCGCTGTCAACTATCTCCTGCATCGCCTGCAGATAAAATGATTCACCCGGGCCGCTGCGCCGCGCGGGTAGCGTAATCACCAGCGCATCGACGTTCATCAGCGTGTCCAGATCGTCCGCATCACACACCAGTTCCGGCTCCAGACGCAGTTCAACGCCCTCAATACCGCACATGCGCGCCGCTTCGACCCCATCTCGGGTGGTCTTGCTCCCGGTCACCTGCCAGCCTTTCGCGGCTAATGACATCGCCAGCGGCATTCCCAGCCATCCTAAACCGACAATCGCGACCTTTTTCATGCGAATTCTCCTGACTCTCACTCGTCTTTCATAAGGCTACGCCAGCCCGGCAGAACACACAATTCATAGCATCAATATGAAATGAATTAATGATCAAAAAAAGCCCTTGCAATATGTCGCACAACTGGTTTAGGTTAAAAGACATCAAATGAATAAGCATTCATCGAGAATTTATATGACACGCGTTCAATTTAAACACCACCATCATCACCATCATCCTGACTAGTCTTTCAGGCGATGTGTGCTGGAAGACGTTTGGATCTTCCAGTGGTGCATGAACGCATGAAAAAGCCCCCGGAAGATCTTCTTCCGGGGGCTTTTTTTTGGACCGAATTCAGACAGGTTAAAACAGGTTAACGAGGAATAAAGAATGTTAGATAACTCACGTTTACGCATAGCTATTCAAAAATCAGGCCGTTTAAGTGACGATTCACGCGAACTGCTGGCCCGCTGCGGGATTAAAATCAACCTGCACACCCAGCGCCTGATTGCTCTGGCTGAAAACATGCCCATCGACATTCTGCGCGTGCGTGATGACGATATTCCCGGCCTGGTCATGGATGGCGTCGTTGACCTCGGCATCATCGGCGAAAACGTGCTGGAAGAAGAGCTGCTGACCCGCCGCGCGCAGGGCGAAGACCCGCGTTACTTCACCCTGCGTCGTCTGGACTTCGGCGGCTGCCGCCTGTCGCTGGCGACGCCGGTTGATGAAGCCTGGGACGGCCCGGCCGCGCTGAACGGCAAACGTATCGCCACCTCCTACCCTCACCTGTTAAAGCGCTATCTGGATCAGAAAGGCGTGCAGTTTAAATCCTGTCTGCTGAACGGTTCTGTTGAAGTGGCGCCGCGTGCGGGTCTGGCGGACGCCATCTGTGACCTGGTCTCTACCGGCGCGACGCTGGAAGCGAACGGTCTGCGCGAAGTGGAGGTGATCTACCGCTCCAAAGCGTGCCTGATCCAGCGTGACGGCGAGATGGCCGACGCTAAGCAGCAGCTGATCGACAAGCTGCTGACCCGTATTCAGGGCGTGATTCAGGCGCGTGAATCCAAATACATCATGATGCACGCCCCAACCGAGCGTCTGGATGAAGTGATTGCCCTGCTGCCGGGCGCCGAGCGCCCAACCATCCTGCCGCTGGCAGGCGATCAGCAGCGCGTGGCGATGCACATGGTGAGCAGCGAAACCCTGTTCTGGGAAACCATGGAAAAACTGAAGGCGCTGGGCGCAAGCTCCATCCTGGTGCTGCCGATTGAGAAGATGATGGAGTAATGGCCATGAGCTTTAACACAATCATCGACTGGAATACCTGTAGCGACGCACAGCAGCGTGAGCTGCTGATGCGCCCGGCGATTTCCGCTTCCGAGAGCATCTCACGTACCGTGGCGGAGATCCTGGATAACGTCAAAGCCCGCGGCGATGACGCGTTGCGCGAATACAGCGCGAAGTTTGATAAGACGGACGTCGGCGCATTGCAGGTTACCGAGCAGGAAATCATTGATGCCAGCAATCGCCTGGGGGATGACATCAAGCAGGCGATGGCCGTCGCGGTGAAAAACATTGATACCTTCCACACCGCGCAAAAGCTGCAGACCGTGGATGTCGAAACCCTGCCCGGCGTGCGTTGCCAGCAGGTGACGCGCCCGGTTGCGTCCGTCGGCCTCTATATTCCCGGCGGCTCTGCCCCGCTTTTCTCCACCGTGCTAATGCTGGCGACTCCCGCACGCATTGCCGGGTGTCAGAAAGTGGTGCTGTGCTCGCCGCCACCGATTGCCGACGAGATCCTGTACGCGGCGAAGCTGTGCGGCGTGCAGGCGGTCTATAAAGTGGGCGGCGCGCAGGCGATATCCGCCCTGGCGTTCGGCACGGAATCCATTCCCAAGGTCGACAAAATCTTTGGCCCTGGCAATGCGTATGTGACCGAGGCTAAGCGTCAGGTCAGCCAGCGTCTGGACGGCGCGGCCATCGATATGCCTGCCGGCCCGTCTGAAGTGCTGGTGATTGCCGACAGCGGCGCCACGCCGGATTTCGTCGCGTCTGACCTGCTTTCCCAGGCGGAACACGGCCCGGACTCGCAGGTTATCCTGCTGACGCCGGATGCCGATATGGCGAAACGCGTGGGCGAAGCCGTGGAGCGTCAGCTTGCCGACCTGCCCCGCGCCGACACGGCACGCCAGGCGTTAGCGGCCAGCCGTCTGATTGTGGCGCGCGATCTGGCGCAGTGCATTGCCATTTCTAACCAGTACGGTCCGGAGCACCTGATTATTCAGACCCGCAATGCGCGCGATCTGGTCGACAGCATTACCAGCGCGGGCTCGGTGTTCCTCGGCGACTGGTCACCGGAATCCGCGGGCGATTACGCCTCCGGCACCAACCACGTGCTGCCAACGTATGGCTATACCTCAACCTGTTCCAGCCTGGGGCTGGCGGATTTCCAGAAACGCATGACCGTGCAGGAGCTCTCCCGCGAAGGGTTTGCCTCGCTGGCGTCCACCATTGAAACCCTGGCCGCCGCCGAGCGCCTGACCGCTCACAAAAACGCCGTTACGCTGCGCGTTGCAGCCCTGAAGGAGCAAGCATGAACATTGAAGAATTAGCCCGCGAAAATGTCCGTCGCCTGACGCCTTACCAGTCTGCGCGTCGTCTGGGCGGTAAAGGGGATGTCTGGCTGAACGCCAACGAATATCCTACGGCGGTGCAGTTTGAGCTGTCGCAGCAGACGCTGAACCGCTATCCGGAGTGTCAGCCGAAGGCGGTTATTGAGAACTACGCGCAGTACGCTGGCGTGAAGCCAGAGCAGGTGCTGGTCAGTCGCGGCGCGGATGAGGGCATTGAACTGCTGATCCGCGCCTTCTGCGAGCCGGGCAAAGACGCGGTAATGTACTGCCAGCCGACCTACGGCATGTACAGCGTCAGCGCGGAAACCTTCGGGGTGGCGTGCCGCAACGTGCTCTCACTGGAGAACTGGCAGCTGGATCTGCAGGGGATTGCCGACAATCTCGACGGCGTAAAAGTGGTGTTTGTCTGTAGCCCAAACAACCCGACCGGGCAGATTATTAACCCGCAGGATATCCGTACCCTGCTGGAGATGACGCGCGGTAAAGCCCTGGTGGTCGCGGACGAAGCCTACATCGAGTTCTGCCCGCAGGCGACGCTGGCAGGCTGGCTGGAAGAGTACCCGCACCTGGTGGTACTGCGTACGCTGTCAAAAGCCTTTGCTCTCGCGGGTCTGCGCTGCGGATTCACGCTGGCAAATAAAGAGGTCATCGACCTGCTGCTGAAGGTGATCGCCCCGTACCCCCTCTCGACGCCGGTTGCCGATATTGCGGCACAGGCGCTGACGCCTCAGGGGATTAACGCGATGCGCGAGCGCGTGGCGCAAATCCTGGAGGAACGTCAGTACCTGGTGACCGCCCTGAAGGATATCCCGTGCGTGGAACAGGTATTCGACTCAGAAACCAACTACATCCTGGTGCGCTTTACCGCTTCCAGCGCCGTATTTAAATCTTTATGGGATCAGGGCATTATCTTACGAGACCAGAATAAACAACCCTCTCTGAGCGGATGCCTGCGCATTACCGTCGGCACCCGTGCAGAGAGCCTGCGCGTGATTGACGCCCTGAAAGCGGAGAAAGTATGACCCAGAAGATCCTTTTCATCGATCGTGACGGCACCCTTATTTCGGAGCCCCCAGCTGATTTTCAGGTCGACCGATTCGACAAGCTGGCGTTTGAACCTGACGTGATCCCGGTGCTGCTTAAGCTGCAAAAAGCCGGGTACAAGCTGGTGATGATCACCAACCAGGACGGTCTGGGTACCGACAGCTTCCCGCAGGCAGACTTTGACGGCCCGCATAATTTAATGATGCAGGTGCTGACCTCGCAGGGCGTGGTGTTTGATGAAGTGCTGATTTGCCCGCACATGCCAGCCGACGAGTGTGACTGCCGGAAGCCAAAGGTGAAGCTGGTCGAGCGCTATCTGGCAGAGGATGTGCTGGATAAGGCCAACAGCTATGTTATCGGCGATCGCATCACCGATATTACGCTGGCGGAGAACATGGGCATCGCGGGGCTGCGCTATGACCGCATCAACCTTAACTGGGCGATGATTGGCGAGCAGCTGACAAAACGTGACCGCTACTCGCACGTTGAACGCAACACCAAAGAGACGCAAATTGATGTGAAGGTCTGGCTGGACCGCGAAGGCGGCAGCAAGATCCACACCGGCGTGGGTTTCTTCGACCACATGCTGGACCAGATTGCCACCCACGGCGGTTTCCGCATGGAGATCGCGGTAAAAGGCGACCTCTATATTGACGATCACCACACCGTGGAAGATACCGGCCTGGCGCTGGGTGAAGCCCTGAAGCTGGCGCTCGGTGATAAACGCGGCATCAACCGTTTTGGCTTTGTCCTGCCGATGGACGAGTGTCTGGCGCGCTGCGCGATGGATATCTCCGGTCGTCCGCATCTGGAATACAAAGCAGACTTCAATTACCAGCGCGTGGGCGATCTGAGCACCGAAATGGTGGAGCACTTCTTCCGTTCATTGTCCTACACCATGGGCCTGACGCTGCACCTGAAGACCAAAGGCAAGAACGACCACCACCGCGTGGAGAGTCTCTTCAAGGCCTTCGGCCGCACGCTGCGCCAGGCAATTCGCGTGGAAGGCGACGCCCTGCCCTCATCAAAAGGAGTGCTGTAATGAACGTGGTGATTCTGGATACCGGATGCGCCAACCTGAACTCCGTAAAGTCGGCCATCACCCGCCACGGCTACGAACCGGTGGTTAGCCGTGACCCGGACGTGGTGCTGCGTGCCGACAAGTTATTTCTGCCGGGCGTAGGCACTGCGCAGGCGGCGATGGATCAGATTCGCGAGCGCGAGCTGGTCGATCTGATCAAAGCCTGTACCCAACCGGTGCTGGGCATTTGCCTGGGTATGCAGATCCTGGGCCGCCGCAGCGAAGAGAGCAACGGCGTTGACCTGCTGGGCATTATCGACGAAGACGTGCCGAAAATGACCGACCACGGTCTGCCTCTGCCGCATATGGGCTGGAACCGTGTGTACGCCAAAGCGGGCGACCGGCTGTTTCGCGGCATTGAAGACGGTGCGTACTTTTACTTCGTGCACAGTTACGCCATGCCGGTGAACGTCAATACCATCGCCCAGTGCACTTACGGCGAGGCGTTTACCGCAGCCGTGCAGAAAGACAATTTCTTCGGCGTACAGTTTCACCCGGAGCGCTCGGGCGCCGCGGGCGCGCAGCTGCTGAAAAACTTCCTGGAGATGTGATGATTATTCCCGCGTTAGATTTAATTGACGGCACGGTTGTCCGTCTTCATCAGGGCGATTACGGTCAACAGCGCGACTACGGAAACGATCCGCTGCCGCGCCTGCAGGAGTATGCCGCTCAGGGTGCACAGGTGCTGCATCTGGTGGATTTAACGGGCGCGAAAGACCCGGCAAAACGCCAGATCCCTTTGCTTAAAAATCTGGTTGCCGGTGTTGATGTGCCGGTACAGGTTGGCGGCGGCGTGCGTACGGAAGATGACGTTGCCGCGCTGCTGGATGCGGGCGTGGCGCGCGTGGTGGTCGGTTCAACCGCCGTCAAAGATCCTGAGACGGTGAAGGGCTGGTTCCGCCGCTTTGGCGCCGACGCGCTGGTGCTGGCGCTGGACGTGCGCATTGACGAACAGGGTAATAAGCAGGTGGCGGTCAGCGGCTGGCAGGAAAACTCCGGCGTGACGCTGGAGGCGCTGGTCGAGATGTATCTGCCCGTTGGCCTTAAGCACGTGCTGTGCACGGACATCTCCCGTGACGGCACGCTGGCGGGCTCCAACGTCTCGCTGTATGAAGAGATCTGCGCGCGTTATCCGCAGGTAGCGTTCCAGTCTTCGGGCGGAATTGGTGATTTAAACGATATTGCCGCGCTGCGCGGAACGGGCGTACAGGGCGTGATTGTGGGCCGGGCCCTGCTGGAAGGTAAATTTACGGTGACGGAGGCGATTCAATGCTGGCAAAACGGATAATCCCTTGCCTGGACGTACGTGACGGCCAGGTCGTGAAAGGCGTGCAGTTCCGCAACCACGAGATCATTGGCGACATCGTCCCGCTGGCAAAACGCTATGCCGATGAAGGCGCAGACGAACTGGTGTTCTACGATATTACCGCGTCCAGCGATGGCCGCGTAGTCGACAAAAGCTGGGTCGCGCGCGTAGCGGAAGTGATCGATATTCCGTTCTGCGTGGCGGGCGGGATTAAATCCGCCGACGACGCCGCCAAAATTCTCTCGTTTGGTGCCGACAAGATTTCCATCAACTCCCCTGCCCTGGCCGACCCGGAGCTCATTACCCGCCTCGCCGATCGTTTTGGCGTGCAGTGTATTGTGGTTGGGATCGACACCTGGTATGACGCCGCAACGGGCAAGTATCACGTCAACCAGTACACGGGGGATGAAAGCCGCACGCGCGTGACGCAGTGGGAAACGCTCGACTGGGTGCAGGAAGTGCAGAAGCGTGGCGCGGGCGAGATTGTCCTCAACATGATGAACCAGGACGGCGTGCGTAACGGGTATGATCTCGAGCAGCTGAAAAAAGTTCGTGCGGTCTGCCACGTTCCGCTGATTGCCTCCGGCGGCGCGGGCACCATGGAACATTTCCTCGAAGCCTTCCGCGATGCGAACGTGGACGGCGCGCTGGCCGCTTCCGTGTTCCACAAACAGATTATTAATATTGGTGAGTTAAAAACGTACCTGGCCGACCAGGGCGTGGAGATCAGGGTATGTTAACAGAGCAACAACAGGCGCAGCTGGACTGGAAAAAAACGGACGGATTACTGCCGGTAGTTGTCCAGCATGCCGTCTCAGGCGAAGTGCTGATGCTGGGCTATATGAACCAGGACGCGCTGGCGAAAACGATCGACAGTGGCAAAGTGACCTTTTTCTCGCGCACGAAACAGCGCCTGTGGACCAAAGGCGAAACCTCGGGCCATTTCCTGAACGTGGTCAGCATTACGCCGGACTGCGATAACGACACCCTGCTGGTGCTGGCAAACCCCATCGGTCCGACCTGCCATAAGGGCACCAGCAGCTGCTTCGGTGAGGCGAGTCACCAGTGGCTGTTCCTGTACCAACTGGAGCAGCTGCTGGCGGAGCGTAAATCGGCAGATCCGGAGAGTTCTTATACCGCGAAGCTGTACGCCAGCGGAACCAAGCGTATTGCGCAGAAGGTGGGTGAAGAAGGCGTTGAGACGGCACTGGCCGCGACCGTGCATGACCGCGAGGAGCTGACGAACGAAGCGTCTGACTTGATGTATCACCTGCTGGTGCTGCTGCAGGATCAGGAGCTGGATTTGACGGCGGTGATAGAAAACCTTCGCAAACGTCACAAATAAAAAAACCGGGGTATATCCCCGGTTTTTTTTAATCTGCAAATCAGGCTTTTGGTTTGTAGTTTCGTAAGGCGTTACGGCCAAGTACCACACCTGAACCAATCATTCCGCCAAGTAGCACGGCGAGAACCAGAATCACGGCTTTTTTCGGGCTGTCACGGCGGACAGGAAGATCCGGCTTCATAACGTAACGATAGACGTGGATTGTGTCCGGGTTTACGTTCAGATTCTGGATGTCCAAGAGATTTCGCCTGGTCTGATAATAGGCGGTGGGGAAAACCAGTGGGCGCGATGCTTCGTTGTCAATCATCGATTTAAGCCCTTCGCTGCCAAGCAGGAATAATGTTTCCTGTGTGACATCCTGGGTTTGCTGGAGCTGTGGCGAAGTAATTTTCGCTGCCTCAGCGTTTTTCAGTGCCTCAGCAATCTGTTTGATACGCAGATCTTTTTGTTCCTGCGCGACCTTCTCCTGGTTTTGCAGGGAATCATTCAGGGTTTTGATCTGCTCTTTGATATTGTCTTTAAGGTCTACGGCAAGCTCTTTCGCCGTTTGCTCATCTACTTCCTGGATGAACTGTGCCAATTGTTTCTGAGCAGCTTCTGCTGATGTACTGGTATAGGAAATACTGAGCGGGAGGGGCTGTCCAGTCACAGCCGGCGCTATAGTTAGTTTCTCAGGTTCCTCCTGATTTTCAAGCGCCTGAGATAATGCCGAGAATGAAGAGTTAAAACGGCCAATCGCGCGAGTTTGAATATCAAGCATTGACGGCGCAGCGCTGCCGTAGAGAATGTTCAATGCGTTGGAATAGGTTGCAATCTGCGCGGCATCAGGTTGCGCAATAATCGCGTTTGAGGTCCATTTTTCCTTTGCAACTGAAAGATATCCAACCGCCAGGGCAATAAATACAACCACAAAGATTGCTATTGTCCACTTCCCACGCCACAGCTGTAACACCAGATCGAGTAAATCAATTTGCTCAGGTTCATTACCTGAAGAAACCTGACTATTGTTAATTTGCGTCATACAATCCCTAACACATAAAGAGGGGTACCATAATTAAGTTTGCATAGTTTATCGAATACTGTCGATTTTTCTATAAGAATCCGATGAGTAATATCGGAAAGATGGGTTATGTAACTTACATCCTTCGCGCTATCATAGACCCCATGCGATGCATTATGGCATCTGTAAGAATAGGGTTATGAGGGAAGCTATGAAATTTTTAGTCACGGGCGCAGCCGGTTTTATCGGTGCAAATGTTAGTAAACGCCTCCTTGAGGCCGGGCATCTGGTTGTTGGTATCGATAACCTCAATGACTACTACGATGTAAGCCTTAAGCTGGCGCGCCTGGAACTGTTGAAATCAGAGCGTTTCACCTTTCACAAGCTGGAGTTAGCAGACCGTGAAGGCATGGCTGCGCTTTTCGCTGCTGAGAAGTTTGATCGTGTGATTCATCTGGCCGCTCAAGCGGGTGTTCGTTACTCCCTGGAAAACCCCCATGCGTACGCGGACGCCAACCTTATCGGCCACCTCAACGTGCTGGAAGGCTGCCGCCATAACAACGTTCAGCATCTGCTGTATGCCTCATCCAGCTCCGTATATGGCCTCAACCGCAAGATGCCCTTCTCCACTGACGATTCCGTGGATCACCCGGTTTCGCTTTATGCCGCGACCAAAAAAGCCAATGAGCTGATGTCGCACACCTATTCGCATCTCTACAACCTGCCGACAACTGGGCTGCGCTTCTTTACCGTATACGGTCCGTGGGGACGCCCGGACATGGCGCTGTTTAAGTTTACCAAGGCGATGATTGAAGGCAAAAGCATTGATGTCTATAACTACGGTAAGATGAAGCGCGACTTTACGTATATTGATGATATCGCTGAAGCCATTATTCGTCTGCAGGATATAATTCCTCAGTCAGATCCAAACTGGACCGTTGAGACTGGCTCACCGGCAACCAGTTCAGCGCCTTATCGTGTTTACAACATCGGTAACAGTTCACCAGTCGAGCTGATGGATTACATTACCGCGCTTGAAGACGCGCTGGGTAAACAAGCAGAGAAAAACATGCTGCCTCTCCAGCCAGGAGACGTGCTGGAAACCAGCGCCGACACTAAAGCACTGTATGACGTGATAGGTTTTAAACCGCAAACCTCAGTCAAAGACGGAGTAAAGAACTTCGTTGACTGGTACCGAGAGTTTTACAACGTCTGAAAATAAAAAACCCGGCAAATCAGCCGGGTTTTTTTATCACGAAAAGACTTAATCACTACCGAAGAGATCGCGGGTATAGACTTTGTCAGCGACGTCAGCCAGTTCTTCGGCCATTCGGTTCGAGATAATAACATCCGCTTCCTTTTTGAAGGCATCCAGATCGCGGATCACGCGTGAATTGAAGAACTGATCGTCCGGCATGGCAGGTTCATAGATAATAACCTCAACACCTTTCGCCTTGATACGCTTCATGATCCCCTGAATGGAAGAGGCACGGAAGTTATCGGAACCACTCTTCATGATCAGACGGTACACACCGACCACTTTCGGCTGACGTGCAAGGATAGAATCGGAGATGAAGTCTTTACGCGTACGGTTGGCAT
Organism: Enterobacter sp. 5-4; assembly: GCF_000612205.1. Lineage (NCBI taxonomy): Bacteria > Pseudomonadati > Pseudomonadota > Gammaproteobacteria > Enterobacterales > Enterobacteriaceae > Enterobacter > Enterobacter sp. 5-4. The sequence continues at coordinate 235,045 of NZ_JFHW01000036.1, read as the reverse complement.
CAACAATCGCCGAGATGAGGTTATTCGGCACCGCCTGATAGTTTGCCAGTAGTTGCTTCGTATCTTTTGGCAGGCAATAGCCACCGTAGCCAAATGACGGGTTGTTGTAGTGATTGCCAATGCGCGGGTCGAGGCACACCCCTTCAATAATCTGGCGAGTATTCAGTCCAAGGCTTTCTGCGTAGCTGTCGAGCTCATTAAAATAAGCCACTCGCATCGCCAGATAGGTATTCGCGAAGAGCTTGATCGCCTCAGCTTCAGTGGAGTCGGTAAACAGCACCTGAATATCTTTCTTCAGGGCCCCTTCCTGTAGCAACGCAGCAAAACGTTCAGCGCGCTCAGAACGTTCGCCAATAACGATACGCGAAGGATGCAGGTTATCGTAAAGCGCTCTACCCTCACGCAGGAATTCCGGCGAGAAGAAGATATTATCAATACCGAATTTTTCTTTAATGGATTTGGTAAAACCGACAGGGATGGTCGATTTAATCACCATCACCGCATTAGGGTTGATCGCGATAACGTCTTTGATTACCGCTTCTACCGTTGAGGTGTTGAAATAGTTGGTTTTAGGATCGTAGTCAGTAGGCGTCGCAATGATGACGTAATCCGCATCGCGGTATGCATCTTCTTTATCAGTCGTGGCGCGGAAATTCAGCGGTTTATTGCTGAGATAGTCCTGGATTTCTTTATCGACAATCGGCGATTTCTTCTGATTGAGCATGTCAACTTTGGCCTGCACGATATCCAGCGCAACCACTTCATGATTCTGAGCAATCAGAATGCCGTTAGAGAGACCGACGTATCCTGTTCCGGAGATTGTAATTTTCATTCGCTAATGACTTCTGTAAGTTAACTGTACTGATGGCCCCCAGGCCATCGCGATAAACATAACTGTTGGGCTTTGTACCTCCTGGCAAACTGAGCTGTCAAGGCAAACCAGGAGTAATCACTGCGAGGAGTGATGAGATTCAGACTACTTCGAGTAACAGGCGGCAGTTTTTGCATAAAAAAACCCGGAGACAGGCTCCGGGTTTTAATGACAGCGAGTGCGTTAACTTATTCCATCCATTCGGTATGGAATACGCCTTCTTTATCGGTACGCTTGTAGGTATGCGCACCGAAGTAGTCACGCTGGGCCTGAATCAGGTTTGCAGGAAGAACTGCCGCACGGTAACTGTCGTAGTAGGCTACTGCCGCAGAGAAGGTCGGAACCGGGATACCGTTCTGGACAGCGTAGGCAACCACGTCACGCAGCGCCTGCTGATATTCGTCCGCAATCTTCTTGAAGTACGGTGCCAGTAGCAGGTTAGCGATTCCGGCGTTTTCAGCATAGGCATCGGTGATTTTCTGCAGGAACTGCGCACGAATGATACAGCCCGCGCGGAAGATCTTCGCGATTTCACCGTAGTTCAGATCCCAGTTGTTCTCGTCTGACGCCGCACGCAGCTGAGAGAAGCCCTGCGCGTAAGAAACGATTTTACCCAGGTACAGTGCACGACGCACTTTTTCAATGAACTCGGCTTTATCACCTGCTGGTTTAGCCTGTGGGCCAGACAGTACTTTAGATGCCGCGACGCGCTGCTCTTTCAGTGAAGAGATGTAACGCGCAAAGACAGATTCGGTGATCAGAGACAGCGGTTCGCCCAGATCCAGAGAGCTCTGGCTGGTCCATTTACCGGTACCTTTGTTTGCTGCTTCATCCAGAATCACATCAACCAGGTATTTACCCTCTTCATCTTTCTTCGTGAAGATATCTTTGGTGATGTCGATCAGGTAGCTGTTCAGCTCGCCTTTATTCCATTCAGTGAAGGTTTCAGCAAGCTCTTCGTTAGAAAGGTTCAGGCCACCTTTCAGCAAGGAGTAGGCTTCAGCAATCAGCTGCATATCGCCGTATTCAATACCGTTGTGCACCATTTTCACATAGTGACCCGCACCGTCCGGACCGATATAAGTCACGCACGGCTCACCATCTTCTGCAACAGCAGCGATTTTGGTCAGAATAGGCGCAACCAGTTCGTATGCTTCTTTCTGGCCGCCAGGCATGATGGATGGGCCTTTCAGCGCGCCCTCTTCGCCACCGGATACACCGGTACCGATGAAGTTGAAACCTTCAGCGGACAGTTCACGGTTACGACGAATGGTGTCCTGGAAGAAGGTATTACCGCCATCAATGATGATGTCACCTTTTTCGAGGTAAGGCTTCAGGGAGTCGATAGCTGCATCGGTACCTGCGCCTGCTTTCACCATTAACAGGATACGACGAGGCGTTTCCAGAGACTCAACAAACTCTTTAACCGTATAGAAAGGAACCAGTTTCTTGCCTGGGTTCTCGGCAATCACTTCTTCGGTCTTATCACGGGAGCGGTTGAAAACGGAGACGGTATAACCACGGCTTTCGATGTTGAGCGCCAGGTTGCGCCCCATCACTGCCATACCGACGACGCCGATCTGTTGCTTGGACATTACATACTCCTGTCAGGTAACATTATTATTGAGCAAGCACAATCTTTAAATTCTATCTTATATTTCTGAGAAGAGAAAGCGTTTGCAATATCATTTTTACAATAATGACACAAAATGCATATTAAGAAATAGATGTTCTGATCTTTGGGGTTTAGTTGAAAATAAATTACAAATAATCAATGACATATTCCAGCACAATAGAGTTCCTAACAATTGATTGCATTTCGGCTCATTATAGCACTCACTTTAATTGGTTAACACCCTACACATCAAAACCAACAAAGATATCAAATAAATTGTAAGTCATGCAATTATATTCAACCAGGCACCAATTAAAGGAAACATGTCATTATGTCATTACAAAGCAAAATAAAGACATATCATTGCAATTAAAATCTCGAAAATAAGAAGTCAGATTTTTTTCTTTGTTAACAACCCAATACTTACAGCTAATAAAATCATACTTGTAAGTTCCACCGAAGCTATTGTAAAAATTGCACCAATTGTACCATACTGATGAACCAGTATATACATTAGTGGAATAGCTATAAACATACAGATTAATGCGATATATAGACCAAAACGATACAATCCCTGAGATTGGATGATTGATGTTAATGCACCATTCATACATTTGATTCCGGCAATTAATAGAAACCCGAGTATCATTATGTTGTTATTTTCATTATCAAGTATTATGTACCGACCAAAGAAAGATAGAACCGCATAGTAACATACTGTACTTAACGTTATATATCCAACTATCATGTAGATAAAGGGATATACTTTAGTGATATTTCCGTAACTTCTTAAATCCATGCGACTAAACTTCGCATAAGCCACAGTAGAAAACAATGATGAAACCATTACTAATGGATCTACGAGACGAAAAATCTGTCCATACGCAGCTAAACCTTCAGGGACTATATTTTTTATATATATATTATCCAATCTACTGTAAATAATCACCACCATGGCGTTAAGGCCTATACTCACAGTATGCCGATACAAGACAAATACATCTTTCAGGGTAATTTTCCCTTCAGCTCGGATGCTTTTCCAACCCACTTTTCTAAATAGATGAATTGTAACTGCCGATACAAAAAAACCTTCTGCAAGCAAATAATCCCATGCAGTAAAAGGGATTTTTAAAATAAATTGAACACCGTAACTTAAAAAAGTTAGAACCAGTGCTAACGCTATAGAAGGAGATAAAGCCTTATTTAAATTTTGTGATTGGAAGTAGCTATTAGATAGGTTAAAGAGAAGCGCAAAAAACAATGACAAAGAGATAGGAATATATATATCCCTATCGTATCCAAATGCATAAGAGATTACAAAAAACAATATTGAGACAAATATTCCGATGGATACTTTTTGAAAGAATACCTTTTTTAATAATTTAATAGGATTTTCTACATCCGAGTATTTCTTGATTACAAAAATATCCACACCAAAATCAGATACAACTCTTAATATCTCGAGCGTACCTATTAAAAATATAAATGAGCCTCCTGTATCAACACCAAGCTCTCTAGTGATCAACACAATAGCGAGTGTTTTTGCCCCAAAATAACTTATCTTATTAAAGAGCGCAAAGATACCATCACTAAGAATATCTTTTAACATTTTCAATTTCTACTTTTTAGTTGAATCAACAGGTTTGCAATTAATATTATTGGTAATGATTTTAAAACATAAGCAAATGGCAAAACTAATTCTCCACGTACAGAGTAGAAGAAACCAGTCATCATAACCAGAGCAAAAAAGTTAAAAATAACATAATTACTATTCAAACCTTTTTGGATTATCGAAATCATAATCAATAGATAGGCAAGATAAACAAACAAACTGAAATGTAAACTAATAATACTTGCTTCAAGAAGCCCAGAAGATGACAAAGCTATTCCGTTAGTAATATTCCCAAACACTATTGTTGAATATTCATGATAAATTTGAGCATCACTTATGAAGCCAAAACCACTAAGAGGAAGCACTTGAGATATTATTGTAATCGGATTGAGTAATGCCCAACCTTTTTCATCGGGCAAAGAGTATACATTTTGTAAACCTGCGAGCGTAGACGACAGAGAGTCAAGTACAATCCCTAGATAACTAATAAAATTGACTTCATATCCTTCACGGATGTATGAAATTACTGAAAACCCGACAAACCCAATTAATAAATATTGGATTTTGGATATTCTGGCGAATATCGCTGTTATTTTTCTCCTGTTTGAATACAATGAGAGAATTATAATACAGATAAAAGCAAAAAAGAATTTATTTCTTATTCCGATTACAAGATCTGATGCAAGCAAAATAAATGCAAACACCTTATATTTCTTCGATGACTTATAATAAAAGACCGCTAAAGCCATTATATATGAAAAACCACTGATAGCACGTATAAGAAAAGGCGTGCTTGCAAGTAATTCTTCACTTTCTGTATAAATGGCTAAATGACCTAAGCCTGAAGATAATATAAACTTTAAATAAAAAACAACTTTAATTAACTGACAGGCACCTACAATGAGAAATATCGTTTTAAATAAACCATTTATGGCTTTTGTTTGTTGCCTGTGAACACTTTTAATAGGTGTGAGATAGAGTATTATATTTATTAACATACCCCATATACAAGTCAATTCAAAACCATTGGAAGCTTGTTTAAAAAAATACAGATAAAAAGAAGGAATACCTATAATCAAAGAGAATACAAAAGCAAACAACAATTGCAAAGAGATATACTTCACTCTATGCATATAGAAATAGAGCATTTCACCAAATAAAATAATAGCGCAAAAAGTCGCAAAAATGTCCTCTACAGTTTCATAAAATGTGGCACTTGCAGATACTGTCAAAAAAATCAACATTAAAGAAAAAGTAAGCAGGAAATATATAAACGCTGAGCGCACACTTATTTTAAAGTGATTGTTTATTAAACTATTCTCATTCATAGAAATTGTATACTTCCCAACATGCACGATTATTAAAGCATCAGATATTATAAATGATAATATATAACTATTATATCAAGGGAGGGCACAACTACATGTGCCCGTCATAAAGAACACAAGCTATGCTCGAATTTTATTCAGTAGCTCTTCTGTTTTGAGCTCCATTAAAGCAGTATTACCTCGTGACTCCACATTCAAGCGGATAACAGGCTCTGTGTTTGAGCTTCGGAGATTAAAACGCCAGTCAGAAAATTCTATACTGATTCCATCAGTATAGTCTATTTTCAAGGCATCACTTTTATAACACTGAAGTATTTCAGAAATCACTTTTTCTTGATCTTGCACGATACTGTTAATCTCTCCACTGGCCGGGAAAGATTTGATTCGATCATGGACAAGTTCTGCCAATGTTTTATTTTTAATACACACCAACTCGGCTACAAGTAGCCAAGGAATCATTCCACTATCACAGTAAGCAAAGTCACGAAAATAATGATGGGCACTCATTTCACCACCATAAACTGCATCTTCCAAACGCATGCGTTCTTTTATAAAAGCATGTCCGGTTTTGGACATAACCGGAGTACCCTTTGCTTGCAGAACCACATCTATAGTATTCCATGAAAGGCGGGGATCATGTATGATGCGCGCGCCAGGTTGCTTTTCGAGGAAAGATTCTGCAAGCAACCCGACAATGTAATAACCCTCAATAAAATTACCTTCATTATCGAACAGGAAACATCTGTCAAAATCACCATCGAATGCAATTCCCATATCTGCCTTGTGATGAATAACGGCTTCGCTTGTATCGGCACGGCATTCCTGAAGAAGAGGGTTTGGAATACCATTCGGGAAATTCCCATCAGGCTTATTGTGAATTTTCACAAATTCAACTGGAATTTGCATTTCCTTGAAACGTTTTTCGATCTCATCAATAACCGGGCCTGCAGCTCCGTTGCCTGAGTTAATAACAAGTTTCAATGGCTTAATATTTTCAGGCTTGATATAGCTGAGGATATGATCAATATATTCTTTTTTGGTATCTATTTTTTTATAACTTCCGCGCTTCGTGGGATCTACTGGCGAAAAATGATTATCTTCAGCTAGACGTTGTATCTCTCGCAGCCCTGTATCACCACTGATAGGTCGGGCTCCTTCGCGGACTAACTTCATTCCATTGTAATCCATGGGATTATGACTTGCTGTTACTTCAATTCCACCGTCAACACCGAGATGGAATGTAGAGAAATAGATTTCTTCGGTCCCTGTCATTCCAATATCAAGGACGTCAACTCCAGCGTCCTGCAACCCTTCGGCCAGGGACATTTTTAGAGATTCACTTGTAAGGCGGACATCGCCTCCTAATACGACCGTGTTAGGTTTCAAATATTCACCGTAGGCTCGACCGATTCGCTTTGCAATATTATTATTAAGTTCATCACCTAATCGGCCACGTATGTCATATGCCTTGAAACAAGTCAATTTACCCATTTTTTCCTCATCTATCGTTGGTAAATTATTACCATAAACTTTCATAAAACTTATTTGCTGTGAAAATTCCTAAACTCGTCCATAGCGATCTGAAAGACGAATAATGTCATCTTCTTCCAAATAGGAACCAGAACGCACTTCGATCAGCTCAAGCATGATTTTTCCGGGGTTTTCAAGAGAGTGTACAATCCCAAGTGGGATATAAACGGATTCATTTTCAGTCAGAAGCTTTTCTTCACCGTTTATTGTTACTTTCGCTGTCCCAGATACAATAACCCAGTGCTCAGAACGGTGATGATGCATTTGTTCTGATAGCCCCTCACCTGGTTTTACGCTAATACGCTTAACCTGATAGCGTTCTCCAGTATCAATTGAGTCATATTTACCCCAGGGACGAAAAACTTCGCGGTGTTTATGGTGTTCTAAACGCCCCTCAGCCTTTATTTTCTCAACTATCTTTTTAACATCTTGAACCGCATGTCTATCAGCAATCAGTACTGCATCCTTAGTCTGTACAATGATAAGGTCTTTCACGCCCACAGTGGCAACAAGACTGGATTCTGAATGTATGTAACTATTTTTAGTTCGAAAACTCACTACATCACCACGATGGACATTCCCATCGATATCATGTGGGCTAATATCCCACAATGATGACCATGAACCAACGTCGCTCCACCCGGCATCCATTGGAACCACAACGGCGTCTCCCGTTTTCTCCATCACAGCATAGTCAATCGACTCATCCGGACAAGCTAAGAATGACTTCTCATCAACACGGGTAAAATCAAGGTCGGGATTGATAGCGTTCATTGCGTTTTCGCATGCCTCAAGAATATCTGGCCTGAACTTTTTCAATTCTGCCAGATAGCTATCAACCTGGAAAAGAAACATACCGCTATTCCAATAATATTCCCCGCTGTCCACATAGGATTTAGCTGTATCAAGATCGGGTTTTTCTACAAACTTTGAGACCTTATAGGCTTCATTACACCCTTTCTGGCTAATACTGTCGCCTCGCATAATATAACCATATCCAGTCTCGGCTCTATCTGGAACAATCCCAAAAGTTACAAGTTTGCCTTGTTTTGCGCAAGGAATTGCTTGTCTGATTGCCTCTCGGAAAACTTCTTCTTTCTCGAAAATATGATCGGCCGCAAGCACCAGTAATAATGGATTACTTTCAGTATTATTTTTTTTCGCTGCTAGCGCAGCAAGTGCGACTGCAGGTGCTGTATTTCGCCCTACAGGTTCAAGAATAATATTTTTAGTTAATTTATTTAATTGTAGTAATTGTTCTGCGACGATAAAACGGTGTTTTTCATTACAAATAACAATAGGATTACTACAGTCAAGCCCATCCAGGCGTTTGATGGTTGATTGCAACATCGTGTAATCCCCATTTACCGGTATGAACTGTTTTGGGTAAAGTTCACGGGATAGTGGCCATAAACGACTACCTGTGCCGCCAGCCATTATAATAGGTATCAATTTGCTAGTAGCCATTTTCCAATCTCTTCCTCTAAAATAACATGATACTTAATCTTATAGCCTGTGGTATCACTTTTCACATATGCCAAATGATATTTCTCACAAAAAGAATCATCATCATACAAATAAACACTTTCGTCTCTATGTTCTCTAAATGCAGAAATATTTGATGCTAAAACACTTTTCCCACATATTCTGCCTTCAATAACTGGTCTTCCGAATCCTTCATGTGTCGAATGAGCCCAAACCATTGAAGCGTTCTGTAACTGCGATAATAATTCGTCATCTGTTAGAATTGGCAGAACATGGACATTTTCAATCTCTAACTTCCTAGTTATATTTAATGCCCATTCTCTGTAAGAACCTAATCCTATAATCTTAAGCTTGTGTGAAGTAGCATATTTGCATGTTTTCCATAAATGCATTGCATGGTCAAATTCTTTATTAGAACCATTTCCTGAAATTAGCACTACATAGGATTCTTCATTCGAGGATTTTTCATTGCATTTTTGTGCGCTATTTTGTATTAATTTAGCTTCTAGTTGATAAAAGGAATTTGGGAAAAGATAAACGTTACAACCTTTTAACCATTTAACATTCATTCCAATTCTTTTTGTTGTTGCTGAGACAAAAGCAACATCTCTCCTCAAAAAAGCATGAAATCGTTGAGTCAGTACAATATATAACGCAGAAATACTCAGTCTTGTCTTAATTCTTTTATTTGGGATAAAATCATGAATTATTAATAGAGACTTTTTCGAAAAAGACGATATTAGAGAACATGAGTTATAAGGATATATGACTTTATCATATCGCCCCAAAATAGTTATAATTGGAACAATAAATTGCTCACAAAAAACAAAGAGTAAGTCTATAATTGCCCGAGGTAATTTATGTGCGAATTTTGGACAACTCCACTCATTAACTATGCATTCTTTCTTTTCTAATGCTGTAATTAAGTTTGATGAATAGATTGGAATACCTCTATACAATATTCCCTTATAAAAATTGAACAACAATACTTTTTTCATTTCATTCCTGTCACACAGTTTATAAGATTCCAGTTATAATCTTTCTTCAATACTTCTATCGCACAGAGAGAATTTTTATTAATCCCCTCTTCTGTAGGCTCAAAAAGTTCAATGGCACGGATAAATTCAGATTTGCTATTAGCAACCATTGCATATTCACTGAGTTTTGGCATTGAATCAAGAACTATATTTGTAGTTATTACTGGAAGGCCCAATGCAAATGCTTCTAATACTTTATTCTGAAGCCCGGAACCGTCGAAAATAGGGAATACAGCTATATCCATATTCGCCAGTAAATTTTTTAAATCATCAACATACCCATGAATGATAATTTCATTTGGTTTATTCAAAGCCATAACTTGTTTACATGGTTGAGCACCGACAATATGGAGTTTATATTTCCCTTTAGGTAGATCATTAAATAAGTTAGCTATAAAGATTGCAGCTTTAACATTGGGATAATAGCTCATATTGCCCCAAAAGGCTAAATTTATTATACCGTCGCTACTTTTAAAATTTCTGTGTATTACAGGAATGCTCACACCATTGGGTATAATTTTAAAATCGTTTTTACCTATATAATTAGCATCTCTTTCTGAGATTATAAACCCTGCATCGATTGCTTCGTATATTTTGTTCTCAACAACAGATAGTTTTTTACTTTCGAAATCACATATTTTCTTCATAAAAAAATTTTCTGTTGCTGCTCTATTTTGCATATTTAATGAAAGAGCATCAACAAAATCACAATAAATTAATGCTTTGATACAATGTTCTTGCCTTAAAGAAATAGTTTTGAATATAAGATATTCTAATCTAACTAATTGAAAAATTATAATATCATAATCATTTGCAATCAAAAGATCCCTTAATTTTCCCCAAGACTTCCTATCATTATACATCGCACATTGCAACGCAGTTTTGCCGCGATTTATAATTATATTTTTTATTTTATCAAGCTTAGATAAACCACCAGAATCACTTAAATTTATAAAGCTATTGACACCACCACTTGAACTGTTTGCTCTTTCAACAGAAAAAACATCAACTAAATTGTCTTTCGAAAGCTCTTTTATTTGATTATAGGCACGTAGAGCATCTCCAGTAATAATTGGCCAGGGATAGCGTGCGGTTACAAATAAAATTCTCTTCATCATCCAACCTATCTGTTTCTTATATTATGTAAGGTACATAAATGCTAAATATGCCAGACAATATCAAATAGATAAATTTTTATCTATTAATCAATTTTAGCAAATATGCACCATAGTTAGTTTTGCCTAAAACCTTCGCTCTTACATTTAGATCCTCATCGCTTAACCAGCCATTTCTCCAGGCGATTTCCTCCAGGCACGCAATCATCATACCCTGACGCTTTTGAACCGTCTCAACAAAGCTTCCAGCCTCGATCAAACTGTCATGAGTCCCTGTATCAAGCCAAGCAAACCCTCGACCTAACAATTCAACAGTCAACATTTTATTTTCTAGATAAACTTGATTCACAGTTGTAATTTCAAGCTCACCTCGCGATGAAGGCTCTATATTTTTAGCTATATCAATAACTTTATTATCATAGAAATAGAGACCTGTTACTGCCCAATTTGATCTAGGTATTTCAGGTTTTTCTTCAATACTCAACGCCGCAAAATTTTTATCAAATTCGACGACACCAAAACTCTCAGGATTCATAACCTGATAACCAAATACTGTAGCGCCCTTATTTCTGCTTGCGGCAGTTTTTAGTTTTGGTGTAAAGCCTTGACCAAAGAAAATATTATCCCCAAGGACCAAACAAACAGTATCATTTCCAATAAATTTGTCACCAATGATAAATGCCTGAGCTAAACCATCAGGGCTGGGTTGGATTGCATATTTTATATTTATGCCAAACTGATTACCATCACCGAGCAGACGTATAAATCCTGGCTGATCTTCTGGTGTAGTAATAATTAAAATATCATTTACTCCAGCCAACATTAATACTGAAAGCGGATAATAGATCATTGGTTTATCATAAACAGGCAGTAATTGTTTCGATACGCCCATCGTTATTGGATATAATCGTGTGCCTGAGCCTCCAGCTAAAATAATCCCCTTCATTACTTGTCACCCCCGTAATTCTGCTTTATCCAGGAGTGGTAATTTTTGTTTTTAACATTTTCTAGCCACTGTTTATTGGCGAGAAACCACTCAACCGTTTTACGAATCCCACTTTCGAAAGTCTCCAGTGGTTTCCATCCCAGTTCCTTGCTAATCTTTTTAGCATCAATTGCATAACGACGGTCATGACCAGGTCGGTCTTTTATGAATGTTATTTGTCTTCGATAAGAAACTTTTTTTGGGACAATTTCATCTAACAGATCACAAATGGTATGCACAACATCAAGGTTTCTCTGTTCATTATGGCCACCTATATTATAGGTCTCACCGATTTTACCTTGCGTCACAACTGTATATAAAGCGCGGGCGTGATCCTCAACATACAGCCAGTCACGAATTTGATCTCCTTTGCCATACACCGGAAGCGGTTTACCTTCCAGTGCATTGAGAATTACCAACGGGATTAATTTTTCCGGGAAATGATATGGGCCGTAGTTGTTTGAACAGTTGGTTACGATGGTAGGTAAGTCGTAGGTTCGCAGCCATGCGCGGACCAGATGATCACTGGAAGCTTTTGAAGCAGAATACGGACTGCTCGGAGCATATGCGGTTTTTTCAGTAAACAGCGGTAGTTCTGTGTTCTTTTCTACTTCATCCGGGTGTGGAAGATCACCATACACTTCATCTGTAGAAATATGATGGAAACGAAATGCCTTTTTTTTCTCTGCGTTCAGCTCGGACCAGTATTTGCGGCTGGCTTCTAATAGCACATAAGTACCGATAATATTAGTCTCGATAAAGGCTGCAGGACCATTTATTGAACGATCGACATGACTCTCAGCCGCCAGATGCATCACAGCATCAGGTTGGTGATAAGACATAATACGTTCTATTGCAGCGTTATCGCAAATATCAGCATGTTCAAAATAATAACGATTGCTCTGAGCTACGCTGGCAACCGTTTCAAGGTTACCGGCGTAGGTCAGTTTATCGACATTTATAACGCTGTCCTGCGTATGATTTATAATATGTCGCACAACTGCAGACCCAATAAAGCCAGCCCCACCTGTGACCAGTATTTTCACGTTTATTTCGCTCTAAAAGTATTCTGAAACAAAAGATGAAGGTCCTAATCCCCTGTTTTCTCACGACCAGTAAACAGTGAGGAAAAAGACGACGATACGCTCATTTAACTCACTTTTTTATTCCAAAGTAAATCGCAAATACCATCAGTTGGATTGAATGCGGCAGGAGCCTGCAAGAGTATCTCGCGCACGCTTTCATAGTCGAACTCGCAGCAGGCTTTGTCGAGATCGTGAAGAATCATGTTCATCTCACTCCACGGCAACATCACTTCGTTAGCAGTCCTGATGCGCGGGTGCTGTGTCGCAGATACGTTGTCGCCGATAAGCAACTCTTCATACAGTTTCTCACCTGGACGCAGACCCGTCGTTTTTATAGCAATATCACCATAGGGGTTTTTATCATCACGAACAGTGAGGCCTTGCAACGTAATCATGCGCTGTGCAAGATCGATTATCTTGACGGGTTCTCCCATGTCCAGAACAAAAACATCACCGCCCGTTCCCATTGCGCCTGCCTGAATCACCAATTGCGCCGCTTCAGGGATAGTCATAAAGTAGCGCGTGATGTTCTCATGTGTCAGCGTCACAGGACCGCCTGCTGCTATCTGTTTTTCAAACAACGGTACGACAGAGCCTGACGAACCTAACACGTTGCCAAAGCGAACCATACTGAAGCAGGTTTTATCGGTTTCTTTCGCCAGCGCCTGCAGCACGAGTTCGGCCATGCGTTTAGTTGCCCCCATCGTATTTGTAGGGCGAACTGCTTTATCGGTCGATATTAAAACAAAGCTTTCTACGCCGCTGCTCGCTGCGGCCTGAGCGCAGCTCAGCGTACCGAAAATGTTATTCCGTACGCCATCAAGAACGTTGAATTCAACCAGTGGGACATGCTTGTACGCGGCAGCGTGATAAATTGTATTAACGTTGAATGCTTTTATTAATCTTTCGAGATGTTCTTTATCCTGTACATTACCAAGGATTGGGTAAATTTTAACCTTAAAATCCTGACTAAGACTGAGACTACGAAGTTCTGAATCGATCGAATACAGTGAGAACTCAGACAATTCGAAGAGAATAAGCTGGCTCGGCTTATTTTTAATTATCTGTCGGCATAGTTCAGACCCAATAGATCCCCCAGCTCCAGTAACCATAACCGTTTTGCCGTTGATATTACGGGATATTAATTCCGGAATGGGTGAAACAGGATCGCGACCCAGCAGATCTGTGATAACCACTTTGCGTAATGAATCAATTCGAGCCTTGCCTTCTACCAGGTCGACCATTCCGGGAATGGAGAGCACCTCGCATGGTAAGCCTTCCAGCGTTTTAATGACTTCGTTCTTTCTGGCTCGGCTGGCGCTTGGCATGGCAAGCAAAATTTTCTTCGCTTCGTATTTCTCAACCAACCATGGCAGTTTTTCCGGCGCGAAGACGCTGACGCCGTGAATAACCTGGCCTTGCAGAGCACGGTTGTCATCGACAAAAGCAACAGGATAGTATTCATCCATCTGGCTCAATGCCGGCAGTAGCTGACGACCCGATGCACCAGCACCGTAAATCACTACCCGCGTTCCTAGATTTAAACCGCGATTCACCAACATTCTCATACCAAGCCGCGATCCGGCAATAAGCAGTAAACCGAATGAGAAATAAATGAATGGAATCGTTCTCGGTAAATAGAGATTAGTATAAAACGCTGCGATAATAAGCAAAATGGATGATATAACCATCCCTACTGTAACTACTAGTAATATTTTTGCAGTAATATAGCGAATGACGGCGCGATAAAGCCCTAGCTTAACAAATATCGCCAGGGTGACGATAATTATTGAAAATATAAATAACCAATGCTCCGTACTAAATATTGGAGTCATAGAATCAATGCGTACCCAAAATGCAAACCAAAATGCACTTAATAGAAGTATAACATCTATCGAGAGTGTAATAATACGTTTTATCGGTCTGGATAAAGATATTAAATAATTTAGCATACTTAAAACTGGTCGCCTCGTTAAAACTTGCATTCAGTTTATAAAATAGTACCAGCAGAACATACTGAGTAATCGTCTACCTTTGTATTATACCCACCCACTGTACCCGCCTGCAGAAACGCTGACCTACCTATGATAGCGCTTCCAGCGAGATGAACACCAACCCCTAAGTGGGCAAAATCGCCTAGAATAGAATCATGATCGACCGTCGAATGACTATTTACAATCGTACCCACACCTAATTTCGCGTTGGCACCAACCACTGCTCCCGCCAATACGACAGAGCCATCAGCAATCGTCGCCGATGGACTGACAAAAGCAAGGGGATGAATGAGCGTTACGGGGTCAATGCCTAAGCTGATAAGCTGCTGATAGAGTTGTTCTCTAACATTATTATTACCTATGCCAATAGCTATGTGACTCGCATCGTTGACATGTAACTTTAGCTCGGAGATTTTCCCAATGATGTGTTTATTAGTTTCGATGATGGGTGATGCATTATCATCAAGGAAAACAATATCCTGATATCCCAGCAGTCTCGCCAATTCGTACAGGGTCCGTCCGTGGCCACCTGCACCTAGAATCATTAAATCATGCATTGACGTTGCTCTCTTTATCCTTAACGCCTGCACCGCATTTGAGGGCAACAGCCAAAAGCGGAAGCCAGGCGATAATCAACCCAACGACACCATCAATTTTGGCTGAGGCAATAAGGAAAGCGATAGGAAAGAGCCACAGCAGGTTGACAACGATCGCCATCATTGTCACCGGAACGTGACTTCCATATTTCCTGGCAAGGATTTGGTAGCCGTGACTGGCATGTGCTTCATAAACCTTTTTACCCGCCACAAGCCTTCTCATCAAAGTTGTCGTGGCATCGACGATAAATATGCCCAGCAAACATAATTCCGCAATAAAGAAATGCGTATTAGCTTTGGCAATATGGAGAATCATCAGTCCAATGGATATTCCGAGGAAACCACTCCCGGCGTCGCCCATGAAGATTTTTGCTTTCGGGAAGTTCCAGACAATGAATCCAGCCGCGGCCCCGATAAGAGCAAGCGTTAGCGGAAAAATACTTCCAGGCGCATCCGTGTACTGGTTTACAACAATTAACATCGCACTACATGCGGCAAACGTGATTGCCTCAGCGCTGGCTAAGCCATTAATCCCATCCATGAAATTATACAGGTTCAGCATCCAGACCAGATAAACACATCCAAGAATCATACCAATCCAGGATAATGAAAGATCGTAACCCAACAGCGTAATAACAGGGAATGATCCCAGGAAATAGATGCCAATTGCAGCGGCCATGAAATGCATTAGCAGACGCCATCGAGCCGCAATATGACCATGATCGTCAAGGAAACCAATGATGGCAACAATGATACCAGGAATAAATAAACCCAGGAAGCTCTCCAACGTAAGCGTGCGGTTAATATAAAATACTGCTAAAGCAACCAGTAGCGTCAGAACGATCGCTACCCCTCCCCCCCGTGGGGTCGGCACAGAATGCGAACTTCGCTGGTTTGGACGGTCAATAACATTATGTTTTATGGCATAACCCCGCAATCCCCAGGTCAGTACGCATGAGACTAAAAAAGCGAATAGCGCAATCCCAAAATTCATCATTCTTTATTACCTTCGATATAGTACTTCGCCGTCTTTCTCATCGTTTCATAAAGCGTTATCGGGGGCGTCCAATTTAAATGCTCCCGAGATTTGGTGGCATCAACTTCCAGATCGCCAAATAACTGATCGTAAATTCCGCCTTTACCCACCGCTGAAAGCAATATTTTCAGGATGAACGTTGGGAAATAGATAAGTCTCGCTTCAATGTTCATACCTGCAGAAAAGGTATTAATCATATCTGCAGTCGAGGGGCGTTCTGCATCTGCAAGGAGATAGAGTTGATTTTTTGATTTTTTATTAATCACACATTCACAGATAAAACTAACGACATTATCTAGTGACACCAACGCCCGCTTGTTTTTTACGTTTTTAAATGGCAACGGCAGTTTCTTCGACACCAGTTTCAAAAGACGCTGTATGTTACCAGGAGCATTTTCGCCACATATTAATGCAGGACGGACAATCGTGATCGCCATGTCGCTTCCGTCGAAGTTTTTAAGCAGGCTTTGCTCAGCTTCGAGCTTAGAAATGGCATAATCAGATGTTGGCCGGGGCTTTGACGCTTCAGAAAAAGGAACTCCCGAGGTGGCATTACCGTTGACACCGATTGAACTGACGAAAATAAAATGCTTAACACCACAGGTCGCCGCATCTGAGGCTAACTTCATGGTCGCATCGTGATTAACGCGACGAAATTCCGCTAAAGCATCCTGTGCATCATCATTAAGGATATGTGCTCTTCCCGCAGTATGAATGACTGTGTCGCATCCCTGAACAAGATTTACCCAATTGGTATCGGCGGAAATATCCCCCAGGTTATAAATACCCTTTTCAGGGTTCTCCTGCTTGCGCGTTGTTAATATCACCTCGTGTCCTGATGATTTCAACGTTTGGACTAAAGCAGTACCAAGAAACCCGGTTCCGCCCGTCACCAATACTTTCATTGCCATCCCCTACTTACCCAATCTGATGTTTTTCCCCGCGCAGCCAACTGAAACGCGAGAAACTGTATAGGTCACGACTGTTCGTTCAATATTCAATTCAGAATACAGACACGCTACCGCCCCTGGCTTAACAGCTACCAGTGCACTGAGCGATGTTTGATTAAATGATTTTCCTTGTCTGGATACAGACAAAAACTGGCGTCAATTGTCGTCCTAAACGACCTCAGAAACAAGCACAAATCGTTACAAAGCGGTCCAGAGTTAATGCAGATAACTCTATGTAATCATTTAGTTTATAACAAAAAAACGGCAGTCATCATTTTGGTTAGAAATCAACACACCAAAATAATGACTGCCGTTTGTTCAGATCGAGACTAAAATATCAGTCGTTCGCCAGCAATTTCTCAATCCTGTTTCTGAACTTCGCCCCTTCCTTCAGGTTGCGCAGCCCATAGTTTACGAACGCCTGCATATAGCCCATTTTCTTACCGCAGTCATAGCTCTCGCCGGTCATGAGCATCGCGTCAACAGACTGCTTCTTCGCCAGCTCGGCAATCGCATCGGTGAGCTGGATACGATCCCAGGCGCCTGGCTCGGTTTTTTCCAGTTCCGCCCAGATATCGGCATTCAGAACATAACGCCCCACTGCCATCAGGTCCGAATCCAGCGTCTGCGGCTGATCCGGTTTTTCGATGAACTCAACGATGCGGCTCACCTGCCCTTCCGTTTCCAGCGCTTCTTTGGTCTGAATTACGGAGTACTCGGAGAGATCGCCTTTCATGCGCTTCGCCAGCACCTGGCTACGGCCCGTTTCGTTGAAACGTGCCACCATTGCCGCCAGGTTGTATCGCAGCGGATCGGCAGACGCGTTATCAATAATGATATCCGGCAGCACAACGATGAACGGGTTATCCCCCACCACCGGACGGGCACAAAGAATAGAGTGTCCCAGACCCAGCGGCTCCGCCTGACGCACGTTCATGATGGTCACGCCCGGCGGACAAATAGACTGCACTTCCGCCAGCAGCTGACGCTTAACGCGCTGCTCAAGCAACGCTTCGAGTTCGTAAGAGGTGTCGAAGTGGTTTTCAACCGCATTCTTGGATGAGTGCGTAACTAGGACGATTTCTTTGATCCCTGCAGCAACAATCTCGTCGACAATGTACTGAATCATTGGCTTATCGACGATCGGCAGCATCTCTTTAGGAATGGCTTTTGTGGCGGGCAGCATATGCATGCCCAGGCCTGCTACCGGAATGACTGCTTTCAAATTAATCATTATTTCTTCCACCTTAAAATGGTTGACGAATTATAGCTCTTAAACCTGTTTTCGCCAGCATGATTTGCCGTAATCCTGAAGCAATGTTACGCCTTAGCATCACATATTTCTGTAGTTGTAATCTGATTCGATCGCGCTTATGTGCCAGGAATCGTCTTAAAACAGATTATTGTCGATTATCTGTGCGGCAGCGCAAAGTTCAGTCTTTCCACATTCACCACCTGCTGGTCGACCCGGTCAATATCCACCGAGCTTTGCCCCTTCTCGTTCACAGCTTTGATGTTCGCCAGCGAAAGCAGCGTTTCGTCTTTCGCCATAAATTTACCTCGTACATCTTTGCGCAGATCGAAGTTGATCTTCAGGGCAGGACCCACGGCGGCTTCCTGCATCACATTGATATTACGTAAGAAAAGATGCTGCGGCTTGTTGTGCAGTTCCAGCGTTGCGCGCTGCATTTCCACATTGGTAATCGCCACAAACGACGTCGCATTACCGGATGAAATCTGTATTCCGCGCAATTTATAGGCGAGCTGGCGGTTATCGAGATGAATATTATTGAGCTTGAAGTTCTGCGGGATGGACAAATAATCGCCTTTTATGACCCCATAGCCGATTAACATTCCCGCGCTGTTGACCATGTCGACATTATCAATAATGAAATTATCACAGCCATAAATCGCCACCGTGGCGTTGTCTATTCCCGCCTTTTTACTGAAGTCTGGGGTGATATTTTTGGCTTTAATATTGCGGATAACAAAGTGTTTCCCGTTTTCCACGTGCACCAGCTGGCGACAGTTGCTGCCGGTGATGTTGGCCACCACGAAGTTCTTAACGGTTTGCTTTTCCGGGTAGTCGTTGTCGTAGGTGCTCCCGGCAAGGCCAATGCCGATGCCCCAGTTGATCTTGCCGTTAGTGCAGTTGATGTTGTCGATGACATGGTCGGAGATCAGGATATTGCGATCGTTGATGGCAACGTTCCATTCGATCGCATCGCCCTGCAGATGGCTAAATTTGCTGTTGGTGATGCGGGCGCCGTCCACCTGGTTGTGGAAACCCTGGCGCAGGATGGCGTAGTTGGCCTGACTCACGCTGATGTTATCAATCACCAGATTGCGCATCACGCTCGGTTTCTTACCGCCGATGTAGATTTGCGTCACAGGACCAAAACCGCTCATGGCCAGCCCTTTGATGACGCAGTCGGAGCCACGTACATCGAGAGTGATATTCTCTGTCCGTCCCTCGCCTTCCCCTATCACTTTGCTGCCTTCCTGCAGAACAAAGCGGCCGCGGCCATTGCCGGTTAACGCCCCGCGGATCAGCAGCGTTTTACCGTCGGGAATGAAAATACCCGTGTTGATGTTTTCACAGGTCAGCCCGGCAGGGACAATGACCGTGTCCCCGTCATTAAACGCCTGCTTAAAGGCCGCGATCCAGTCGTTGTTATTGTACTGATTAACAGAGACCGTTCTTCCGCTCGCCGCCCGCGCAATGCGGGACGACAGCAGCGGCGTAGCTGCCAGAACGGACAGAGACGAGACAAAGGTGCGTCGGGTAATCTTTTTCAGCATACATCCTCGGCGTTACAACGTTTGCAGCAGGCTGACTAACTGACGGTTAATCACCTGCTGGTTAAAATCGGCTTCAACTTTTTGTCGGGCATTATGGAGCACGGGCTCCAGCGCCTGCTGGTCGATATCGCTGAAGGCAGCTAAGCGATCGGCGAGCGCCATGGCATTATTCTCCGGCACCAGCCAGCCGGAATGGTCAGACTTAATCAGCTCCGGGATCCCGCTGTGAATGGTCGAGACCACCGGTATCCCGACGGCCATCGCCTCCATCAGCGCCACCGGAATGCCCTCCATATCGCCATCGGCTCCCGTTACGGAAGGCAGCAGGAACACATCTGCCTCATCGAGCATCGCCTTGACCTCGTGGCTCGGCTTGAAGCCCGGCATCTCTACGACATCTTCCAGCTGATACTGTTCGATCAGCGTGCGCAGACGACGCTCCCACGGCCCAATCCCGAGAATGCGGTAGTGGAAATCCACCCCGCGCGCTTTCAGCTGGCGGCAGGCTTCAATCGCCACATGCAGGCCTTTCTTCTCGGTCAGACGCGCGACGGAGATGATCTGCAGCGGCTTGCCCGGCACCTTCACCGGACGGCGGGTAAAGCGCGTTAAATCCACGCCCATGCGCGACACGGCAATTTTCTCTCCCGGGCAGCCCATGCTTTTCAGGCGTCCGGCCCACAGTTCGCTGATGGGCAGCATCATGTCGCCGCGGCGGAAAAGCTGCTGGTACTCCGGCGTATAATGGTTCAGCACTTCGCGGCTGGAGATGTCGATACCGTGGAAAATGGTCGCAATTTTACCGTCAATCACGCCCAGTTCGCGTAACTTCGCGGCGGTCACGCCTGCCGGGCCAAAGTGGGCGATAAACACGTCAGCACGATACGGCTGCGCCGTTTGCCCGCAGATGGCCGAGAGAATTAAATTGCGTGATTCCGACCCATAGCGGGAAACATTCAACGCCCGCCACGTCGACGCGCGATGGATCCCACGTAAGGTCTGGCTGGCGCGGTGGCGCAGCTTGCTCAGCTTCCCGGACGGCTCGTCCTGCAGCCAGCGGGTTTTTGCCTCCAGCCCATACTGGGTATACGCCGCATGGGTGTTTTGGGTATCGCCCTTTTGCAGGGCGATAATCTCCACGTCATATCCCATATCAATAAACGCGGTGATTTGATTCAGAACAAAGGTCTCAGACGACAGCGGAAATTTCAGTAAGAAGAAACCAACCTTCATTTCCCCTCCCGTACGCGATCGAGTACCGATTTCACCATCCCAATGCCCTTCTCGCGCTCGGCTTTCACCGCCACCGCCAGACGTTCATTGATCGCAGGCAACTGGCCGAGCGTGTCGCCCACCATCGCACCCAGCGACCCATCCAGCAGATGACGAATATCAACGGCCATTTCCGGCATACCGAGCTGCTGCATAATGCCCGCGGACTTGTGCTCGTAGTTAATAGCGATGGCTGGCGTGCCAAAGTTCATGGAGATAATGGCCGAGTGCAGGCGCGTACCCACCGTCAGGTCGCAGGCGGAGAGCAGCTTGCCCATTTCCAGGTCGTTCAGCTCGTCCATCACCACGTGATAGCGGGACGGATCGTTCACCAGGTTGCGCAGGTTCAACGCCACCATGCGGTCATCTTTGTTGTAGCTGTCGATGCCGGTACAGGTGGACAGCGCCAGCACCTGATAACCGCTGTCCAGCACGCGGTTCACCACGTCGGCGAACGCTTGCTCATACGCCGCCTGCGTCGTGCCTAAACGTTTATCGAATGGCGCCAGCTCGCGCAGGGTGATCGCGACGGTTTTCTGTTTCGCCGTAACGCCGAGCCAGTACTGCACCGCGTAGCTCGGCTGGAAGCTGTCGTCCTGGTGATCCACCAGCCAGGCGGTATCCACGCCGTGCTCAACTTTCGACGTGTCAATCTCGCTGCGCTTCATCATGTCAAGGCTGACCGACTCGCGCAGGATCAGCGCGTCGCAATGACCAAACACATAGTTCGCCAGCTGGTTAAACTGCGGATCCTGGAAAGGCCCGACGCTGTGGCCAATCATAAACAGCGGCTTTTTCGCCATGAACGTACAAAGCGCATGCTCAAACTGCGGCACGCCGTAGAGATCGACGAAGAACGAACCGCCGACCTGAATAATGGCGTCATAGCCGGACAGCAGACGAACAAAGTCGGTAAAGCCCTGCGCGATGGCGATGTTGCGCAGCTTGCCGGTATCGGTCACGCGGGAAAGCAGCACCTGATGCTGGTAGCGACGACGCAGCACTTTTTTCACGCGGCCCATCACGCCCGCGGCGTTGTTATGCTGTTTCATCTGGCTGTAGAGCGGATCGCCCATTACCGGGCGGTTCAGTAACCAGGATGAGCTGACAGGATAACGGCTCATCACGTCCACTTCGGTCTCAGGCTTAAGGGTGTTAATTGCATCCAGTAAACCGCGCAGGATGGCGCTGTCGCCACGGTTGCCGCAGGTATGGTTGCCAAGAATTAATAATTTCATAATGGCCTCTTAAATAACTAGCCTGCGCGAAGCAGCGTTTTCATTTTTTCGTTACGGCAAAACTGGCGCTTCATCTCAACGACCAGCGCATTGCGCGACAGCACGATCATCACGCCAAATGCCAGCGCCCCCGCGGCAACCTGCACCGCCAGCAGCGCGGCCAGCGGCAGATGCCCGCTGAGGATAATGCCCAGGCCGTAGCTCACCGCCAGGGTCGGCAATGAGAGATAGAACGGCAGCCACAGGCTCAGGATGTACTGACGGTAGCTTGAGCCCAGCACCGGTTTAATCATGATGAAGTAGCTCAGAACGGTATTGACGATCTGCACCAGCAGGAAGCCCAGCGTGACGCCAATAGCGCCCGCCATGTGCCCGCCGACGATAATTGCCGGAATAAACAGGAAGGTTTTGAACACGTTGAACTTAAAGCTGATGTCCACGCGCGCTTTTGCCATCAGCAGGGACCCAATCGGGTTCCCCACGGAGCGCAACAGCCCTACCACGCACAGCAGCTGCAGGATCGGGATGATGCCGTTCCATTTCTCACCAAACACCAGCGGTACGAAGTTGCTGGACACCACCATCAGCCCCAGCAGCACCGGGAAGTTGATGATCCCCACTACCGAAAGCAGCTTGTAAAAGTTAATGCGCAGCTTTTCGGTGTCGTCCTGAATCTTGGCAAACGCCGGGAACAGCACGCGGGTGATTATTGGGTTCAGCTTCATCGGCGGCACCACCGCGACGTTGTAGGCCAGGTTGTAGCCCCCCGCCACGCTCGCGCCGAGAATACGTGCCAGCACCAGCGTCGAAAGGTTGGTGTTCACGTAGTTGATAATGCTGTCCGCCGTCAGCCACGCGCCAAAGCGCAGGTTGGACGAGACGGACGCAAGAGAGAAATGCAGTCCCGGGCGGTAAATTTTACGCCCAAAGTAGCCGAACAGCAGCGTGCGCACGGCAGAGTTCACCAGGTAACCGAGGATGGCGGTCATCGCCAGCGGCCAGAAATGGGCGCTCACGACGGTAAAGGTAAAGCCCGCCAGCACGGCGCTGGTCTCGATCATGCCGATCTTATTGAACTCCAGCTCTTTCTGCATCAGCGCGCGGAACTGTTGCCCGTGGGGGATCACCACGAATGCAAACGACAGCGTACGCATCAGCGGGGCGAGATCCGGGTTGTGCAGCACGCTGGCGATGGTATCGCTCAGCAGGAACACCAGCACAAACACGAAAATCCCCAGCCCCACGTTCAGCCAGTAGAGCGTGGTCAGCTCAAGATGGCTGATCTCTTTGCGCTGGATAATCGAGTTGGCGATACCAAAGTCAGACAGCGTATCGGCCAGCGCAATAATCACCAGCGAGACAGTCAACAGGCCGAACTGGTGATTATCGATAATGCGCGCCAGCACCGTCATCTGCACCAGGCCGAGGCCAATGATGACGATGGTCGCCATCGCTGACCACTTGGCGCCGCTGATGGTTTTTTCACGTAAGCTCATCTTAGTACGCCGCTTTGTTCACGAAACCTTTGAAAATGGTTAGAAAAACAATCTTGATATCGAACCAGAGGCTCCACTCGCGGATGTACTCCAGATCGAACTCGATGCGTTTTTCCATTTTTTCCAGCGTGTCGGTTTCGCCGCGCCAGCCGTTGATTTGCGCCCAGCCGGTGATGCCCGGCTTCACCTTATGTCGCAGCATGTAGCCTTCAATCAGCGAGCGGTACTGCTCGTTGTGCGCCACCGCGTGCGGACGCGGGCCAACAATCGACATCCCGCCGGTAAAGACGTTGATAAACTGCGGCAGCTCGTCCAGCGAGGTGCGGCGCAGGAAGTTCCCCACGCGGGTGACGCGCGGATCGTTCTGCGTGGCCTGGGTCACGACCTTGTCGTTCTCCATCACCTTCATGGAGCGGAATTTCCACACCATAATCGGCTTACCGTCCATGCCGTAGCGGGTCTGACGGAAGATAACCGGTCCTGGCGAGCTCAGCTTCACCGCGAGGGCAATGCAGCACAGCACCGGGGAGATGAGCAGCAAAATCAGCGAAGAGAGCACGATATCTTCCAGACGCTTCAGCACGCGGTTAATACCGGACAGCGGCGTGTCGTACAGCGGTACGACCGGCACCCCGTTCACCTCTTCAATACGGGAGTGAAGAATGTTGAAGGTAAACACGTCCGGGATCAGGATCACTGAACAGGTGGTATCCGCCAGCTCGCGCATCAGCTGCTTAATGCGGGATTCGTCTTTCATCTGCATGGCGATGTAGACGTTGTGAATTTTGCCGGCTTTGGCATCGTCAATCAGCTGATCGTAGTTGCCCGCCCAGTCGGCAGGCACGCCGCCAGGCTTTGCGTCGTGATAAATCCCGACCACTTCAAAGCCTAACCATGGCTCTTTGCGGAAGCTGTCGAGCAGCACTTTCCCAACCGGCAGATCGCCTGCCACCGCCACGAAGCGACGGTTATAGCCCCGGTTGCGCAGCCAACCCGCGCCAAAGCGGATCAGGGAACGGCACACCACCATGCCGACGCTGGTCAACAGATACCAGCTCAGATAGGTCACGAGGCGATTATCAAAATCATGGCTAAATGCCACCAGGCCTGCGCTGAAGATCAGGCTCAGGGTCCAGTTCTGCAGCAGCAGCATCAGTTCAGTGGTCATTTTGACGCCGCGCCACGAGCGGTAGAAATCGGTCATACCGCCGATCATTTGAAACACGACCAGCGCAATCAGGGCCATCAGCAGATGCATATATAAGAACGGCAGCCCGCTGATCCGACACACCGCCCACAATCCACCGACCATGATGGTGATATCAGAAAAACGCTGCACCATAGAGATTAACGATGCATTCGTTCTCGCTCGTTCGCGTTTTTTTAGATTCGTCATCGTTGTTCCTGTATTCGGTTCCCCCTCCCACCGGGAGGGGCAGTTATTACTGATTCAACAGCGCCAGAATGTCCTTCGTTCGGGCTTCCATGAGCGCGGTGTCAGCGCGGGACTCCACGTTCAGGCGCACCACCGGCTCGGTATTGGACGAGCGCAGGTTAAAGCGCCACTGCGGGAACGCCATGCTGATGCCGTCGGTACGGTCAATTTCCAGCGCGTGGATGGCAAAGTGCCGCTCCACGCGGGCAATCGCCTCGGCAGGCTGTGCCAGCTTGCTGTTGATCTCTCCGCT
Source organism: Enterobacter sp. 5-4 (assembly GCF_000612205.1). NCBI lineage: Bacteria > Pseudomonadati > Pseudomonadota > Gammaproteobacteria > Enterobacterales > Enterobacteriaceae > Enterobacter > Enterobacter sp. 5-4. The sequence continues at coordinate 209,310 of NZ_JFHW01000036.1, read as the reverse complement.
CGCCGGGAACGCCGCCATACGGTCGCGCACCAGCTCGCCCAGGGTTTTCCCCTTCAGGCACAGCAGTTCAGTCACCAGCAGCCACGGGATCATCCCGCTGTCGCAGTAGGCAAAGTCGCGGAAGTAGTGGTGGGCGCTCATCTCGCCGCCGTAGATGGCGTCTTCTTCGCGCATGCGCTCTTTGATGAAGGCGTGACCGGTTTTGGACATCACCGGCGTGCCGCCTGCGGCAGAAACCACGTCGACGGTGTTCCAGGAGAGGCGCGGGTCATGAATGATCTTCGCGCCAGGGTTTTTCTCGAGGAACGCTTCCGCCAGCAGGCCGACAATGTAGTAGCCCTCGATGAACTGCCCTTTCTCGTCGAACAGGAAGCAGCGGTCAAAATCGCCGTCAAAGGCGATACCCATGTCCGCGCCGTGTTCAATCACCGCGTTGCGGGTGTCGTCGCGGCACTCCGGCAGCAGCGGGTTAGGAATACCGTTCGGGAAGTTGCCGTCCGGGGTGTTGTGCACTTTGACGAAGGTCACCGGCACGTTCAGTGCTTTAAAGCGCGCTTCAAGGGCATCGACCACCGGGCCAGCCGCGCCGTTGCCGGAGTTAATCACCAGCTTCAGCGGCTTCAGGTTTGCCACGTTGATGTAGCCCAGCAGGTGGTCGATGTACTCTTTCTGCAGGTTGATTTTTTTGTAGCTGCCGCGCTTCGCCTCGTTCACCGGCGGGAAATCGTTGGCTTCCGCCAGACGCTGCACGTCGCGCAGGCCGGTGTCGCCGCTGATAGGACGGGCGCCCTTGCGCACCAGCTTCATGCCGTTGTAATCCATCGGATTGTGGCTGGCCGTCACTTCAATACCGCCGTCCACGCCCAGGTGGAAGGTAGCAAAGTAAATCTCTTCGGTTCCGGAAAGACCGATGTCCAGCACGTCCACGCCCGCGTCCTGCAGCCCTTTCGCCAGCGCCAGCTTGAGGGATTCACTGGTCAGACGCACGTCGCCGCCCAGCACGATGGTCTGCGGTTTTAAGTATTCGCCGTACGCGCGGCCAATGCGCCACGCAATGTCTTCATTCAGCTCTTCGCCCAGCTTGCCGCGAATATCGTAGGCTTTAAAACAGGTTAATTTATCCATGATGACCCCTTTTTCAGGCAACAGTCGGTCCTGACCACTAAATGGCCAAATTAATTTTTTGTCATTCGTAGGCCCGGTAAGCGCAGCGCCACCGGGCATGATGCAGAGAGCTACACTCGCCCGTAGCGGTCCTGGAAGCGCACGATATCGTCCTCTTCCAGATACGAGCCGGAGCGCACCTCAATTAAGTCGAGAGGAATTTTCCCCGGGTTCTCCAGACAGTGCGTCGCCCCCAGCGGAATATAGATGGACTCGTTTTCACCCAGCAGTTTCACTTCACCGTCGATGGTGACTTTGGCGGTACCCGCGACCACCACCCAGTGCTCGGCGCGGTGATGGTGCATCTGCACCGACAGCCCCTCGCCCGGCTTCACGGTGATGCGTTTCACCTGATAGCGGTCACCGGCGTCAATGGAGTCATATTTGCCCCACGGACGGTAGACTTCGCGATGAATGTGGTGCTCGTGGCGTCCGTCCGCCTTGATCTTCTCCACCACTTTTTTAACGTCCTGCACGGCGTTACGGTCGGCAATCAGCACGGCGTCTTTGGTCTGAACCACAACAAGATCTTTTACCCCAACCGTGGTGACCAGGCCGGACTCGGCGTAGACGTAGCTGTTTTCCGTCTTATGGCTAATGACATCACCGTGATGGACGTTACCCTCCGGGGTATGGGCGCTGATCTCCCACAGGGAAGACCAGGAGCCGACATCGCTCCAGCCCGCATCCATCGGCACCACGACGGCGTCAGCCGTGCGTTCCATTACCGCATAGTCAATGGACTCTTCCGGACAGGCGAGGAAGGCCTCTTCATCCACGCGGATGAAGTCAAGATCCGGATCCACCACCGCCATCGCTTTCTCGCAGGCGCTCAGAATATCCGGGCGATATTTGCGCAGCTCTTCCAGATAGCGTCCGGCGCGGAACAGGAACATCCCGCTGTTCCAGTAATATTCCCCGCTGGCGACATACGCCTGCGCGGTTTCCAGATTCGGTTTTTCAACGAACTGCGCCACGTCAAACGCCACGCTGTCGCCTTCACCCGGCATCACGTTGCCGCGACGAATGTAGCCGTAGCCGGTTTCCGGCAGATCCGGCACGATGCCGAAGGTCACCAGCTTGCCGCGCTCAGCGTAAGGAATGGCCGCACGCACCGCGTCGCGGAAGGCCTCTTCCTGCTGGATCACGTGGTCTGCCGCCAGCACCAGCATCAGCGGGTCACAGTCCGGGCTGCTGCGTTTTGCCGCCAGCGCCGCCAGGGCGATAGCCGGTGCGGTATTGCGTCCGGCAGGCTCCAGGATGATATTTTCTGTGAGTTTGTTCAGCTGGCGCAGCTGTTCGGCAACAATAAAGCGGTGCTGTTCGTTACAGATCACCACCGGGCTTTCACACTCCACGCCGTGGAGACGGTTTACCGTCGTCTGCAGCATGGTGAGATCCCCTTTCAGGCAGAGGAACTGTTTTGGATAGAGCACGCGGGACAGCGGCCACAACCGGCTACCAGAGCCACCAGCCATCACAACCGGATACAAAGTGGTTTGACTCATGATTTATCCCCGTATATCTGCAATAAATTGGCTCAGCACGTTCTCTTTCTCGAGCGTGCGTTCGGCATATTCACGTGCCACCGTGTTCTCTTTTGGCATGGCAAGTGCCTGTTCAATGCCGGTGACCAGCGCCGGAACCGATTCCGGCTCTACGCACACCGCAATCCCCGGATAGCTGTCACACAGCTGGCCTAATTCAGTTTCGGCTTCGGCCGTAATCACCGCGTTACCGCCCACGGCCAGAATGTTGGTCAGCTTGGACGGCAGCACCGCGTCCGCCGCGCCGCGCTTTTGCACCACCAGATGGCAGTCGCCCATCTTCAGCAGCGCAGGCAATGCCTCGTAAGACTGAAGCGGGAAGAATTTCACGTTGGTCAGGCCGCGAACGCTTACCATTTTTTCCAGCCGCGCTTTTCCACCGCCCTGCCCGACAATCACAAACATCCATGGATGTTCGTTCAGCAGTTGAGCCGCCTCGATCACGCTCTCCAGCCCCTGCTTTTCGCCGATATTGCCTGAGTAAAGAATGATTTTTTGATCTTCAGGCAAACCGAGCTGCGCGCGCAGCGCCTGAGCGTCTTGCTCAGTCACGTCGCGAAAACGCGCCACTTCGGACCAGTTCGGGAAGAAGATCACCTTCTCCGCCGGGACACCTTTCTCCTGCGCTTTGTTCATCATGGAGCGCGAGATCGTTGAGACGTAGTCCACGTTGTGTAAGCCACTGCGCTCAAACGCGCTGGCGAGCTTCGCCACCTTGCCGCCTTTGCTTTTGCCTGCCATCCCCAGGCCCAGCATGGCGTCCACTTCATAATCCTGAATGTGCAGCAGGGTGCGCGCGCCGGAGAGTTTGCCCAGCAGGCGCATGCCCGGCGTGCAAAACAGCGTCGGCACCACGCCGATAATGCGATCCGGCTTCCAGCGGCGCTGCGCCATCAGCGGGAAGAAGCTGCTCAGGGCAAAGCTGCCGAGATGAATCAAGCGCTTCAGCGTCGAGGGCTGCTTAGGCACATACAGCGGGCAGCGCCAGACGGTCGCTGCACCCTCTTCGCGACGGTAGCGCCAGCTGGAGTAGCGCTCCCCTACTTTCCACTCCGGGTAGTACGGCGGCGCGGTAATGACCCGCACGTCATGTCCCTGGCTCGCCATCCACTCGACCATCTCGCCGGTGTATTTCCCGATACCGGTTAATTCCGGCGAGTAGTTGATTCCGTATACGAGGATCTTCATAAGCCCGGCACCCCGGACTGACGTTCAGCGAGGAAATAGGCACGGCTGTTGTCATGCACATTGTCGCTCGCCAGCAGCGCCTCTAGCGTCTGCCAGCGGTAGTCGTCATGCTGAGAATCAGGCAGACGCAGGTCTGCCTCACTCACCTTCAGGCGGAACCCCAGCACGATGTAGTGCGTGGAGAACCCGGTGCCCGAAAAGTTATCGTCATAGAAGTGCTGCCAGACCCCGTAAAACCGGCCCGCTGCCATCGGCAACTGCAGGCCCAGTTCCGCCAGAGTGAGACGCTCAAACGCATCGGTCAGCGTCTCATCCTTTTGCACGCGCCCGCCGGGCACGAACCAGAAGCCCTGTGCAGGACGGTTGGTTCGTTTCCCCAGCAAGAACTCGCCGCGTTCGTTCTCCACGATCAAATCAATTGAGATGAGCGGAGTGGAACGCACTACCGTGGCAAAATCTTCCTGACTTAAAAACATCGTTACCCCCGGAAGCGGTGCTGGTTTTCCAGGAACCACTGATAGGTGCTGGCCAGCCCCTGCTCCAGTGACACCTCGTGATACCAGCCCAGCTGATGCAGACGGGTCACGTCCAGCAGTTTGCGCGGCGTGCCGTCCGGTTTCGTGGCGTCAAACACCACGCGGCCTTTGTAGCCCACCACCTGCGCGATGGTCTGCGCCAGCTCGCGAATGGTGCAGTCCACGCCGGTGCCCACGTTGATGTGCGACAGCATCGGCTCGGTGTTCTCCTGCCACACCTCGCGATCCAGCTCCATCACGTGAATGCTGGCCGCAGCCATGTCGTCCACGTGCAGGAATTCGCGCATCGGCGTACCGCTGCCCCACACCACCACATCCGGCGCGTTCTCCGCGGTCGCCTCGTGGAAGCGGCGCAGCAGCGCCGGGATCACGTGCGAATTGCTCGGGTGGAAGTTGTCGTGCGGTCCGTACAGGTTGGTCGGCATTACCGAGCGATAGTCGCGGTTGTACTGACGGTTGTAGGACTCGCACAGCTTGATCCCGGCAATTTTGGCAATCGCGTACGGCTCGTTGGTGGCTTCAAGCGTGCCCTGCAGCAGCTCGCTTTCAGCGATCGGCTGTTTTGCCATTTTCGGGTAAATACAGGATGAGCCGAGGAACAGCAGCTTGTTCACGTTGTGCAGATGCGCCGCGTGAATGATGTTGCTCTCGATCATCATGTTCTCGTAGATGAAATCCGCCGGGTAGGTGTTGTTGGCAACAATGCCGCCCACCTTCGCCGCCGCCAGATACACCTGGTCAATACGTTCGTTCGCAAAGAAGTCCTGTACCGCACGGCTGTCGAGCAGGTTCAGCTCGTCGCGCGTGCGGACAACCACTTCGACGTCACCGCGCTGTTCGAGCTGGCGAACAATCGCGGAACCCACCATTCCGCGATGACCGGCGACAAAAATACGTTGTTTTGTCATTCTCAGGACTCCAGCGCGATGGCAACCTCGTAGCCATGAGATTTGAGCAGGGAGTGTTTTTTCGCTGCTTCAAGATCTTTGGCTACCATCTCGGAAACCATCTCCTGCAGAGTGGTTTCTGGTTTCCAGCCCAGCTTCTCGTGCGCTTTGGTTGGGTCGCCCAGCAGGGTTTCCACTTCAGCAGGACGGAAGTAGCGTGGGTCAACCTGCACAATCACGTCGCCTGGCTTCACGCCCGGTGCGTCGTGGCCGGTCACGGAAACCACGATGCCCTTCTCTTCTACGCCGGTGCCTTCGAAGCGCAGCTTGATGCCCAATTGAGCGGCAGCCATTTCGACGAACTGACGAACGGAGTACTGCACGCCGGTGGCGATCACGAAGTCTTCTGGCTGTTCCTGCTGCAGCATCATCCACTGCATTTTCACGTAGTCTTTGGCATGGCCCCAGTCACGCAGGGAGTCCATGTTGCCGAGGTGCAGGCACGATTCCAGACCCTGCGCAATGTTGGCAATAGCGCGGGTGATTTTGCGGGTTACGAAGGTTTCGCCGCGACGTGGAGATTCGTGGTTGAACAGAATGCCGTTACAGGCGTACATGCCGTAGGATTCACGGTAGTTCACGGTGATCCAGTAGGCGTACAGTTTCGCTACCGCGTACGGAGAACGTGGGTAGAACGGCGTGGTCTCTTTCTGTGGGATTTCCTGCACCAGGCCGTACAGCTCAGAGGTGGATGCCTGGTAGAAACGGGTTTTCTTCTCAAGACCCAGGAAGCGGATCGCTTCCAGCAGACGCAGGGTACCCATGGCGTCCACGTCAGCGGTGTATTCCGGGGATTCGAAGGAGACCGCAACGTGACTCATCGCGCCCAGGTTGTACACTTCATCCGGCTGCACTTCCTGCAGGATACGGGTCAGGTTGGAGGTATCGGTCAGGTCGCCGTAGTGCAGGTGGAATTTCGGGTTCGCCGCGTGAGGATCCTGATAAATATGATCGACACGTTCGGTGTTAAATGAAGACGCACGACGTTTAATACCGTGTACTTCATAACCTTTTTCCAGCAGTAACTCTGCCAGGTAAGAACCATCCTGCCCGGTAACGCCGGTGATGAGAGCGACTTTAGACATGTTTATATTCCTCTACTTATGAATTTAATCAGTTTCAACGCGTTCGCGTATCACCACTGCGGGGTTGCCACGACAAATTTTATTTGCCGGTAGCGATTTAAAAACGCTGCTGCGGGCACCGACTACCGTGCCATCGCCAACAGAAACACCCGGTGCAACAAAAACATCCGTTGCCAGCCAGCATTTTTCACCGATCACAATAGGCGAAGCGGTAATATCAAAATGCTGACTCATAAAGTCGTGGCTGCCGGTGCACAAATAACATTTCTGTGAAACCACCGAATTCGCGCCAATCGTAATCTCGCCCAGGGTATATAACACCGCCTCATCCCCTACCCAGGCGTAATCCCCAAGCGTTAATTTCCAGGGATAGGTAATTTTCACCGAAGGACGAATGACTACGTTTTTTCCTATTTTTGCGCCAAACAGACGCAATAAAAATGCTCGCCAGCGGTACAGTATTTGCGGTGACCAGGCAAATAGGGTGGACTGAACCGCCCACCATAGCTGCACTTTAATACCGCCCGCCCCCCGAAAACCTTTCGGTACGGAGAAACCGTTCAGATCCTGCATTACGTTTCCTTATATTCAGGCTTTGTTATATAAGGCTTTCGTTTTACTCGTGGTACGCACGCGTAAAAAATAAGATAATTCCGCCCAGAATCCCGGCACGCGTAATATTTTACGCTGTACGTTTTTGGCATCCTGGCACAATTCCAGATTATTCGAGGTTGACACACCACCCATTGAAAACTCAGATACCAGCCCTTTAATTCGGCGGAACGGGTAACCTGACTTATACAGACTGGCGGCCAGTGCATAATCGGATGACACTTTATACTGCAAATCGTAAGGCTGTTTTTTCAGACCTTTTACCGGGAAGAAAATGGCCTGATGGCTGGCCGGTAAGCTGTGATAGATATACCAGCCCGGCTTCGCGCTGCGGCACACTTTATGTCCGTCGCCAAAATCAAGCAGCGCATCGCCAATATACATGGCGTCCTCTTTCTGGCGCGCCAGCTGGCGGGCAAACAGCGCCACGTCGTCATGGAAGATATCACCCGAATTCAGGAAGATGGCATAACGGCCTTGCGCCATGTTAATGCCTTTGTTCATTGCATCGTAGATGCCTTTATCTTTCTCGCTGATGTAGCGTAAGTTGAACTCACCGTTGAGTTTTTCCAGAAACTCTGCCGTGCCATCGTTCGAGCCGCCGTCGACCACAATCCACTCAAAGGTGAGGCTTGGATCGCGCGCCAGGTTGCGCAGCGAGCGCCAGGTTTTTACCACCCCTTCGTAATTACGAAAAGCGACAGTAATGACGCTAAGAAACATAAATCACCTCATTTCGTCATACGTGCGTAATATTAAGCGCCTTGCGCAGAATAAACGGACAGACAATCAAGAAAGCATATTCCGGGCTAAATATTGACCCGGTAAAAAACAGCGACACGGGCGTAAACAGATAAAGTTGCACGCGAAAGTTCTGGTTATCACCAAACGCGTTAATCATCATTTTGAAAACTTTAAACAGATACCACAGCGTCAACAGTACGGCGAACCACGAAAAATAAATAATTAACAGATACAGACCATTGTCTATGGTTTTACCGACATCCGCACCGTTAAAGATTCCGAATGATGCAACATATTCGTAAAGTGAGCCGAATCTTACTACACCATCAATATGGGTTAAGGAATAACCCACCATCACCAGCGGTCCAATGATGCGATAATAGGATGAGGATCCTTCCGTTCCCAAATCACCCAGACGTTCTGAGATGTAGGGGAAGGCAAATATCACGCCCACCATAAATACCGTCAGGGAGATAATCGCCAGCGGCATTTTTTTCTTAATCGCATCTTTGTTCAGGTACTGAAACGCCCATTCCAGCAGGTAAAACAGGATAAATGTCATTACCCCTGAGAACGATCCAGACAGAACGATTCCTGCAAGAATCATAGCATCGGTCTTAGGCGTTTTGATACCAAACTGTTTGATGCTGAGCCAAATTGAGATTAACGCCAAAGCGAAAAACGCCGGTTCAAAATAGAGGGCCGTGGTACGCTTCCCGCCGAACTTGATGAAGTTCAATACATAGCTGTTGCTGTAAATGAGATATTTCGAAATTATCTCCATCAGGCTGCTGCCGCCGGTAAGAATAATTTGCGCCATCTCCATAGCAGCAAGCATAACAATTAACGCAACGGCAATATAAAAGAACCTGAGGATTTTCCGATAATTGTGCGGAGAAATCGTTTTAAAGCGAATACTCCAGACCATGCCGATAATAATGACAATATAAACAAACAGCATGGTCGAGGTGACGTATTTACTGGCATCCAGCGACTGGCCGAAGATATAGTTAAACAGCGTCAGGCCCGTACCCAACCCTAAGGCAATCATCAGCTTCTTCAGGTTGATTTTATCGACATACAGCAGAAGCAGAACGGGCAAGAAGGTGACGATGGTTATCGGGAAGCTTTCGCCGAGCTGGGCAATCTTAACGTTGACCAGCAGGTAAATCAGCGGCAGCAGCAGATAACTACAGATTCTGATAGAACGAGACATACTCCTCCAGCATCTGTTGTCCACTGTAGGCCTTGCGGCTGCGGTTGCGGAACGATTCCAGGTCGGTGCCAAAAACGGCCTGAGCGATCTGCGCCTTCGGCAATTGCACCAGCGGCAGAACCTCCTGCTCCGCAAAAGTTTTCCCGCCGGATTTTTCCAGCACCTCACGTGCCGCATCGCTGTGGGTGGCAATCACCGGCACGCCGATGGAGAGCGCTTCACAGAGGATCAGCGGGTAGTTATCCACGCGGGAGCTGAACACCAGCGCATCCATTTCATTCAGCGCGCTCATCAGCTTGCGCTTATCGGTTTCAAACCCGTGGTTGACCACGTTAGCCCCTTCGAACGGTGAAAATTTGCCGAAGGTGTGAAGCTCAATTTTGTCACCCAGCGCCATCATGTCGCGCACCAGCTGCTGGTTGGTTTTCCCGTCGTAACGCAGGTCATGCGCAACGATAGCGATTTTCGGTTTGCCCGTGGTTTGCGCCACCGGCGTCAGGTCGGCGAGAATGGCTTCCGTCGCCACGTCGATGCCGTTGTTAATAATCTGGCAGCGCCCTGCCCCGTACAGACTGTTGAAGGCATCGGCCACGTGCTGGCTCGGGGAGATAAACGTACACCCGAGCGAGAGCATGTCGCGGAAAAGCTGACGCTTTCCGGCCACCAGCTTGTGCGCGCGATCCACCTTCACCGGCGGATAGTTGCTCAGCGTCGGGCATTTCTGGCAGTTGTTTTTCCAGCCTTCGCAGCCGTCGGTAAACGCGCAACGGCCGGTTACGCTCCAGTGATCGTGCAGCGTCCAGACGAAGCGGGTGTCGGGCTTGTGGGCCTGCACCTTCTGACAAAACGCCACCACCTCTTCCAGATTGAGCCAGTAGCTGTGCAGCACGTGAAAATGCAGCACAACCGGGCCGGTAGTGCGGGTCACCGTGCGATAAAGCGTATTCAGGTTGCCAAACAGATCGCGGTTAAACAGACGGAACAGCGCGATATTGGCAATCGAGGTCAGGCGCGGCGTGTGCTTGTGCACCTGCGGGAAGTTATCGTGACTGACGCTTTTCTTGCCGCCCTTGCCATAGCCATAAATAAAACGAGACTGAAGTCCTTTTTGCAGCGCGCGCTGGTGCAGATCCAGCGCCACCCCTGCTGCTCCGCCTTCTGCGAGGCGTACGTTAAATTGCAGAATATTCATTTAATCACCTTCACGCGGGCTTTTTCTCCCACCACCAGCGCGTTATCCGGAATGGTGTCCAGCACCACGCTGCCCGCACCAATCGTGACGTTGTTACCAATCGTAATGTCGCCAATGATCACCACGTTCGCGCCCAGCTCGACGTTGTTGCCAATGACCGGGCAGGCCAGGCTGTCTGGCCCACGGTTGCCAATGGTCACCCCATGGCGGATGGTGAAATCATCCCCGGCGACCACGAACTTGTTGATCACCACCGCATAGCCGTGATGGATGGTAAAGCGACGGCCAATGGTGGCAGCAGCCTGAATTTCATAGCCAAAAAAGCATTCGGTAATGATGCGGTACAGCACCAGCACGGGGGCCGCCCAGATGTTGTTCAGGATATTTTTCTTACGCCACACCGAGCAAAAATGCGCGATGCGGTACGCCAGAACCATGCAGCAAGGGCGCAGGCTCCAGCTGTTAGCGCGGCAATCTTCCAGAAACATTATTTCCCCCGAAGTCCATCAGCCAGGCGCTTGCCGTTACGTATGGACAACAGCGTCAGCAGCGTGCGCCAGTTCATGCGCTTATTGCGGATCTGATAGAGGGTAAAGAGCTGATATTTACGGCTGGCACGGTCAAACTTGTCCTTGTGCTTGCGGTAAAAATGGAAGTAGCCCGAGAACTTCTTCGGCGACGAGGTGATCTGCATCTCCCCGTGGTTGATGTGCAGGATCTGCGTGGCCTCTTCCACTTTCCACGGCTCGCCATACTCCACCACCATCCGCAGGAAGATGTCGTAATCCTGCGCGGCCTTCAGTTCGGTATCGAACAGGCACTCCTTGAAGCGCCACGCCCAGGTGAAGACCTGGTTACCAATGATGTTGCGCTTGTAGAACAGGCATCGAGAGTACGGTGATTTCGGATAGAGCGGCAGGCTGGCAGGCTGCGAGTACACCTCGCCCTGACAGACATAGTCGTTGGCATACAGGAACGCGTGCGTGACCAGCTGCTCTTTATGCGACAGGAAAATAGACAGGCGGTTCGGCGTCCATTCGTCATCGTCGTCGATGCCGGTCAGATACTGACCTTTGGCCTGCATAATCGCCTGATTTCGTACAGCGCAGGCGCCGGAGTTAATCTCGTTGTGGGTATAGACCACCCGCGGGTCGTTGAGGTCAGTCACGAATTTTTGCAGCTGTTCATACGAGGAAGAGCAGTCATCAACGATGATCAGCTCCCAGTTATCGTAATCCTGACGTAACACCGACTTGATTGCGCGGATCGCCAGCTGCTGACGATTCCATGTCGGCATATAGATTGAAACTAAAGGGCGTTGTGTGGTCATGATCTTCCCCTGATCCCTCACCCCGCCCCTCGGGAGAGGGTTAGGGTGAGGGGGATTGTTATTTGCTGTCAGACTTATATTCGTACTCGTAATACCCGTAATCCTGGTACCCGGTCGCACGGCGGAAGATGGAGTTCAGGATCACCCCTTTCACCTCAATCCCGTTCTGCTCGAAGCGGCTCAGGCTGGTTTCCACCTCTTTCAGCGTATTCACCGCGTAACGCGCCACCATCAGCGTCGTACCCGCATGGCGCCCCACAACGGCAGCGTCGGTCACGGCCAGAATCGGCGGCGTATCGATCAGCACCAGGTCGTAGTTTTTGCTCGCCCACTCCACCAGCTCGGTAAAGCGTTCGCTCATCAGCAGCTCGGACGGGTTAGGCGGTACCTGACCACGTGGGATCAGGTCAAATTTCGGCACGGTAGTCGGTTTTGCGCTCTGGCTGATGTCACCTTTGCCAAGCAGGATCTCCGACAGACCGTTGACGTTATTGGTGCCCAGCAGCTCGTGGGTGTAGCCCTTGCGCATATCGCAGTCGATCAGCAGCACGCGCTTGTTGGTCTGGCTAACGACCGCCGCCAGGTTGGCGCAGACGAAGGTTTTACCGATTGACGGGCTGACGCCGGTTAACATCAGGACGTTGTTTTTAGCCTGCATCATGGCGAAGTGCAGACTGGTGCGCAGGCTGCGTATCGCTTCAATCGCCAGGTCGGTTGGGTTACCCACCGCCAGCAGCTGGCTCTGTTTGTAACGCTTAACGCCTTTGATGGTTTTGACGCTGTCACGGGATTTTTGCCACTCAGACAGCGGAATGCTGGCATAGACGTTGATACCGTTCTCTTCCAGCACCTGCGGGCTTTCGATACCGCGGTTGAACAGCGAACGCAGCAGCACGCCAACGATGGAGAGCATCAGGCCGAGAATAATGCTGCCGAGAATGATCAGCGCTTTCTTCGGCTTCAGCACGCCAGGCTGGGTAATCGCCGGGTCGACGATGCGCACGTCACCCACGGTGCTTGCCTCGGTGATTTTCAGCTCCTGCTGCTTGTTCAGCAGCTGCATGTAAACCTGCTGTCCTGACTCCACGTCGCGGGTCAGACGCACGATCTCCTGCTGCGTTTTCGGCATCGCGGTCACACGGTCATTGAGCTTCGCCTTCTCCTCTTCCAGCGTGCGGCGTTTCTCCAGCAGCGTGCGGTAAGCCGGGTGACGTTTGGTGTAAAGCTTGGAGATCTCCGCCTCTTTGAAGGTCAGTTCGTTGAGCTGAGCGTCAATGTTGACCATCGAATCGAGGACCGATTTCGCCTCCAGCGGCAGGTCGACAGAGTCTTTATCCTGGCGGTAGGCGTTCAGCTTGTTCTCGGCATCATCCAGGCGGGCGCGCACTTCCGGGAGCTGTTTCGACAGGAACGCCAGGCTTTTCGCCGCTTCAGCCGACTTACGCTCAACGTTCTGCTCAAGGTAATTGCGGGTAATGCTGTTCAGGATGTCGCGGATCTGATCCTTATCTTCCCCGGTAAAGGTCATGCTCAGCACGCCGGTGTCCTTACCGTTTTCGGTGACGGTCAGGTTGTTTTGCAGGTTGTTGATCATCCCCAGCGTGGAGAATTTGGTGACGGTAAACTCCCCGCCCTCCTGGGCGTTGATCGCACTGACCATCATGCTGACGCCGTCTTTGCTCAGCATCTGTCCGACTTCACCGCGCGCGCTAAAGCCCGCGTCGCTGGTTAACTGATACTGTTTCGGGCCAAGCACCGTCAGGGTAAAGGTCTGATCGGCTGCCCCTTTTGGCAGTACGAAGTCAGTGACCTTCACCGTGTCGTTGCTTCTGCCCATCAGCCGATCCCAGCCCGCACCAAAGATTGGGAAGGTATTTTTGGTGACGGAGATATCGAGCCCAAGGTCGTGAACCGTTTTACCCAGCACCAGACGTGACTGGATGAGCTGGATTTCAGCGTCAGAGGCCGGCGGCTTGTTCGCCAGCGCGGAGCCAATGTCCTGCACCAGCGAGTTACCGGTATTCTGCTCGATCTGCACCAGCGCATCGGCGCTGTAGATAGGGGTGGCGAACAGCGTATAGACGACGGCCGCCGCGGCAAACACGGCGGTAATGCCCAGCACCCACCACTTTGCCTCGATAACCGTGCCAACCAGGCGCCCAATATCAATTTCATCACTGCCCGAAGTCGGGGCGGCAGAAGGTTTTGTTTTTTCTGTCATTGTTATCCCTGCTGAGCTTTCAGTGCCTGCGCCCACTGTTGGGCAGACTGGTCAAGTAAGGTGTAAACCGCCTCGAAAGCCTCATGGCTTTTGCGATATGGATCGGGGATTTCACGTTCATTGTCCCAGTGTCCAAACAGCATCACCTTACCGCGCATCTCCGGAGCGATATCGCACAGCGCTTGAATATGGCGTTTTTCCATCGCCAGAATCAGGCCATACTCACGGCACATGCGGCCAGTGACCTGGCGGGCAACATGCCCGTCGAGAGAGAGGTGATGGTCCCGCGCCACGCTCATTGCGCGCTCATCGGCACCTTTACCGACCAGTGCACCCAGCCCTGCCGAATCAACGGTCAGTTCGGGCTGGTAGTGTTTCAACAACCGTTCAGCCGTAGGGGAACGGCAAATGTTCCCCACGCATACCACCAGAATTTTGTTAAACATCGCGGATTACCAGGTATGAATGTCGCGCGCCGTATCCGTCATGTAGCGAACGCCACTGATGGTTGGCAGCAACTGGTTGATCAGACGGTTCCAGCGGGCAACCGGTGCGGTAGTGACATACACCACGTCGTATGGCTGGAGACGGAACTCCGTCGCCATCACCAGAGAGGTCGCATCGGACATATCCAGCTGGTAGATGTTGGCAATCTTGCCTTTCGCGCTGCCCTCACCTTTCAGCGGACGGATCACGAAGATACCGGTCGCGTTAGAGGTCGTCAGATCGATACCCTCAGCATTGCCCAGCGCTTCGGTCAGCGTCATACCGCTGAAGTCCATCTTGAGGGTGCTCTGTTTCTTCACTTCACCCATCACGAAGACTTTGAGATCGTCATTGCGTGGTACATAGAGGATGTCGCCCGGATAAAGCAGGCGGTTCTGGGTCAGATCGCCGTTTTGCATCAGCGCCTGCAGCGAAATGCGCTGCTCTTTCCCGTTGTGGGTCAGTACCACGTTGCGCCAGTCGGCGCCGTCGGTTAACCCGCCTGCGGCGTTAATGGCGTCCAGCACGGTCAGAGGAACGTTGGTGATGGCCTGCTGACCAGATTTGTTCACCTGGCCGGAGATATAGGCTTTTTGCGAGCGGAATGCGGCGATATTAACGTCCACCTGCGGATCGGCGATGTACTGCGCTAAGCGGCCGGTAATATCACTGCGGATCTCGGCAAGCGTTTTCCCTGCTACATGGACTTTACCAATGTAGGGATAGAACATGGTGCCATCTGACTGCACCCAGTTACCGGTGTCGCTTGAGCTGCGGTACTGGCCCGCTGGCGTGGTCAGTTCGGGGTGATCCCAGACGGTCACGTTAATGACGTCTCCAGGCCCTACGCGATACTGGTAGGAAGCAATTTCCTGATCCAGTGACATATTTGGCTGGGCAACGTTTGGACGTGGGCGTAATTGTTCGACCAGACGAGGCGTAAGTGGATAAACATTCACCATTTTGTCGAGATCAAAATCGGCATCCTGTTGCTTGATCACATCCTTGCCCATTGTAGACATATTGCTTCCGGGAAAGACCGTGCAACCGCTCATCAAGGTCACAGACACCAATAATGGCATCAATTTCATTTTGGAGTTCATCATTGATTATTTATCACTTTGGCAGAGTAATTATCCTGTGCAATTTAAATACGTGTGAATCTAAAATGCATTAAGAATGTAGCTAATTAAATAAAAATATAAGTGGCATCATTCCTAAAAAAAACGCTATTTGGCCAGTCACTGTTGACAACGTAATCATGGCCCACCCACACAGATTCAGGCACGCTACCGCCCTTGGCTTCCAGCTACCAATACGCTATAACACAATGAATTACAGGCAAAAAACCGCAAGAATTTTTTGCTGGTGAAATAAATGAAGCATTCAAAATACGCAGGCACTATTTCGTTAATCGCCCAAAAAAAACATCAATCCTTAACGGGAGATATCCTTTTTTAGGCTAATAATCTTGTAACAGTTAATCCCAAAACAGGCAAGAAAACGGGTTCCGAACGTCAACTTTTAAGAATTTATTTAGAAATGCACTTTATTTTTAAGAATTTCTTTATGTTGACAGCGTTATGATTGACCATCTTTTAATGCGATATTTCTTAATTTTGTTATTTCGGATAAATACAGATTTTCTGTATAAATTAAAACTATTATACCCGCCAGTTTTAATTTAATGATTATTGAGAGAAATCTCATACTGACATTGCATTTTCCCACAGCTTTATCCATGATCGAATTGTGTCATTAGTCATGTTAAAGAAGGTATTGCTACTACTATGGAATGGATTGCCGATCCCTCAATCTGGGCCGGGCTGGTTACGCTGGTTGTCATCGAGCTGGTGCTCGGGATTGATAATCTGGTTTTTATCGCCATCCTCGCTGAAAAACTGCCCCCTTCCCAGCGCGATCGCGCGCGCGTAACGGGGCTGCTGCTGGCGATGGTGATGCGCTTACTGCTGCTGGCCTCTATTTCCTGGCTGGTCACGCTCACTCAGCCTCTGTTCTCCATTCACGGTCTGAGCTTTAGCGCCCGCGATCTGATCATGCTCTTCGGCGGGCTATTCCTGCTGTTCAAAGCCACCGTGGAGCTCAACGAGCGGCTGGAAGGCAAAGACAGCGAGAACCCGACCCAGCGCCGCGGAGCAAAATTCTGGCCGGTGGTCGCGCAAATCGTGGTGCTGGATGCGGTCTTCTCCCTGGACTCGGTGATCACCGCCGTCGGGATGGTGGACCACCTTGCGGTGATGATGGCCGCGGTCATTATTGCCATCACGCTGATGGTCATGGCCAGCAAGGCACTGACCCGCTTCGTGAACAGTCACCCGACCATCGTTATCCTTTGCCTGAGCTTCCTGCTGATGATTGGCTTCAGCCTGGTGGCCGACGGTTTTGGCTTCCATATTCCGAAAGGCTACCTGTATGCCGCCATCGGGTTCTCCGTCATGATTGAAGCGCTTAACCAGCTGGCTATATTCAACCGCCGTCGCTTCCTTTCCGCCAATCAGACTCTGCGTCAGCGCACAGCCGACACGGTCATGCGTCTGTTAAGCGGCAAGAAAGAGGATGCGGAGCTGGACGCCGAATCCTCCGCCATGCTGGCCGACCACAGCGACGGGCAGATCTTTGACCCGCAGGAACGACGGATGATTGAGCGAGTGCTCAATCTGAACCAGCGTACGGTCAGCAGCATTATGACGTCGCGGCATGACATTGAGCATATTGACCTGACGGCCCCGGAAGCGCACATTCGCGCCCTGCTGGATAAAAACCAGCACACCCGCGTGGTGGTGACCGGCGGGGAAGCGGAAGAGGAGCTATTGGGCGTGGTACACGTCATTGATCTGCTCCAGCAGCAGCTCCACGGTGAGCCGCTCAATCTCCGCGCCCTGGTTCGCCAGCCGCTGGTCTTCCCGGAGGGGCTGCCGTTGCTTTCCGCCCTTGAGCAATTCCGTAACGCGCGCACCCACTTTGCCTTTGTGGTGGATGAGTTTGGTTCGGTGGAAGGGCTGGTCACGCTCAGCGACGTGATGGAAACCATTGCCGGTAATCTGCCAAACGAGGTGGATGAGATTGACGCCCGCCACGACATTCAGAAAAACGCCGACGGCTCGTGGACGGCTAACGGCCATATGCCGCTGGAAGACCTGGTGCAGTATGTGCCGCTGCCGCTGGATGATAAACGGGAATACCACACCATTGCCGGTCTGCTGATGGAGTATTTGCAGCGTATCCCACAGCCGGGGGAAGAGGTTCAGGTCGGCGACTATCGGCTTAAAACGCTCCAGATTGAAAACCATCGCGTGCAGAAGGTTCAGCTGATACCGCTGCGGGAAGAGGAAGAACTGGATTTTGAGGTGTAAAAAAGCCGGGTGGCGTTTCGCTCACCCGGCCTGCGGTGTTCGGTTTTTGTAGGCCGGGTAAGGCGAAGCCCCCCCGGCGCAACAGGCATCAAAGCTTATCCAGCAGCTTCTTCACATCCTTGCCGTCCTGTGAATCTTTATTACGATCCGCCCAGCCGCTGAGTCGACGTTTCGCTTCATCCTGCAGATGCTTACGCAGGATCTGATCCACCTGCAGACTGTAATTCAGGGCCTGCCATTTGCCGTATACGCTCAATGGGACCGGCGTCTCTTTCAGGAAGTCGATGAGCTTGCTTTCCCCCTGCCAGCCGGAAAGTACCCGCACGTTAAAGCGCGTGTCCGCCGTCTCTTTGACCAGATCCAGCTTACCCTCGCCCGTTACTGATAAGAGTGAAGAGGTACCCTGCATTCCGTCGAGAGAGAGTTGTCCGTTGTTCAGCGTCAGGTCCGTGGTGAAGCTGTCGAGGCGCGTGGCACTGTCGTAGCTCTCCTGGGCTTTCACATCGCTGCTGCGCTCCACCGCCTGCTGCACCAGTTGCTGGAAGTTAAGCCCTTCCATACGGGAGTTTTTCAGATCAAGATGCGCCTGCCCTTGCCACTCGCGGCGGAAAGCATCGGCATCAATTTTCGTGCCGGAGAAATCACCCGCCAGCGTCAACTGCCCCGTCAGAGAGATCGGGTAGTTAAACGCGGTCAGGATGGTGCCTATCTCAACGTTATCGAGACGCGGCTGGAATTCGGCGCTGGCAACGTCTTTACGGACATCCAGCGTGCCGGGCAGTGAGAGGTGTCCTGCGCCCATCTTGCCGCTCAGTTCGGAGATCACCAGCAAACCGTTATGGTTAAACATCTGGCTGCTCACGTCGGTAAAGTCCATGCCGCGCCAGCGCAGGCTGGTGGCTTTCAGCAGAATATCCGCCGTGAATCCGCGCAGAGCGTTATAGTCAGGTTGATCGAGATTCGACGAAATAACCGGACGTGATACCGGTGCCTGGCTTTGCCCCGTCTGCGTCGCCTCGCTGTCCGTGGCGCTGGCTGGCAGAGGTGGCAACAGGTTTTCCAGGTTGAGCTTGTCAAATTGCAGATTCAGCACCCACTTCGGCTTCTCTTCAAAGGTGACGCTCGCCTGCCCCTTCAGGCTACTGTCGTTTGCCTGCAGGTTGAGATTATCCAGCTCCAGCTGTTTTTGTTCCTCACGCCACACGGCCTGCAGCGTTCCCTGACCGGCGATCCCCTGGGTGGGCAGATTGGCCCCCGTCAGCTGCCAGTTGAGCTGCTGGATGTTCGCCGTGAGCTGATGCGGATAGTCTGACGCATTCACTTTAGCATTCAACGACAGCGTCAAATCCCGCTGATCGCGGTTCACGCGCCCGCTGAATTCCACCGATGCAAGATGGTGCTCATCCTGTTCCATCTGCAGATTAATGTTGCGAACGGTGACCAGCTCTTCGTGCTCATGCTGGAAAACCAGCACGCTATCGGCCACTTTCAGTTTGCCAATATCAAAGGACCAGCCAGTATCAGACGGTTCATCAGGCAGGGTATTTTCACGCGGTGCCACCGGCGCGTTGGCATCACGCACAGCTTCAGTTTGCGGGGTGAGCTGAATCACCGCGCCTTTCAGCATCACCTGATTCACCTGCAGCTGATGGGAAATGAGCGGGATCAGCGCCACATCAAGGCGCATGTTGTCTGCGGACACCAGCGGCTGGGACGCCCCCGGCGCCGTGAGCGACATGCGGCCAGAGAGAATGCTGAGCTGCGGCCAGACGTGCCAGCGCAGCGGCCCGTCCAGCTTCAGTTGATAACCACTGCGTGCTTCAACCTGCCGCACCATATACGCGCGGAAGTCGTTAGGGTTAACCAGCAGAACCAACGCCGAAAGGCCAGCCACCAGCACCACCAGCAAAATCATCAGCGTTGTCAGAACTCTTCTCATGGCATCCTCAATGGACTAACGATCAGTCTTTATCAATACGGCTGGCAACCGCACCCTGCTGGTCGCGATATTTTGCGTCCTGACGGCGGTTATACGGCCTGTCTGCCGGGCCTGACAGCGGTTCAAAACTTAACGCGCCGATCATCATCCCCGGACGAAGCGCCAGCGGCAATTTACCGGCATTGAAGAATTCCAGCACAATACGGCCCGACCAGCCTGGATCGATACGGTGCGCGGTCACGTGTACCATCAGTCCCAGTCGGGCCAGCGAAGAACGGCCGTCAAGCCAGCCGACGAGGTCCGCAGGCAGGGTGACAGATTCAAACGTTACCGCCAGCGCCAGTTCACCCGGATGCAGATAAAAGGCTTCGCCATCTTCGATTACGATTTCGTCACTCATCACGCGATCGAGCGCGGCGCTGACTTCGTCCTTCGGTCCGCTGAGGTCAATGAACGGTGCGGTATGGCCGCTAAAGGTGCGGAATTTATTCCCCAACCGGACATCGACGGTCACCCCATTGATACGCTCAACAGGTGGACGTGGGGTAATAGACAAACGGCCTTCATCCAGCCAGGCTTCAATATCGCGATCACAAAGACGCATGCCTTTTTCTCCTTTCATGCATCGTACCCTGAGCCGGTAAGCGCTCAGGGTAAAACCAGGTTATCTCTGAACGGTACACAATTCACGCGGCTTATTCAAAAAACTGGCTGATTTTCGCTTTTAAGATATCGATCGCGATGCGGTTTTTACCCCCGCGCGGCACGATGATATCGGCGTATTGTTTGGAGGGCTCAATAAACTGCAGGAACATCGGGCGGACCGTTTTCTGGTATTGCGCCATCACGGAGTCCATTGAGCGGCCGCGTTCATTAACGTCACGCTTGATGCGGCGCATCAGGCAAATATCCAGCGGGGTATCGACGAAAATCGAGAAGTTCATGGATTCACGCAGGCGGGCGTCGGTCAGCAGCAGGATGCCTTCAAGGATAATGACCTTTTTCGGCTCGATGCGGATCGTTTCCTGGGTGCGGGTATGTTCTACGTAACTGTAAACGGGCAATTCGATCGCCTGGCCGCTCTTAAGCGCTTCTAAATGCTGGAACAGCAGGCTGTGATCCATCGCATTTGGGTGGTCATAGTTCGTTTTAACGCGCTCTTCCATCGACAGATGGGATTGATCTTTGTAATAGCTGTCTTCGGGAATGACGCCGATATGCTCATCACCTACTTGTTCACGCAGTTCGCGATAAAGCGTACTGGCAATTAGACTTTTACCTGAAGCCGATGCGCCGGCGATGCCTATAATGACGCACTGATGAGACTTATCAGTCATAAATTTAGCGACCTGATTAACCTGGATGTAAAGGAAGGACGACGCCGGAGCGTCAAACGCGGCAATTATAGGGATTTCGCGGGCGTGATACCAGTCGAATACTCAGGTTCTGCGAGACTGACCGAAAAGTGACGAGTTATTCCCTGAATGAAATTTAAATGCGCATTTTTTCGCCGCTCACCCGTTTTTTTTCACGGAGTAAGTATTTAATAAGTCTGTGTTGTCAAATTCTGAGCGGTCACCATATGAATTGTAAATTGTTTGTACTAGCATAAACCAAATTATCAAATTCACGCGTTCGGACATCTTCTTCCCTGACGGCATGGCGTCTCTGGATAAAGCGGTAATGAATAAACAATACCAGCGGGTTTTGGTGACCACCCCACATCCTTTATTACGACTTGTCTGTCTGGGCCTGGTCACCTTTATCTTTACCTTATTTTCGCTGGAGCTCACCCGCTTCGGCACCCTGCTGGCCCCGCTCTGGTTTCCCACCGCCATTATGATGGTGGCGTTTTACCGCCATGCCGGAAAAATGTGGCCGGGCATTGCCCTGGCCTGTTCGTTCGGCAATATTCTGGCCTCATGGATGCTGTTCTCCTGGGGGTCGGTCAGCCTCATCTACCCTGCGGTCAACGTCATTGAGGCCGTTATCGGCGCGCTGTTCCTGCGTAAATGGCTCCCGTGGTACAACCCGCTGCAGAATCTGAACGACTGGATCCGCGTGGCCATCGGCAGCGCGCTGGTGCCGCCACTGATGGGCGGCATTCTGGTGTCTCTGCTGGCACCCGGCTCTGAGCCCCTGCGTAATTTCTTCGTCTGGGTGTTGTCAGAAGCCATTGGCGCACTGGCACTGGTGCCACTGGGGCTGTTATTTAAGCCGCATTATCTGCTGCGCCACCGTGACCCGCGATTGCTGCTGGAAACGCTGACCACGCTGGCCGTGACGTTAGCCCTCAGTTGGGCAGCCATCACCTGGCTGCCGTGGCCCTTCACCTGCGTGATCGTTCTGCTGATGTGGAGCGCCGTGCGCCTGCCGCGGATGGAAGCGTTCATGGTGTTTCTGGTCACCGTGATGGTGGTGTCGCTGATGATTGCCCGCAATCCTCTGGCGCTGACCACCCAGCACGCCGGGCCGATGCTGAACGCCCCCTGGCTGCCGTTCCTGATGCTGCTCCTGCCCGCTAACGTGATGACCATGGTGATGTACGCCTTCCGCGCCGAACGCAAACACATCACCGAAAGCGAAGAGCGCTTTCGTAACGCGATGGAATATTCCGCCATCGGAATGGCGCTGGTCAGCATTGAAGGCAAATGGCTTCAGGCTAACAAGGCGCTGTGCAATTTCCTCGGCTACAGCCAGACGGAGCTTCAGTCGCTGACCTTCCAGCAGCTCACCTGGCCAGAAGATCTGAATACCGACCTCGAGCAGCTCGAACAGCTGGTCAACGGCGAGATCAATACCTACTCCCTCGAAAAGCGCTATTACACCCGCGACGGGGAAGTGGTCTGGGCGCTGCTTGCCGTCTCCGTGGTGCGCCATGCCGACGGCTCCCCGCTCTATTTTATTGCCCAGATTGAAGACATTAACGATCTGAAGCAGACCGAGTGGGTCAATAAGCGCCTGATGGAGCGCATTACGCTGGCTAACGAAGCCGGGGGCATCGGCATCTGGGAATGGGATCTGGAACCCGACATTATCAGTTGGGATAAGCGGATGTTTGAGCTCTATGAAATACCGCCGCACATCAAGCCCACCTGGCAGCTCTGGCACGACACGATGCTGCCGGAGGATCGCGTCCACGCTGAGCAGGTGCTGCGGGACTCCCTGATTTCCCGTCTGCCGTTTAAGCTGGAATTCCGCATCCGCGTGAAGGAAGGCGTGCGTCATATTCGCTCCCTGGCGAACCGGGTGCTCAATAAGCAGGGGGAAGTTGAACGGCTGCTCGGCATCAACATGGACATGACCGAGGTTAAGCAGCTTAACGAGGCCCTCTTCCAGGAAAAAGAGCGTCTGCACATTACCCTCGACTCCATCGGTGAAGCGGTGCTGTGCACCGATATCAACATGAACGTCACCTTTATGAACCCGGTCGCGGAGAAAATGAGCGGCTGGCTGCAGACCGAGGCTATCGGCCAGCCGATCCTGAAGGTGTTACACATTACCTTCGGTGAAAAAGGGCCGCTGATGGAGAATATTCACAGCGGCGATATGTCCCGTTCCGATATCGATCAGGATGTGGTGCTGAACTGCCGTACTGGCGGCAATTATGATATCCACTACAGCATTACGCCGCTCAGCACGCTGGATGGACAGAATATTGGCTCGGTGATCGTCATTCAGGACGTCACCGAGTCGCGCAAAATGCTGCGCCAGCTAAGCTACAGCGCCTCCCACGATGCCCTGACCCATCTGGCAAACCGGGTCAGCTTCGAAAACCATCTCAAACGGCTCTTGCAGACCGTTCGCGAAACGCGCCAGCGCCATGCCCTGGTGTTTATCGACCTCGATCGCTTCAAAGCCGTCAACGACACGGCTGGCCACGCCGCGGGTGATGCCCTGCTGCGGGAACTGGCTTCCCTGATGTTGACCATGCTCCGCTCCAGCGACGTGCTGGCGCGTCTGGGCGGGGACGAGTTCGGGTTACTGTTACCGGACTGCAACCTGGAAAGCGCGCGCTATATCGCCGGTCGCCTGATTCATGCCATCAACGACTATCACTTTATGTGGGAAGGCCGCCTGCACCGGATCGGCGCCAGCGCCGGCATCACGCTGATTGATGAAAATAACCATCAGGCATCGGAGATCATGTCGCAGGCGGACATTGCCTGTTACGCCTCAAAAAACAGCGGGCGCGGCATGGTGACGGTGTATGAACCCCAGCAGGAGCGGGATCACCACACGCGCAGCATGATGTCGCTTGATGAACAGTGGCACATGATTAAAGACAATCATCTGATGATGATTGCCCGCAGCGTCGCCTCCCCGCGCATCCCGGAGAGCAGTAATTTCTGGCTGCTGTCGTTACGCCTGTGGACCAGCCAGGGCGAAGTTCAGGAAGAGCATGCCTTCCGCTCGGGTCTGGCGGAGCCTGAGCTTCTGCACGCCCTCGACAGACGGATCTTTAGCGAATTTTTCCGCACCTATGCCACCCAGATCGCCAGTAAAGGCATGGGCGTGGCGCTGCCGCTCTCGGAGGCCGGTTTAGCCAGCGTGACGCTGGTCGATGAACTGCTCGACCTGCTGGATAAAAGCCCGATGCCGGGCCGTCTGCTGCATCTGGTTATCTCTGCCGATGTGGTGTGCAACCCGGATAAAAACCTGCACAGGGGTCTGCAAAAGCTTCGCCAGGCGGGCTGCCGCGTGATCTTCAGCCAGGTGGGACGCGACATGAACGTCTTTACCCACCTGACCGCGAATATGGCCGACTATCTGATGCTGGATGCAGAGGTGGTAACCAACGTGTATGGCAATCTGATGGATGAGATGATGGTGACCATTGTTCAGGGCCACGCCCAGCGTGTGGGAATGAAAACTATCGCGGGCCCCTGTAACCAGCCCATCATGATGGATACGCTCTCCGGCATCGGCATCGATTTTATCTTTGGTGACACTATCGCCGAGCCGCAGCCATTAGATCTTCTACTCAACACCAGCTATTTCGCCATCAACTGACGGTGCCCAGCCGTCGGTATACCAGATGTGCAGCAGCGCGTAGGAGCGCCACGGCTTCCAGCGTTCGGCATAACGACGAATTTGCGCGGGCGTCATTCCGGCGAAGCGCTGTTTAATCAGGTAATCATCCGGCAGAAACACATCTTTCGCCTGCCAGCCGCGCAGGGCCAGATAATTTGCCGTCCAGCGCCCTATCCCCGGCCGCTGCTGTAACGCCTTCATCCCCTCTTCTGTATTCGCGGGCGGGGAAAGCGGAAACGTTCCGTCGATAACCGACTGCGCCAGATGAATCAGCGACTCCGCGCGCTTTAGCGGCATACCCAACGCCTTCAGCGCCAGCGGGTCCGCTGCCGCCAGCGCCTGGGGCGTGGGGAAGCAGAGATAGCCCGGACAATCCGCCACCGGTTCGCCACAGAGCGCCACCACGCGTGACGCCAGCTTCGCCGCCATCGCCACGCTCACCAGCTGCCCGAGGATCGCCCGGACGCCCTGCTCGTACGCATCCATCGCCCCCGGTAAACGCAAGCCTGGCCTTGCAGCACCGAGTTCACCCAGCGTTTCTGCTATTTGCTGCGGGTTACAGCGGAGATCGAACAGGCGTTCGATGCGTTCAAGACACGCCTGCGCAACCGGAATTAACCCCGGGCTGAGCGTCACGCTCAGCGTATGGCTGGCAATATCCGGCGTCACGCGGAAAATCCCCTGATGCCCCTCGCAGGCAAAACTGCGCTCATAGTAATCGTTGGTGACGGTTTCAATGCCCGTTACCGCGCGCGCGCCAAGAAAACCAAACATCCACTGCCAGTCATAAGGGGGAAGCCAGGTGAGGGTATACATCGTTGCTCCTTTTTTAGTGTTATCAGCATAAACGTAAAGACCCTGTTTTGCCTTGCTTTCATATTCCTGTTGTCGCCATGCAGACATTTCGTTAAAGTCTCGCCCCTTCTCACCGGCATGGGGATTCATCGTGTTTATTGGATTTGACTACGGTACGGCAAACTGCTCGGTTGCGATTATGCAAGACGGGCAGCCACGGCTCCTGAAAATGGAAAAAGAGAGCACGCTGCTGCCGTCTATGCTCTGCGCACCGACGCGTGAAGCGGTGAGCGAGTGGCTGTTTCGCCACCATCAGGTTCCGGCCACGGCAGCGGAGACCCAGGCGCTGCTGCGCCGGGCGGTCAGCTTTAACCGCGAGGAAGATATCGACGTTACGCCCTCCAGCGTGCAGTTCGGCCTCTCCTCGCTCGGGCACTACATTGAAGACCCCGAAGAGGTCTATTTCGTTAAGTCGCCAAAATCCTTCCTCGGCGCCAGCGGCCTGAAGCCGCAGCAGGTCGCGCTGTTCGAAGACCTGGTGTGCGCGATGATGCTGCATATTCGCCAGCAGGCGCAGACGCAGGTCTCCGATACGATTACCCAGGCGGTGATTGGCCGCCCGATCAACTTCCAGGGGCTGGGCGGCGACGAGGCCAACCAGCAGGCGCAGGGGATCCTGGAGCGCGCGGCGCACCGCGCCGGCTTCCGCGACGTGGTATTCCAGTATGAGCCGGTTGCCGCAGGGCTGGACTTCGAAGCCACGCTGACGGAAGAGAAGCGCGTACTGGTCGTGGATATCGGCGGGGGCACGACGGACTGCTCGCTGCTGCTGATGGGGCCGCAGTGGCATCGCCGTCGCGATCGTGAAAACAGCCTGCTCGGGCACAGCGGCTGCCGCGTGGGCGGTAACGATCTGGATATCGCCCTGGCCTTCAAGAGCCTGATGCCGCTGCTCGGCATGGGGGGGCAAACCGAAAAAGGCATCGCCCTGCCGATCCTGCCGTGGTGGAACGCGATTGCCATCAACGACGTGCCTGCGCAGAGTGATTTTTACAGCACCGCCAACGGCCGCTTCCTTAACGATCTGGTGCGCGATGCCCAGGACGGCGAAAAGGTCGCCCTGCTCTATAAAGTGTGGCGTCAGCGTCTGAGCTACCGCGTGGTGCGTACGGCGGAAGAGAGCAAAATTGCCCTGTCCGACCGCGCTGAACATGCGGTCTCCCTGCCGTTTATCAGTGACGAACTGGCCACTGCCATTTCGCAGGACGGGCTGGAGACGGCGCTTGCCCAGCCGCTGCAGCGCATTCTGGAACAGGTGCAGCTCGCGCTGGAGAACGGCAAAGAGAAGCCGGACGTGATTTACCTGACCGGCGGTAGCGCTCGTTCACCGCTGATCAAGAAAGCGCTGGCCGAACAGCTGCCGGGAATACCTATCGCGGGTGGCGATGACTTTGGCTCCGTTACCGCAGGGCTGGCGCGCTGGGCGCAGGTGATGTTTAGCTAGTGCAGTTGTGCCGGGTGGCGGCTTCGCCTTACCCGGCCTACAAAACGTGTGTTGTTGTAGTGCGGTCTGGTGCCCTCTCCCACAAAACACCAAAAACGGCAACATCCGTTGCCGTTCGCATTTACCTTGTAGGCCGGGTAAGCGAAGTGTATGACCGGATACATAGGTGACAGATCAGACCGGGAACATAGGTAACACTCAGACAATTCCCGACAGTCTTCCATATTTCCTCCATTTTTCCGCTGTGTTGCCTGACTAAACTAGTATCATTCCCCGAAGTATTCAGGATGAGAACGTATAACGATGAAAGGCAGTAACAAATCCCGCTGGGCAATCGCCGCTGGCATCATTGTGGTGGCCCTTGCCGCCGCCTGGTACTGGCACAGTCAATCCGCGAACACCGCCGCACCGGCCGGCGCCACCAGCCAGACCCAGCGCCCAACGGGTGGAGGTCGTCACGGCATGCGCGGTGGCGCGCTGGCACCGGTTCAGGCGGCGACGGCGGTGAATAGAGCCGTTCCTCGCTATCTCACCGGTCTCGGGACCATTACCGCTGCCAACACCGCCACGGTGCGCAGCCGCGTCGACGGCCAGCTCATCGCGATCCACTTCCAGGAAGGTCAGCAGGTCAAAGCGGGCGATCTGCTGGCGGAAATCGACCCGAGCCAGTTTAAGGTCGCCCTTGCCCAGGTGCAGGGACAGCTCGCGAAAGACAACGCGACCCTCGCCAACGCCCGGCGCGATTTAGCCCGCTACCAGCAGCTGGTGAAAACAAACCTGGTGTCCCGTCAGGAGCTTGATACCCAGCAGTCGCTGGTCAGTGAAACGCAGGGCACGATCAAAGCGGACGAAGCCGCCGTGGCCAGCGCCCAGCTGCAGCTGGACTGGAGCCGCATCACCGCGCCGATTGACGGACGCGTCGGCCTGAAGCAGGTCGATATCGGCAACCAAATCTCCAGCGGCGACACCACGGGCATCGTGGTGATCACCCAGACCCACCCGATTGATTTAGTCTTTACCCTGCCGGAAAGCGATATCGCGACCGTCATGCAGGCGCAAAAAGCCGGTAAAGGCCTGGTGGTGGAAGCCTGGGACCGCAGCAACAAGCAGAAGCTGAGTGAAGGGTCCCTGCTCAGTCTGGATAACCAGATCGACACCACCACCGGCACCATCAAGCTGAAGGCGCGCTTTAATAACCAGGACGATGCCCTCTTCCCGAACCAGTTCGTCAATGCGCGCATGCTGGTCGCCACCGAAGAAAACGCGGTGGTGATCCCTACCGCCGCGCTGCAGATGGGGAATGAAGGAAACTTTGTCTGGGTGCTTAACAGCGACAATAAGGTCAGCAAGCACCTGGTAAAAACCGGTATTCAGGACAGCCAGACGGTGGTCATCAGCGCCGGGCTTTCCGCAGGCGACCGCGTGGTCACCGACGGCATTGACCGTCTGACCGAAGGGGCCAAAGTGGAAGTGGTGGAACCGGCGAAACAGGGAGCGACCTCCTGATGCAGGTGCTGCCGCCGGGCTCCACAGGTGGGCCGTCACGCCTGTTTATCCTCCGTCCTGTCGCCACCACGCTGCTGATGGTGGCGATCCTGCTCGCCGGGATTATCGGCTATCGCTTTCTGCCCGTCTCGGCGCTGCCCGAGGTGGACTATCCCACCATTCAGGTGGTGACGCTCTATCCCGGCGCCAGCCCGGATGTCGTGACGTCCGCCATCACCGCCCCGCTGGAGCGTCAGTTCGGCCAGATGTCGGGGCTAAAACAGATGTCCTCCCAGAGCTCCGGCGGGGCATCCGTCGTGACGCTGCAGTTCCAGCTGACGCTGTCGCTGGACGTCGCCGAGCAGGAGGTGCAGGCCGCCATCAACGCCGCCACCAACCTGCTGCCGTCAGACCTGCCTAACCCGCCGGTCTACAGCAAGGTGAACCCGGCGGATCCGCCGATCATGACGCTGGCCGTCACGTCCTCCGCCATGCCAATGACCCAGGTCGAAGACATGGTCGAAACGCGCGTGGCGCAGAAAATTTCTCAGGTCTCCGGCGTCGGCCTCGTCACCCTGGCGGGCGGACAACGCCCGGCGGTGCGCGTTAAGCTTAACGCGCAGGCCATCGCCGCGCTGGGCCTCACCAGCGAAACCATCCGCAGCGCCATCAGCAATGCCAACGTCAACTCGGCGAAGGGCTCGCTGGACGGCCCAACCCGCGCCGTCACGCTCTCGGCGAACGACCAGATGCAGTCCGCCGACGAATATCGTCAGCTGATTATCGCCTACCAGAACGGCGCGCCGGTGCGTCTGGGCGACGTGGCGACCGTAGAACAAGGCGCGGAAAACAGCTGGCTGGGGGCCTGGGCCAACAAGCAGCAGGCGATCGTGATGAACGTGCAGCGCCAGCCGGGCGCAAACATCATCGAAACCGCCGACAGCATCCGCACCATGCTGCCGCAGCTGATCGAAAGCCTGCCGAAGTCGGTCAGCGTGAAGGTGCTTTCCGACCGTACCACCAACATTCGCGCGTCGGTCACCGACACCCAGTTCGAGCTGATGCTGGCGATTGCGCTGGTGGTGATGATCATTTATCTGTTCCTGCGCAACGTTCCGGCGACCATTATTCCCGCCGTCGCCGTACCGCTCTCGCTGGTCGGCACCTTTGCGGTGATGGTGTTCCTCGATTTTTCGATCAACAACCTGACGCTGATGGCGCTCACCATCGCCACCGGGTTCGTGGTGGATGACGCTATCGTCGTCATCGAGAACATCTCGCGCTATATCGAGAAAGGTGAAAAACCGCTGGCCGCCGCGCTGAAGGGCGCAGGGGAAATCGGCTTTACCATTATCTCGCTGACCTTCTCGCTGATTGCGGTGCTGATCCCGCTGCTGTTTATGGGCGATATCGTCGGGCGTCTGTTCCGCGAGTTTGCCGTGACGCTGGCGGTCGCCATTCTGATCTCCGCCGTGGTGTCGCTGACCCTGACGCCGATGATGTGCGCCCGCATGCTGAGCCATGAGTCCCTGCGCAAGCAAAACCGCTTCTCGCGCGCCTCCGAGCGCATGTTCGAGCGCATTATTGCCGCCTACGGTCGCGTGCTGGCGAAAGTCCTTAACCACCCGTGGGCCACGCTCGGCGTGGCGCTGGGAACCCTGGCGCTCAGCGTGATGCTGTGGATTTTCATTCCGAAAGGCTTCTTCCCGATCCAGGACAACGGCATTATTCAGGGCACGCTTCAGGCCCCACAGTCGGTCTCTTTTGCCAATATGGCGCAGCGCCAGCAGCAGGTATCTGACATCATCATGAAGGATCCGGCGGTAGAGAGCCTGACCGCTTACGTGGGCGTCGACGGCACCAATCCGTCGCTGAATAGCGCGCGTCTACAGATCAACCTTAAGCCGCTGGATGAGCGCGACGATCGCGTCAACGCCGTCATTGAGCGGCTGCAAAACGCCGTGGCCCGCGTGCCGGGCGTTGAGCTTTACCTGCAGCCGATTCAGGATTTGACCATCGATACCCAGGTCAGCCGCACGCAGTACCAGTTCACGCTGCAGGCCACCTCGCTGGACGCGCTCAGCACCTGGGTGCCGCAGCTGGTGGACAAGCTTAACACCCTGCCGCAGCTCGCCGACGTCAGCAGCGACTGGCAGGACAAAGGGCTGGCGGCGTATGTGAACGTCAACCGCGACGCCGCCAGCCGTCTGGGCATCACCATGGCGGACGTGGATAACGCCCTGTACAACGCCTTCGGTCAGCGTCTGATCTCCACCATCTACACCCAGGCGAACCAGTATCGCGTGGTGCTGGAGCACAACACGGAGAACACGCCCGGCCTGGCGGGGCTGGACTCGGTGCGCCTGACCAGCAAAGACGGCGGCATTGTGCCGCTGAGCGCGATTGCCACGGTGGAAGAACGCTATACCCCGCTGTCGATTAACCATCTGGATCAGTTCCCGTCCACCACCATCTCCTTTAACGTGCCGGACAATTACTCTCTGGGTGAAGCGGTGGAGGCCATTCAGGCGGCGGAAAAAGCGGTAAGCTTCCCGGCTGATATTCAGACCCAGTTCCAGGGCAGCACCCTGGCGTTCCAGGCCGCGCTGGGCAACACCATCTGGCTGATCGTGGCGGCGGTCGTGGCGATGTACATCGTGCTCGGCGTGCTGTACGAAAGCTTTATCCACCCGATCACCATCCTCTCTACCCTGCCGACGGCGGGCGTGGGGGCACTGCTGGCATTAATGCTGGCGGGCAGCGAGCTGGACGTGATTGCCATCATCGGTATCATCCTGCTCATCGGGATCGTGAAGAAAAACGCCATCATGATGATCGACTTCGCCCTGGCCGCCGAGCGCGAGCAGGGCATGTCGCCGCGCGATGCGATTTTCCAGGCCTGCCTGCTGCGTTTTCGCCCCATCCTGATGACCACGCTGGCCGCCCTGCTGGGCGCGCTGCCGCTGATGCTCAGCACGGGCGTCGGCGCGGAGCTGCGCCGTCCGCTGGGTATCGGCATGGTCGGCGGTCTGCTGGTGAGCCAGGTGCTGACGCTGTTCACCACGCCGGTGATCTACCTGCTGTTTGACCGCCTGGCGCTGTGGACCAAAAGCCGCTTCCCGAAACGTGAAGAGGAGGCATAAGTGAAGTTTTTCGCCCTCTTCATTTATCGCCCGGTGGCGACGATTTTAATCTCGCTCGCCATTACCCTCTGCGGCGTGCTGGGCTTCCGGCTGCTGCCGGTGGCCCCCCTGCCGCAGGTGGACTTCCCGGTGATCATGGTCAGCGCCTCGCTGCCGGGCGCCTCGCCGGAAACCATGGCCTCGTCCGTTGCCACGCCGCTGGAGCGTTCGCTCGGGCGGATTGCGGGGGTCAACGAGATGACCTCCAGCAGCTCGCTGGGCAGCACGCGCATTATTCTGGAATTCAGCTTCGACCGGGATATCAACGGCGCGGCGCGCGACGTGCAGGCGGCCATCAACGCCGCACAGAGCCTGCTGCCGAGCGGAATGCCGAGCCGCCCGACCTACCGCAAGGCCAACCCGTCCGATGCGCCGATCATGATCCTGACGCTGACCTCGGATACCTACTCGCAGGGGCAGCTGTACGACTTTGCGTCCACCCAGCTGGCGCAGACCATCTCTCAAATTAACGGCGTCGGGGACGTGAGCGTCGGCGGGAGTTCCCTGCCCGCGGTGCGCGTGGGGTTAAACCCGCAGGCGCTGTTTAACCAGGGCGTGTCGCTGGATGACGTGCGCTCCGCCATCAGCAACGCCAACGTGCGCAAACCGCAGGGGGCGATTGAGGACAACAGCCACCGCTGGCAGATCCACACCAACGACGAGCTGAAAACCGCGGCGGAATATCAGCCGCTCATTATTCACTATAACAACGGCGCGGCGGTGCGCTTAAGCGACGTGGCCAGCGTCACCGACTCGGTGCAGGACGTACGCAACGCCGGGATGACCAACGCCAAGCCGGCGATTCTGCTGATGATCCGCAAGCTGCCGGAAGCGAACATTATCGAGACAGTGAACAGCATTCGCGCCCGTCTCCCGGAGCTGCAGGAGACCATCCCGGCAGCAATCGATCTGCAAATTGCCCAGGATCGCTCCCCGACCATTCGCGCCTCGCTGGAAGAGGTGGAGCAAACGCTGGTGATCTCCGTCGCGCTGGTGATCCTGGTGGTCTTCCTGTTCCTGCGCTCCGGCCGCGCGACGCTGATCCCGGCGGTGGCCGTGCCGGTCTCGCTGATCGGTACCTTTGCCGCCATGTATCTGTGCGGGTTTAGCCTCAACAACCTGTCGCTGATGGCCCTGACGATTGCCACCGGCTTCGTGGTGGATGACGCCATCGTGGTGCTGGAAAACATTTCCCGCCATCTGGAAGCGGGCGTGAAACCGCTGCAGGCCGCGCTGCAGGGCACGCGCGAGGTGGGCTTTACGGTACTCTCCATGAGCCTGTCGCTGGTGGCGGTCTTCCTGCCGCTGCTGCTGATGGGCGGGCTGCCGGGCAGGCTGCTGCGCGAATTTGCCGTCACCCTTTCGGTGGCTATCGGCATCTCGCTGATTATCTCGCTGACGCTGACGCCAATGATGTGCGGCTGGATGCTCAAGCGCAGCAAGCCGCACTCGCAGCCGCGCCGCAAAGGCTTTGGCCGCGTGCTGATGGCAATGCAGGAGGGCTACGGCAAATCGCTGAAGTGGGTGCTGAACCACACAAGGCTGGTCGGCCTGGTGCTGATCGGCACCATCGTGCTCAACGTGTGGCTGTATATTTCCATCCCGAAAACCTTCTTCCCGGAGCAGGATACCGGCGTGCTGATGGGCGGCATTCAGGCGGACCAGAGCATTTCCTTCCAGGCGATGCGCGGCAAGCTGCAGGACTTTATGAAGATCATTCGGGAAGACAAAGCCGTGGATAACGTCACTGGCTTTACCGGCGGGTCGCGCGTCAATAGCGGGATGATGTTTATTACCCTCAAACCGCGCGGCGAGCGCAACGAAACCGCCCAGCAGGTGATTGACCGCCTGCGGGTGAAGCTCGCCAAAGAGCCCGGAGCCAACCTGTTTTTGATGGCCGTTCAGGATATCCGCGTCGGTGGGCGACAGGCGAACGCCAGCTATCAGTACACGTTACTCTCGGACGACTTAGCCGCCCTGCGCGAGTGGGAGCCGAAGATCCGCAAGGCGCTGGCCGCCCTGCCCCAACTGGCGGACGTGAACTCCGATCAGCAGGACAACGGCGCCGAGATGGCCCTGACCTATGACCGTGAAACCATGTCGCGGCTGGGCATCAACGTTGAAGCCGCCAACAGCCTGCTGAATAACGCCTTCGGCCAGCGCGAGATTTCCACCATCTACCAGCCGATGAACCAGTATAAGGTGGTGATGGAGGTCGATCCGCGCTACACCCAGGACATCAGCGCCCTGGACAAAATGTTTGTGATTAACAACGACGGCAAGGCGATTCCGCTCTCGTACTTTGCCAGCTGGCAGCCCGCCAACGCGCCGCTGTCGGTGAACCACCAAGGGCTGTCGGCGGCGTCGACCATCTCCTTTAACCTGCCCGCCGGTTCGTCACTGTCTGAGGCCAGCGATGCAATCAACCGCGCGATGACCCAGCTTGGCGTGCCGTCCACCGTGCGCGGCAGCTTCGCCGGGACCGCGCAGGTATTCCAGGAGACGATGAACTCGCAGGTGATTTTAATTCTGGCCGCCATCGCCACGGTCTATATTGTGCTGGGCGTGCTGTATGAGAGCTACGTGCACCCGCTGACCATCCTCTCGACGCTGCCGTCGGCGGGCGTGGGGGCACTGCTGGCGCTGGAGCTGTTCGGCGCGCCGTTCAGCCTTATCGCGCTCATCGGGATCATGCTGCTGATCGGCATCGTGAAGAAAAACGCCATCATGATGGTGGACTTCGCGCTGGACGCCCAGCGCAACGGCGACCTCTCGCCGCAAGAGGCCATCTTCCAGGCCTGCCTGCTGCGCTTCCGTCCGATCATGATGACCACCCTGGCGGCGCTGTTTGGCGCGCTGCCGCTGGTGATCTCGGGCGGCGACGGCTCAGAGCTGCGCCAGCCGCTGGGGATCACCATTGTCGGCGGCCTGGTGATGAGCCAGCTGCTGACGCTGTACACCACGCCGGTGGTCTATCTGTTCTTCGACCGCCTGCGGCTGCGCTTTTCGCGTAAAAACAGAACTACGGTGACAGGATAAATGACAGAGCTTCCCAGCAACGTTCGCTGGCAATTATGGATAGTCGCCTTCGGCTTCTTTATGCAGTCGCTGGATACGACCATCGTCAACACCGCCCTCCCCTCGATGGCGAAAAGCCTCGGGGAGAGCCCGCTGCATATGCACATGGTGATTGTCTCCTACGTGCTGACGGTTGCCGTGATGCTGCCCGCCAGCGGCTGGCTGGCCGATAAGGTCGGCGTGCGGAATATCTTCTTTACCGCCATCGTGCTGTTTACCACCGGCTCGCTATTTTGCGCGCAGGCCAACACCCTCGACCAGCTGGTCATGGCGCGCGTGCTGCAGGGCATCGGCGGGGCGATGATGGTGCCCGTTGGGCGACTAACGGTGATGAAGATTGTACCGCGCGAGCAGTACATGGCGGCGATGACCTTTGTCACCCTGCCCGGCCAGGTGGGGCCGCTGCTTGGGCCTGCGCTGGGCGGTATGCTGGTGGAGTACGCCTCCTGGCACTGGATCTTCTTAATCAATCTCCCGGTAGGCATCATCGGCGCGATGGCCACCCTGGCGCTGATGCCGAACTACAAAATGCAGACCCGGCGCTTTGATTTCTTCGGCTTTATTCTGCTGGCGGCGGGCATGGCCACGCTTACCCTGGCACTCGACGGGCAAAAGGGGCTGGGAATTTCGACCCTGATGCTCGGGTTGCTGGTGGTTATCGGCATTTCCACCATTGCAGGGTATTTGTGGCTTGCTCGTGGGAATGACCAGGCGCTGTTCAGCCTGAACTTGTTTAAAAACCCTACCTACCGTCTCGGGCTGTTCGGCAGCTTTGCCGGACGCGTCGGCAGCGGCATGCTGCCGTTTATGACGCCCGTTTTTCTGCAAATTGGCATGGGCTTTTCGCCATTCCACGCGGGCCTGATGATGATCCCAATGGTGCTCGGCAGCATGGGGATGAAGCGCATGGTGGTGCAGGTGGTGAACCGCTTTGGCTACCGTCACGTGCTGGTGGCCGCCACGCTGGGGCTGGCGCTGGTCAGCCTGCTGTTTATGGCCGTGGCGCTGATGGGCTGGTACTACGTCCTGCCGCTGGTGCTGTTCTGCCAGGGGATCATCAACTCCATGCGCTTCTCGTCGATGAATACCCTGACGCTGAAGGACCTGCCGGACGATCTGGCGAGCAGCGGCAACAGCCTGCTGTCGATGATTATGCAGCTCTCCATGAGCGTGGGCGTGACGATCGCGGGGTTGCTGCTCGGCATGTACGGC
Organism: Enterobacter sp. 5-4; assembly: GCF_000612205.1. Classification (NCBI taxonomy): domain Bacteria; kingdom Pseudomonadati; phylum Pseudomonadota; class Gammaproteobacteria; order Enterobacterales; family Enterobacteriaceae; genus Enterobacter; species Enterobacter sp. 5-4. Next base: position 173,439 of record NZ_JFHW01000036.1, on the reverse strand, counting down.
CAGCACCATCTCAGCGTCGACACGCCGGTGGCGCATCAGGTCTTTATGTATACCTACCTCAGCATGGCGGTCATCATCGCCCTGCCCGCGTTCATCTTCGCCCGCGTGCCGGATGATACCAGCAAGAACGTCGTGATTAGGCGCGGCAAAAGGAGTGGCTCATGAAATTCTGGCGTCCGGGTATTACCGGCAAGCTCTTTCTGGCGATTTTTGCCACCTGTATCGTTTTGCTGATCACCATGCACTGGGCGGTGCGGGTCAGCTTTGAGCGCGGCTTTATTGATTACATCAAGCATGGCAATGAGCAGCGTTTGCAGGGCTTAAGCGATGCGCTGAGTGAACAGTACGCCCAGCACGGCAACTGGCGTTTTCTGCGCAATAACGACCGCTTTATTTTCCAGATCCTGCGCTCGCTGGAGCACGATACCGGTGACGACCGTCCGGGCCCGGGCATGCCGCCGCACGGCTGGCGCACCCAGTTCTGGGTGATCGACCAGGACATGCGCCCCCTGGTTGGCCCGCGCGCGCCGATACCGCCGGACGGCACCCGTCGGGCGATTAAAGTGAATAACGCGACCGTCGGCTGGGTTATCGCCTCGCCGGTGGAGCGCCTGACGCGCAACACCGACATTAACTTTGACCGCCAGCAGCGTCGCACAAGCTGGCTGATTGTCGCCCTCTCCACGCTGCTCGCCGCGCTCGCCACCTTCCCGCTGGCGCGCGGCCTGCTCGCCCCGGTGAAACGCCTGGTGGAGGGCACGCACAAGCTGGCCGCGGGGGATTTCACCACCCGCGTCGATACCCGCAGCCAGGACGAACTGGGCAAGCTGGCGCAGGACTTTAACCAGCTCGCCAGCACCCTGGAGAAGAACCAGCAGATGCGCCGCGACTTTATGGCCGACATTTCACACGAGCTGCGTACGCCGCTGGCGGTGCTGCGCGGCGAGCTCGAAGCCATTCAGGACGGCGTGCGCCAGTTTACGCCCGAATCGGTGGCTTCCCTGCAGGCGGAGGTGGGCACGCTCACCAAGCTGGTGGACGATCTCCACCAGCTCTCCATGTCCGACGAAGGCGCGCTGGCCTACCAGAAGGCGCCCGTAGACGTCATTAACGTGCTGGAAGTGGCGAGCGGTGCCTTCCGCGAGCGCTTTGCCAGCCGCAACCTGAAAATCGACCTCTCCCTGCCGGACAGCGCGGTGGTGTTTGGCGACAAAGATCGGCTGATGCAGCTGTTCAACAACCTGCTGGAAAACAGCCTGCGCTACACCGACAGCGGCGGCGGGCTGCTGATTTCCGGCAGACAGGACAACGGGCGCTTCGCCCTTACCTTCGCCGATTCCGCCCCCGGCGTGCAGGACGCGCAGCTGGAAAAACTGTTCGAGCGCTTTTACCGTACCGAAGGCTCCCGCAACCGCGCCAGCGGCGGCTCCGGCCTGGGGCTGGCGATTTGCGTTAACATCGTCGAGGCGCATAATGGCACGATCCGCGCCGCCCATTCGCCTTTTGGCGGGGTTAGCATTACAGTAGAGTTACCTCTGGAACGGGATTTATCGAGAGAAGTATGACCGAGTTACCGATTGACGAAAACACGCCGCGCATTTTGATCGTCGAAGACGAACCCAAGCTGGGACAGCTGCTGATCGACTATTTACGCGCGGCCAGCTATGCCCCGTCACTGATCGGCCACGGCGACCAGGTGCTGCCGTACGTGCGCCAGACTCCGCCGGATCTGATCCTGCTGGATTTAATGCTGCCTGGCGTTGATGGCCTGACCCTGTGCCGGGAAATTCGCCGCTTCTCCGACGTACCGATCGTCATGGTCACCGCCAAAATTGAAGAGATTGACCGCCTGCTGGGGCTCGAAATCGGCGCGGACGATTATATCTGCAAACCTTACAGCCCGCGTGAAGTGGTCGCCCGCGTGAAAACCATTCTGCGCCGCTGCAGGCCGCAGCGCGAGCTTCAGGTGCTGGACGCCGAAAGTCCGCTGATTGTGGATGAAAGCCGCTTCCAGGCGAGCTGGCGCGGCAAGCTGCTGGACCTGACGCCTGCGGAGTTCCGCCTGCTGAAAACCCTCTCCCACGAGCCGGGAAAAGTCTTCTCCCGCGAACAGCTGCTGAACCACCTGTACGACGATTACCGCGTGGTGACTGACCGCACCATCGACAGCCACATCAAAAACCTGCGCCGCAAGCTGGAGGCGCTGGACGCCGAGCAGTCGTTTATCCGCGCGGTGTATGGCGTTGGGTATCGCTGGGAAGCGGATGCGTGCAGGATTGCCTAGTTAGCCGCTGGTCAATCCAGGCCGGGTAAGGCGAAACCGCCACCCGGCACAATAACTTTACCTCCCTGTCCCGCAGCGCTACAATGCCCGCCCTTAATGTGGGGGATCTCCCCTTACCGCTGCACTTGGTGCATGCGGATCTGACCTGTCATCAGAACGAGAACAAACATGTTTAAACCGGAACTCCTTTCCCCGGCGGGAACGCTGCAAAATATGCGTTACGCTTTCGCCTATGGCGCCGACGCCGTGTATGCGGGCCAGCCGCGCTACTCGCTGCGCGTGCGTAACAACGAATTCAACCACGAGAACCTGCAGCTCGGCATCAACGAGGCGCACGCTCTGGGTAAAAAATTCTACGTGGTGGTCAACATCGCGCCGCACAACGCCAAGCTGAAAACGTTCATCCGTGACCTGAAGCCGGTGGTGGATATGGGGCCGGACGCGCTGATCATGTCGGACCCGGGTTTAATCATGCTGGTTCGGGAGAACTTCCCGGAGATGGATATCCACCTCTCCGTACAGGCTAACGCCGTCAACTGGGCGACGGTGAAATTCTGGAAGCAGATGGGGCTGACCCGCGTCATCCTGTCCCGCGAGCTTTCGCTGGAAGAGATCGAAGAGATCCGCACCCAGGTGCCGGATATGGAAATTGAAATCTTCGTTCACGGCGCGCTGTGCATGGCCTACTCCGGCCGCTGCCTGCTCTCCGGCTATATCAACAAGCGCGACCCGAACCAGGGCACTTGCACCAACGCCTGCCGCTGGGAATATAACGTCCAGGAAGGCAAAGAGGACGACATCGGCAACATCGTCCACAAGCATGAGCCGATCCCGGTGACTAACGTCGAGCCAACGCTGGGCATCGGCGCGCCAACCGACAGCGTGTTTATGATTGAAGAAGCCAAACGTCCGGGCGAGTACATGACCGCCTTTGAAGACGAGCATGGCACCTACATCATGAACTCGAAGGATCTGCGCGCCATCGCCCATGTTGAGCGCCTGACCCAGATGGGCGTGCACTCCCTGAAGATTGAAGGGCGCACCAAATCCTATTACTACTGCGCGCGTACCGCACAGGTGTATCGTAAAGCCATCGACGATGCGGCCGCCGGTAAACCGTTCGATACCAGCCTGCTGGAAACTCTGGAAGGTCTGGCGCATCGCGGCTATACCGAAGGCTTCCTGCGCCGTCATACCCACGACGACTACCAGAACTACGAGCACGGCTACTCCGTATCCGAGCGCCAGCAGTTTGTCGGAGACTTCACCGGCGAGCGCAAAGGCGCGCTGGCGGCCGTGGCGGTGAAAAACAAGTTTACCAAAGGCGACAGCCTGGAGCTGATGACCCCGCAGGGCAACATGAACTTCACGCTGGAGCATCTGGAAAACGGCAAAGGCGAAGCGATTGAGGTCGCGCCGGGTGACGGCCATACCGTCTGGCTGCCGGTTCCGGAAGAAGTGGAGCTGAAGTTCGCACTGCTGATGCGTAACTTCAACGGTGAAAGCACCCGGAACCCACACGGCAAATAGTCAATCAGGGAAATTTTTTCGCGCTGGGATAATTCTTAGAATCGGATCACATACCGCTTCGTTCAATACGGGTATTATCCCCCCGCTGAAAAACATAACCCATAAATGCTAGCTGTACCAGGAACCACCTCCTTAGCCTGCGTAATCTCCCTTACGCGGGCTTATTTTTTTGTATCGCAGGTCTCTCCTGCGCATCAGGTGCGCTGCAGACACAAAAGCGCTCCCGTACATCAGAAGTGGTTTGATACTCCAGATATGAAATCATGTGAAATGACTGACGCTTTTTAATTGAACTTATCAAAAAGGAACCTGAGAGATGAGCAACTATATTTTTGAAACACTTGGTGACTACAAAATTTATATAGCATTATTTTTGGCGATATTATTTTTTATGAAGCTACCTAGCATCAGTTTCTTTACTGGGATGATTTTAAAATTATTCCGCATTAAATACTCTGATAAAGAATATGTCGAGTATGATGAAAAACTTTACAACCAACAATTATTCAGATTAAAAAACGGTGTGAGAGTTGCCTCTGCTGACGATGCAAAATTAATATCTAGGGCTTTAAACGAAGGAAAAATTGAACGTTCAACATTGCGTTTTACCGGGTGGTTTGGCGCGGTGGGCGTCAAGAGAACGATGCGTCTGGAGTCTTTTAGCACAATATTTTTTGGTGTTTTGTTCATTTTTACCGCCTGTGGCATCCTCTACGATGCACCATACATGAAAGCAGGTTATGTCACATACAATGTCAGCAATAGCGAAAAATTATATATTTCTAAATACCGAGTATATGATAAAAAGAATAATAACTCTTGGAACAAATTTGAATGCCTTAAAATCATCAAAGATGTAACATCCGTTCAGCATCTTAAAGATGCATGTATTTATATCACTACTAATGACATTGACCTACGAAATGAGTTGCAGGACGCAATCCAATCTGAATCAAACGGCAAAAAAATCCTCGCTGGACTCATAGTCGCACTGAGTACAATAGGTGGGTTGATAATAGTAGGTTTTACTAACTTCGTTAAATTAAATAAAATCGTTTGTGATTTAAAAGGTATTAAATAGCGAGTAAGTGAACAGTTTAAAACACAGGGTACGCACAAGATTCATCCTGTTCTTACCCGCTTTCCCCCTCTCTGCTATACACTCTTACTAACGCTAAAAAAGGGAGCAGCGCGGATGGCAACCTATCCAGACAGTTTATTGATTCTCAACGGCAAAAGTGCAGGCAACGATCTGCTGCGTCAGGCCATTCAGGGTTTGCGTGACGACGGCGCGCGCATCCACGTAAGAGTAACATGGGAAAAAGGCGACGCGGCACGCTATATCAATGAAGCCCTCGGGCTTGGCGTTGAGACCATCATTTCCGGCGGCGGCGATGGCACCATCAATGAGATCGCGTCAGCGCTGATCGACCTGCCCCCGGCAGACCGCCCGGTGATGGGTATTTTACCGCTCGGCACCGCCAATGATTTTGCCACCAGCGCCGGGATCCCCGAGGCGTTAGAGAAAGCGCTTCAGCTGGCGATCCTCGGTAAAGCGACCGCGGTAGATATTGCGCAGGTGAATGACAAAACCTGCTTTATCAATATGGCCACCGGCGGGTTCGGCACGCGCATCACCAGCGAAACGCCGGAAAAACTCAAGGCGGCGCTGGGCGGCGTGTCGTATCTGATCCACGGTCTGATGCGCATAGATACCCTCAAGCCTGACCGCTGCGAAATTCGCGGCGAGAATTTTCAGTGGCAGGGCGACGCGCTGGTGATTGGCATCGGTAATGGTCGTCAGGCCGGCGGCGGGCAGCAGCTGTGCCCGGAGGCGCTGATCAATGACGGTCAGCTACAGCTGCGGATTTTCACGGGTGACGGCCTGCTGCCCGCGCTGTTTACCACGCTGACGCAGCCGGAAGAGAGTCCGAATATCATTGACGGGAAATCCGCATGGTTTGAGGTAAATGCCCCGCACGGGATGACCTTTAACCTCGACGGGGAACCGCTCAGCGGGACGCAGTTCCGCATTGAGGTGTTGCCCGGCGCGCTGCAGTGTCGGTTGCCGCCAGACTGTGTGCTTTTGCGCTGATGGTATTGCCGGGTGGCGGCTACGCCTTACCCGGCCTACGCTTCGCCCTCAGGTCAGGCAATCGTGACTTTGCTGTCCAGATAGACGTCCTGAACCGCATTGATCAGCTTCACGCCGTCAGCCATCGATTTCTTAAACGCCTTACGGCCAAGGATCAGCCCCATGCCGCCCGCGCGTTTGTTGATAACCGCCGTACGCACCGCGTCTGACAGGTCAGTATCGCCGCCCGCCGCGCCACCGGAGTTAATCAGCCCTGCGCGGCCCATGTAGCAGTTCGCCAGCTGGTAGCGCACCAGGTCGATCGGGTTATCGCTGGTCAGCTTGCTGTAAACGCGGTCATCGGTGTAACCAAAGTTCACTGCTTTATATCCGCCATTATTCTCGGCCATTTTCTGCTTCACGATATCCGCGCCGATGGTCGCCGCCAGATGGTTCGCCTGGCCGGTAAGATCGGCCGACACGTGGTAATCCACGCCGTCTTTTTTGAACGCCGAGTTGCGCAGGTACGCCCACAGCACGGTCACCATACCCAGCTCGTGCGCACGCTCAAACGCCGCAGAGATCTCTTCAATCTGACGACGAGACTGTTCTGAGCCGAAATAGATGGTCGCCCCAACGGCAACCGCCCCCATATTGAACGCCTGCTCGACGCTGGCATAGAGCGTCTGGTCATATTCGGTGGGGTAGCTCAGGGTTTCATTGTGGTTCAGCTTCACGAGGAACGGAATGCGGTGGGCATAGCGACGCGAGACGGAGGCCAGCACGCCGTAGGTGGACGCCACGCAGTTACAGCCCGCTTCAATTGCCAGCTCAACAATGTTCTTCGGATCGAAATAGAGCGGATTCGCCGCGAAGGAGGCGCCCGCCGAGTGCTCAACGCCCTGGTCTACCGGCAGAATAGAGAGATATCCGGTGCCGCCGAGCCGCCCGGTGTTATAGAGCGTCTGCATATTTCTTAGCACGGCAGGCGGACGGTTGTTATCGACCATCACGCGGTCAACGTAGTCATGACCAGGCAGGTAAAGCTGGTCGGCTGGAATGGTCATACAACGATGCTGTAAAAGGCTGTCGGCGTCTTTGCCAAGCAACTGCGCAATATCAGTCATGTGATACTCCCGTAAGTTCGACGTCATGTCGGTGTGCGTTTATCCAGTCCCATCTTTTATGGGCAGACTAAGCCTGGTACCGACTTAACAGATTTTCCACCCTTTGCAATTTTTTTCAGCACAATCTGCTGGCTCGATTCATGTACAACAAAACTGTTACATTGATCAAACAATCGCCACAAAGGTATTTAAAAGGTATTATTGAATGGTATGTTAAAGGCGTACCCTCTCTGACATGCAGGATTAAAAAATGAAAACGAAAGTCCAACTGTCATTCATGATGTTTGTTGAATGGTTTATCTGGGGCGCGTGGTTTGTGCCGCTGTGGCTGTGGCTGAGCAAAAGCGGTTTTACCGCCGGGGAAATCGGCTGGTCTTATGCCTGTACCGCCATTGCCGCTATCCTCTCCCCAATTCTGGTCGGCTCGCTGACGGACCGCTTCTTCGCCGCGCAGAAAGTACTGGCGGTGCTGATGTTTGCCGGCGCGATTCTGATGTACTTCGCGGCACAGCAAACCCAGTTCAGCACCTTCTTCCCGCTGCTGCTGGTTTACTCCCTGACCTATATGCCCACCATCGCGCTGACCAACAGCATTGCCTTCGCCAACGTGGACGACGTCGAGGCCGATTTTCCGCGCATCCGCGTGATGGGTACGATCGGCTGGATCGCCTCCGGGCTGGCGTGCGGCTTCCTGCCGCAGATGCTGGGCTATAGCGATATCTCCGATACCAATATTCCCCTGCTGATGACCGCCGCCAGCTCCGCCCTGCTCGGCGTGTTTGCCCTCTTCCTGCCGAACACACCGCCAAAAAGTACCGGCAAGCTGGACTTCAAAGTGATGCTGGGGCTGGACGCGCTGATCCTGCTGCGCGACAAAAACTTCCTCGTGTTCTTTTTCTGCTCGTTCCTGTTCGCCATGCCGCTGGCCTTCTACTACATTTTCGCCAACGGCTATCTCACTGAAGTGGGGATGAAAAACGCCACCGGCTGGATGACGCTCGGCCAGTTCTCTGAAATCTTCTTTATGCTGGCGCTGCCGTTCTTTACCAAACGCTTTGGTATTAAGAAGGTCTTACTGCTGGGTCTGATTACCGCCGCCATCCGCTACGGGTTCTTCATTTACGGCGGTGCGGAACAATACTTCACCTACGCCCTGCTGTTTCTCGGCATTCTGCTGCACGGCGTGAGCTACGACTTCTACTACGTCACCGCGTATATCTACGTGGATAAAAAAGCGCCGGTGCATATGCGCACCGCCGCGCAGGGCCTGATTACGCTCTGCTGTCAGGGCTTTGGTAGCCTGCTGGGTTACCGCCTGGGCGGCGTGATGATGGAAAAAATGTTCGCCTACAAAGAGCCGGTGAATGGGCTGACCTTCAACTGGGCCGGAATGTGGACATTTGGCGCAATCATGATTGCCGTGATTGCCGTACTGTTTATGCTGTTTTTCCGCGAATCGGACAAAGAGATCGCTGCAATTGCGGTGGTTGATGGCGATGCCGCGCTGACACAAGGGGAAGTTAAATGAAACAAGAACGTATTCTCGGTGCCCTTTACGGGCAGGCATTAGGGGATGCGATGGGCATGCCGTCGGAACTGTGGCCGAGAAAGCGCGTCAAGGCGCACTTCGGCTGGATCGACCGCTTTTTACCCGGCCCGGCAGAAAATAACGCGGCCTGCTATTTCGGGCAGGCAGAGTTCACCGACGATACCTCAATGGCGCTGTGCCTGGCCGATGCGATTATCGAGTGCGACGGGGAGATTAACGCAGACGTTATCGGCAAGCATATCCTGAACTGGGCGCTCGATTTCGACGCGTTCAACAAGAACGTGCTTGGCCCCACTTCCAAAATCGCGCTGAATGCGATTCGTGACGGGAAACCGGTCAGCGCGCTAGAAAACAACGGCGTGACCAACGGGGCGGCGATGCGCGCCTCCCCGTTGGGCTGTCTCCTTCCGGCGACGCGGCTGGAACACTTTGTTGAACAGGTGGCGCAGGCCTCCAGCCCGACCCATAAATCGGACCTCGCGATTGCCGGCGCGGTGGTGATGGCCTGGGCGGTTTCCCGCGCCATCGACGGCGAAAGCTGGCAGAACATCGTTGATGCCCTGCCGGGGATCGCCCGCTATGCGCAGGAGATGAAAACCACCACCTTCAGCGCGTCGCTGGCGGCACGTATTGAGCTGGCGCTTAAGACCGTACGGGAAGCCAACGGTATTGAGTCCGCCAGCGAGCAGGTTTATCAGCTGATTGGCGCGGGAACCAGCACCATTGAGTCCGTTCCGGCGGCCATTGCGATGGTGGAACTGGCAGGAACCGACCCGAACCGCTGCGCCATCTTATGCGCCAATCTGGGCGGTGATACGGACACTATTGGCGCCATGGCGACGGCCATCTGCGGCGCGCTCCACGGCGTGCAGGCGATTGATCCGGCGCTCAAAGCCGAACTCGACGCCGTCAACCAGCTTAACTTCGGCCATTATTGCGAGAAACTGCTGCACTTCAGGGAGCAAAGGGAGGGCGTATGAAGGCATTTGCCCAACGTCTCGAAAATCTGCACGCCACGCGCCCGGTGACGGTGCTGGGCGCCGCGGTGATTGACGTCATCGCCGACGCCTACGCCCTGCCCTGGCGCGGGTGCGATATCGAACTTAAGCAGCAGGGCGTGAATATTGGCGGCTGCGCGCTGAACATTGCCATCGCCCTGAAACGCCTCGGGATCGCCGCGCAAAATGCCCTTCCCGTCGGCCATGGCGTGTGGGCGGATATTATCCGCAACGCCATGGCGAAGCAGGATCTGCACAGCGCCGTAGAGGCTGAAACCGGCGACAACGGCTGGTGTCTGGCGCTGGTGGAGCCTGACGGCGAGCGCACCTTTATGTCCTTTAGCGGCGTGGAAAACCAGTGGCAGCAGCGCTGGCTGGATGCGCTTCACGTTCCGCAAAACAGCCTGGTTTATCTCTCCGGCTACCAGCTGGCCTCGCCGTGCGGCGAGCTGCTGACAGGCTGGCTGGAGGGATTACAGGACGTGACGGCCTTTATCGATTTCGGCCCACGCATCGCGGATGTTCCTGATGCGCTGATGGAGAGAATCATGGCCTGCAGGCCAATCGTGTCGCTCAATCGTCAGGAAGCGGGGCTCGCGGCTGAAAGACTGGGCGTAGAGGCTGAAAACCTCGGTGCGGAGTGGCAGCAGCGCTTCGGCGCCGCGCTGATTGTGCGCCATGATAAAGACGGTGCTACGTGGTATGACGGTGACGCCTCGGGCGTTGTTCCGGCGTTTCCGGCTACGGTTGTGGATACCATTGGTGCAGGCGACAGCCACGCGGGCGGCACGCTGGCCGGGCTGGCTGCGGGTTGGTCACTGGCAGATGCCGTTCTGCTGGGGAATGCCGTGGCGTCATGGGTGGTCAGCCACCGCGGCGGGGATTGCGCCCCGACGCGCGAGGCACTACTCCTCGCACACAAAGACGTATAGATCGCTGCGACAGTAGCTGATGCTGTACTCAATCGGCCGGTGCTGCTGGTCAAGCGCGACCTGCTTGATCACCAGCACCGGTATTTTTTCGTCCATCTTAATGTGCGCCTGAAACTCGCTGTCGGGCATGCGGGCGCTCACCCTTGAGCGGGTGCGCTGCGGGAAGATATTCTGACTGCGGAAGTAGTCATAGAGCGAAATGCCAATCGCATCCGGGTCGGGAATTAACCCGACGGGGACCCAGGACTCTTCAATCGACACCGCATCGTCATCGACATAGCGAATACGCTTGAGCATAAAGACCTCGCTGTCCGGGGAGATCGACAGGTGGTTGGCCACCTCTTCCGGACACTTCACCACCCGCTTGTTGACCCAGAGCGTATTCGGCTTCTTGCCGCGCAGCACCACCTGCTGGGAAAAACCGCGCGCCTCTTTCAGCGAATATTCGAAGATATTGTTGATTTGCGTGCCATAGCCACGGGCGCGCGTCACCACGCCCTCTTCTTCCAGCGCCTGCATCGCTTTACGCACGGTAATGCGCGACACCCCGGTCAACTGGCTCAGATCGCGCTCGCCGGGCAAAATATTCCCGTGCTCCAGCACCCCGCTGCGCACCGCGTTTTTTACCGTTTCGGCAAACTTCAGGTACAGCGGCGTGTTGTCGGGCGCGGCGATCCGTTCATTCAGTTGAGCGATTAACCGGGTATGCGCTTGTTCCATCTCTGTTTTTCTCAGGCGTGATGTATCCTGCCAGTATACGGCTTACCACCATGCATGAAAATGGTGTACCGGCCCAATACCGTGACCGACTTCCAGAGTATCGGCTTTTGCCAGCGCCGCCGAGAGCCAGGCTTTTGCTTCGCTAACCGTATCGGCCCAGCTTTCATGACGTGGGCGCAGCGCCGCCAGCGCGGCCGAGAGCGTACAGCCCGTGCCGTGGGTATTTTTGGTCTGCACGCGCGGCGCGGTAAAGCGTACTTCGCCGTCGCGGGTAAAGAGCCAGTCCGGACTTTCCGGATCATCAAGATGCCCGCCCTTCATCAGCACCGCCCCGCAGCCCATCGCTAGCAGCGCATTGCCCTGCTCTTTCATTTCCCGTTCCGTTTGCGCGTGCGGCGCGCCCAACAGCGCGGCGGCTTCCGGAAGATTGGGCGTGATGAGCGCTACCTGCGGCAGCAGCTTATTGCGCAGCGTCTCGACGGCGGAGGCGGAGAGCAGCGGATCGCCGCTTTTTGCCAGCATGACGGTATCCAGCACCACGTTTTGCACCTGATAGCGCTTAAGCCGTTCGGCCACCGCTTCCACAATGTCCGTTTCGGCCAGCATGCCGATCTTGGTGGTATCAATACGCACGTCGCTGAACACCGAATCCAGCTGCGCGGCAACAAAATCTGGCTCGATGCGGTAGACCGACTGCACGCCGCACGTGTTTTGCGCCACCAGCGCGGTGATGACCGAGCAGCCGTACGCGCCCAGCGCCGAGAAGGTTTTCAGGTCTGCCTGGATACCCGCGCCGCCGCTGGGATCGGTGCCGGCAATGGTCAGGGCGTTAATCCGCTTCATGCCTGCTCCTCCAGCGTGTAGAGCGCGTCGAGGAACGCGCTGGCAAAACTGCCCGGGCCGCGCGAGTGCGCAACGGCCACCGTTCCGGCCCGCTTCATCCATCCGCAGGCGGCGGCGATGTTATCCAGCCGGTCACCCGGCAGCGAGCAGCTCGCCGCCACAACGGCAGAGAGCGCGCACCCGGTGCCCACCACGCGCGTCATCAGCGGGTCACCGCCGGTTACCGTTCGGGTACGTTGCCCGTCCGTGATGTAGTCCACCTCGCCGGTGACCACCACAATCGTATTGATCTGCCGGGCCAGCGCCTGGGCAGCAGGCACCGCGCTGGCGGTGGTATCGGTCGTATCGACGCCGCGCCCGCCCGCGCTCATCCCGGCGAGGGCAAGGATTTCGGAAGCATTGCCGCGAATGGCCGCCGGTTTCAGGGCAAGGATTTGATGGCAAAACCGGGTGCGGAACGCCAGGGCGCCCACGGCAACCGGGTCCAGCGTCCAGGGTTTGCCTGCCGCTACCGCACTTTCAATCGCACGACGCATCGACTGGGCGCGCAGCGCGGTCAGCGTGCCAACGTTAACCAGCAGCGCATCGGCTATCGCGGCAAACTGCTCGGCCTCTTCGGCCTCGATCACCATCGCCGGGGATGCGCCAAGCGCCAGCAAAACGTTGGCCGTAAAGGTCTGTACGACGTCATTGGTCATGCAGTGGGTCAGCGGAGAACGGGTTCGGAAGTGGTGTAAAACGTGTAAATCGAGCAGGTCAGGCTGCATGGGTTCGCTCCTGCCTTGCGTGAAGAAGCGATGACCCGGAAGGCATCTGACTTCCCTACGCTGGCATTATCCAGATCAGGTAATACGGGTATTTCTCAGCCTTCACAAAGAAGGGCACCCCGAGTCATTTGGTAAGCATTAGCTTACTTTTTGCCAGATTAGGGGAAGTTGCTTGCTCAAGCAAGCCCACTCTTTCGGATAATGATTCTTCACGCAAGGCAGGAGCGAAAGACTTCGAATACTCAGAAAGAACAACGACACCCAATTACTCTCTGTCTTTTTAATTAAACGACTAAAAGATCCTTCACAGAAAAGAAAATAATTAACATTTTAATAGATGGTATTGAGCAGTAGCTAATGAATTCCCTTCTCTTTCCCTTATATAATTCGCTGGTATGCGACTGTCTCAATGTATAGCCTGCACACATAACCTTTATCATTTAGCCAACAGCACTTTGATTTTAAGTGCTTTTTCATAAAAACAGCTTCCCCTTTGTGCTTGCACGCAGTACGATTAATCAACATGTTACCTGAAACTAAAGGGTTACTGATGGATACAGTTGAAGAATTAAATGGAACATATTTCTATCGTGGCGTATGCAATATCACTGCAGGAGAGTTATTTTTTTGGATTTTACTGGATAGAGTTAATGATCAATTTGGCGGAATTAAAGATGTTATTTCAATGAGCTGTATTATTCTGGGTCTGCCATTATTAAAAACAAGAGGTAAACCTTACGGAACCACAGCGGGTACGTCAATAGCATCAAAATACCTTCGCCAACTTCTTAACACTGAATTACCTGTAAGACTTCCAACTCTTACAGAAGCGAGCATAACAACACTTAGGCCTAAATATGTTACTAACCTGGGCGCTTTTGTAGGGCGTGGATTACCTGTTGTTGGTTGGGCTATAGTAGCGAGCGATATTAGTCAAATCGTTTATAAAACCGTTCGTGACTACAACACCATCGCACACGAGAAAGATCGCATATGGTAACAGATCAGGAAGTTTTAGAGCTATTCCGTAAAGAGTTACCTGTGTCAGGTACATTCACAGGAAAGCTGATACCGTTAGAGCTTGATGATATTCTTCAAGATTATGCAGACGATGATGATTTAATTTATTGCATTAATAAATACGACAGTTTTTTTAATATTGACATGTCAGCAATGAATTATCAGAAATATTATCCGTGGTTTAGAACGTGGTTCTTTAGAAGATGGTTTACTGATAAACCAGTAAAGCAAATCTCAAAACCTCTTACTGTAAGGATGTTTGCAGAATCGGCTAAAGCAGGAAGATGGTTATACGACTAACAGCAAGGAGCGTTAAAAATGGCTGTACCAGTGCATTTGATTTTAAAAGATGATGGTGGATCTCAGATCATGGGATCTTGTGACGTTCATGGACGTGATGGAAGCATAGAACTGCGTGGCTTACAGCATAGCGTGATCATTCCTACAGACAATTTAACAGGTAAAGTGACAGGAAGCCGGCAACATTGCTCATTCAATTTCACTAAAGAGATTGACAGTTCATCACCCTATCTGTTTAAAGCTGTTGCAACGGGGCAGACTCTTAAAAGCGCTGAGTTTAATTTCTATCGTATCAACTACAGTGGGCAAGAGGAAATTTACTACACCATTACACTAGAAAGTGTGAAAGTAGTTAGCTTTAGTCCTGTAATGCACGATACCCGAACGGCTACGGGTACAGGCCATATGGAAGATATTTCTTTAGCCTACGAGAAAATCACTCACCTTTATAAAGATGGCAATATCTTGCATTCCGATGCCTGGAACGAAAAGAAACAAGCATAGCAAAAAAACCTTTACACATGGGGCTACCCTGCCCCTCCTTCAGACTCTCCATTTTGTATAACAATTCTGTTACTAAGTCATATAAATTTATATCTAGATACATTTCGCTTGAGTTTTCAACAACAATATTTTTAGCAAAAAACTGCAGGATTACTGTTAGGCTCAGCATTGCTTTCATTCAAAACTCAAGATGGATTCAATAATAAAACAGAGAGAGAGATCCATTAACTGACATTAACTATTTCGCCTATTTTTCATCTTTCCTCGCCAGAAAACTTAAAAAATATTAATGAGTTTTTATTTCATACATATCATAAAATCAAACCAACTAAAAACTTATACCATTGATATTTAACAGATAATATCTTTTCTATTACAGCGAACTAAATTAGCTATTAATGCGATTTATGATTTAGATCAATAATTATAATTACACATTCATAGATAGTTGCTGCACGTTACGAAATAAGTTATCAAACCAAAATTTTCAACGTTAATCGTGAATTAATACAGATATAACAAGACGTTGTATCTTCCCGCCAGGATAGCGCCCTAATTTTTTCTTGTATTGATGATGAGAGCTTTAATATGAAATGTTTAAATACATCAGCTACCGCTATTTTTGTATTTGGTATTGTGTTTTCTGGTGCAACATTCGCGGCTACGATCAGTGCTGATGATGTTGTAGATTCTTTGGGCTGGACTCAAACCCAAATCAATCAACAAAATGCAGATCGTGAAGAAGCAAATCGTGTTGATATTGGTAAAAATCGCACTGATATTATCAACATGCGAGATGAAAATTTATTGCGTGATGATGCAATTAAAAGCGCAACTGATAAAGCTGACGCAGCTTTACAAGGCGTTATGACTAACGGACAAGCAATCATTGATACAAACACGAGAGTAGATAAAGCTGAATCTGATGCTGTGCTTGCTGGTGCAAAAGCTGATACAGCGCTTACTGATGCTACTGGCGCTAAAGCCGCTGCTGATCATGCCGAAATCACCGCCACTAATGCGAACAGCAAAGCAGATGCTAATACACAAACGCTTGCAAGTAAGGTAGATAAAAGCATTTTCAACGCAGATCAGGGTAGACAAGATCACGCCCTTCAGGATGCCTCTGACAAAGCGACTCAGGCATTTAATACGGGCGCTTATGCGCAATCTTTAGCGGTTGATGCACAAACGGTAGCCGCTGCTAACAAAGCTGCTGTTGCTAACGTTCAGTCACGCCAGCAAACGCAGGAAACGACGATTCAGAATCACAGCGCACAATTAGCGAATCATGAATCACGTATTACTGCGTTAGAGAGTCAAAATAACGCTAAGTTCTCTTCTCTGGAGAATCAGCAGAATGAGGATCGCAAGGAATATCGTGCTGGTATCGCTGGCGCTGCTTCTCTTGCTGGTTTGCATTACGTTGATACAGATAACGCGGTTGCCGTCGGTGCTGCCAACTTCAAAGATGCGCAAGGTTACGCAGTCGGTTACCGTCATAAGTTCGCTGAGAATATAGCCGCTACCCTCTCTACATCAGGTACATCAAACGGTGATGAAATTGTTGCGGCGTCCGCATCTTACGGATGGTGATTTAACAATATTAAATTAAAATGCCAGCAAATCGCCAATCAGCTAAAAACTCACCATTGAGTTTAATTAGCTGGCTATAACTCAATACATTGCTGCTAGCACAAAAATGACAAAGTAAATTTTTATTTCCGCTGTTTTGTATCTCACTTTTATTTTATTAGGGATATGGATCGGCTTGATGTTAGGCACCTATATTTATAATTGTAATTACTGAGGCAATAATGAAAAAGTTAATGATGGTAGCGGCTATATTATCTCTTGCTGCGTGTTCCTCACCAGCTCAACGGATGGCTGATTGTCAAAGCAAAGGAGTGAGTAAAGATGCTTGTTATAGTGCAGAGCAAAACCGCACCACAGCCATTAACGCTGCGGCTGAAAAACAGGCTTTAGAGAATGCTGCTCAACTTGCACAGTCAGCGCACAGGCGCCTTCCTGAAGGCTGCACGCAGGTTATGGATGCTGCCGGTCGTTGTGATAGCAAGGCAGCCAAAGTAAGCGGTGATTTAAAAAAGTTATCAGGTGAAGCGGATCACGTTATGAATAAGCCTGTCTCTGATGCTGCTGAATATCTGCTTTCGAAAGGCTGGAAGCCAAATAAGGGTTCATGGCACAAGGGTAGCTATATTATGCAGCTGGTTGTCGAAAAAGAGAGAGTTGTAAACGCACAATTATCAAAAATGTGATCTTTGCAGGACGCTACCACCTGATAATATTTACGTAGCCCCATGTTTATGGGGCTTTTTTTTAGCTCGTTAATAGATTTACTCCAGCTGCCACGCCCCGCCATGAATAAGCGACGCGCCCCCCGCCCAGGCAAATAATGCGAGCTCGCTGCAGTCGGCATCAGGATATATACGACTGCTGAGGCACGCCTCACCCTCGTTAACAAACACTTCCACGGAGGAGCTATCAAAGAACAAACGCAGATTAAGCGCGTTGCTCAGGTTAAGCGCGACGCTTCGGGTCCCGCACAGGCCATACTGCGGATAGTCTCGCTCCAGCACCAGGCGCTGCATCTGCGCATCAACATAAAGGCGTAACCCGTCGCCAAGACGAATGCCGTACTGCTCCGCGCTGCTGTTGGCGCACTCCCACTGCAGAATGACCTCCATCGCATCGCAGTGTTCCACCAGCGTCATCTGCTGGTTATTAAGCGTACTTATCGGGCAGGGGAACCACGCCCCGCGCAGGCTTTCAACTTCTCTGGCTGGCTGCATTTGCAGATGGTTATCGGCACTCAGCGTCAGCTCGCGCGGTAAAGAAAGCATACCTGCCCAGCCATCCTCCTGTTCCGGCAGCGGAGATTCCCACATGTCCAGCCAGCCGATAACGATGCGTCTGCCATCCGGCGTCAGGAAACTTTGCGGCGCGTAGAAATCATGCCCGTAGTCCATCTCCACAAATTCACCTTCACACACAAAGGGCTGACCAGGCTGCCATTCGCCTACCAGATAGCCGCTCTGGAAGAGATTGCGATGTTTAAATCCGTCTGCCGCCAGTCCCTGAGGCGAGAACATCAGCACGCGTTTACCATTGAGAGTGAAAAAGTCCGGGCATTCCCACATATAACCCATCTCTTTTTCAGCCACCGCGAGCACGCCCCTGTCGTGCCACTCGCGCAGATCGGCAGACCGGTACACACGCACCTGGCCCGTATCCCCCTCGCGCGCGCCAACGACCATGTACCACCACGCCCCTTCACGCCATACCTTCGGATCGCGGAAGTGATGCAGCCCGGGCGGTGTATCAATGACTGTCCCGTGCCGCACAAACTGGATGCCGTCACGGCTGGTTGCCAGGCACTGAACCTGGTAGAGATTAGCCTCATCGCCGGGATCGCCGTGGAATTTGTGGCCGGTGTAAATCAGCGCCAGCGTATCGCCATCCACCACCGCTGAGCCGGAAAAACAGCCGTCCTTGTCGTCTGGCCCTTCCGGGGCCAGCGCAACCGGGAGGTGCTCCCAGCGAACTAAATCTTTGCTGCGCGCATGGCCCCAGTGCATCGGCCCCCACTGGGTCGAATACGGATGGTGTTGATAAAAGGCGTGATACCAGCCGTCAAACCAGACCAGGCCATTCGGGTCGTTCATCCAGCCAGCGCGCGCTGCGAGGTGGTAACGGGGATACCAGCGCAGATTAAGCCCTTCGCGTCTGGACTGCAGTTCCTGTTCTGCTTTCGTAATGGAATACATCATTTCTCTACTCTTTCGATCAGATGGTGGAAGGTTGCGGCATGAGCGGGTCAGAAGAGGACTTACCCGAGCGCAACAGGAAGATGGAGATAAACGTGGTGCTGAAGACCAGTAGCCCCATGATGAGATAGGACTGGGCAAAGCCGTATTTCTCATAGCTGTAACCTGCCAGCGGCGACAGCACCGAGGCAATCACCGAGCTTGTACAGGCAAAGCCCACAAGATAGAGGGTGGAAGAGAGCCGCTTATCAAAGTGCAGGCTGTTGTATTTAAAGATGGAGACCAGCAGTACGGGCAGCTCCACCGCGTGCAATAGCTTGGTAATGGAGATCAATACCGGCCCCTCAACCAGACCCGATGCCACCATACGCATCGCCATCACCATTCCGGCGAAAATCAGGCCGTTTTTCGCACCGAGGCGATTCACCAGCCACGGGGCGCAGAACATGCCCGCCGCTTCCAGGAAAACCTGGAAGGAGTTGAGATAGCCGTACATGGCGTTTCCTTCCTGCAACGTCGGGAACTGTGAGGAGAAATAGACCGGGAACTGCTGGTCGTAAACGCCGTAAATACAGGTGCCAATAACGAAAAACACCAGCGCCCAGAAGCGCGGCAGCGTCAACAGACGTAAGGCATCCTCCAGCGTGACCTTACCGCCGGATACCGCCTCCTGCATGGCGTGCGGCGCGGAAGAGACTCTTAGGCGCGCCAGCAACACAAAAAACACCAGCCCGGCGCAGCTCGCCACCGCGAAGTTCAGCTTCGGATTGATGTTGAACAGCAGACCGGCAAAAAAGGTTGCCACCGCCCAGCCAAGGGATCCCCACATCCTCGCCTTGCCAAACTCAAACTGACTCTGGCGGGCCACGCGCTCGGTATAGGATTCCAGTACACCAATCCCGCCGTTAAACGTCAGCCCGATATAAATCCCGCCGAAAATACTGCCGAGTAACACGTTAATCTGCAGCAGATAACCAAACAGCAGGAAGGCCGGACCGGAAAGAATGAGCAGGCTGGTCAGAAACCAGAGCAGGTTTTTTCGCAGGCCGAGTTTGTCCTGAATGAAGCCGTAGCAGATTTGCGCGCACAGCGCGGAGACAGACAGCACGGCATAGATGACCCCCGTATCCCCTGCCTTTAACCCCACCTCCTGGTGAAGCCAGATAGATAGCAACGAGCCGGAAGATGACCACGTGACAAAAAAGAAAAACAGTAATGCGCTTAATAAAGGGTAGCTGTGAGAGTGATGCGTTTTCATCATGACATTCTCATGTTGGAGTAATGACGCAATGGTAACGTTAACATTTACGTTTTCTCATGCTGTTTGGCTGAAATTTAAGATGTTAATCACGAAAGTTAACGTTAACATTAAGAGAATGAGATCGCGATCAAATATTCATCACTGAGGTAAACATGACCCGGCCTGGGCATCAGCCTTTCTTTTACATCAGCGACTTAGTTGTATACCCTTTCACGCAGAGCATTAACGGAGTAAGACAATGGCTTCCCTGAAGGACGTCGCAAAGCTGGCTAACGTATCGCTGATGACGGTCTCCCGCGCGCTGAACAGCCCGGAGCGCCTTAAGCCGGAAACGCTGGCGCGCGTTCAGCTGGCTATCGAGCAGACCAGCTACGTGCCCGATCTGTCCGCCAAGAAAATACGCGGCGCGCATGCCTCGCCTAAAACCATAGGGGTACTGGCGCTCGATACGGTGACGACGCCGTTCTCGGTGGAGATCACGTTGTCTATTGAAGAAACGGCCAGAATGCACGGCTGGAACAGCTTCGTGATGAATATGTTTACCGATGACAATCCGGACGCCATTGTCGACCTTCTCCTCTCTCATCGGCCCGACGGAATTATCTACACCACCATGGGGTTACGTCAGGTTCCTCTCCCGGCCAAACTCCTCACCCTTCCCTGCGTGCTGGCCAACTGCGAAAGCGACGGCGAAAAGGTCGCCAGCTATATTCCCGATGATGAGCAGGGGCAATATACCGCCGTGCGGGCGTTACTCGCGGAGGGTTATCGACGCCCTCTCTGCCTGCATTTACCTGAGGGGCATCTGGCCACAACCCGCCGTCGTCAGGGGCTGGAGCGTGCATGCCGTGAAGCGGGGCTCGATCCGGACAGCCTGGAGCACTGCTATATGGCACTCGGCGATGAGCACTATCGCGACATTCCGGCCGTGTTGCTGGCGCACATGCAGAATGGCATTCCCAGGTTCGACGCCGTTATCTGCGGTAACGATCGTATCGCGTTTATGGTGTACCAGACGCTACTGGGACAAGGGCTTCGTATACCGGACGACGTCGCGGTGATCGGCTATGACAATATGGTGGGCATTGGGGAGTTGTTCCTTCCTCCTCTCACGACGGTACAACTGCCGCACTATGAAATTGGTCGCCTGAGCGCCCTGCATATTATTAACGGTGAAGAACATCAGGAAACCACGCGCGTAGAAAGTCCATTTTTACTGCGTGATTCCGTTGCACAGGCAACGTGAGCACCGTTTTCTGCACCTGCCGGATAAACAGGGAAAGCTTCCCCCCTTTTGTGCCGTTGAATGGCACGATTTGTCACACTCTTTTCTGCGACTTTACACACCGGGCAAAGAGCCTGTAACCCGCTGTTTTTATTTGGCATAAAATACAATTTTCATTTTAAAAAAGGGGATATTTCCTCGCTATACACACGTGTCACAAAACAGTAAACAAATTAACCATTGAGCCCCGTGGCAAAAGGCTCTATATTGGCGGCGTTTTTTTCAGGCCCCTTCTGTTTTTTAACTTTTTATTCAATCGTGGCTCATAACGAAGCGGCGGTTGTAGGAGTGATATGATGACGGATAAAGTCCGTATTGACACCGTAGATGCCCACAAAAGCAACGAAACCTATCTGGCCCGTCAGGCCGAGTTTGAATCTAACGTCAGGAGTTATCCGCGCAAACTGCCTTTAGCCATCACTAAAGCAGAAGGCGTGTGGATCACCGATGCAGATAATAAAGAATACCTTGACTGTTTAGCAGGTGCAGGGACCCTTGCGCTTGGCCATAACCATCCTGATGTGCTGAAAAGCATCCAAAATGTCATTACCAGCGGCTTGCCGTTACATACTCTGGATCTGACTACGCCTCTGAAAGACGCGTTTTCCGAATACCTGCTCTCTCTGCTGCCTGGTCAGGGCAAAGAGTACTGCCTGCAGTTCACCGGTCCATCCGGTGCTGACGCCGTTGAAGCAGCGCTGAAGCTGGCGAAAAAAGTGACCGGCCGTAGCGGTATCATCAGCTTCTCTGGTGGTTACCACGGTATGACCCACGGCGCACTGTCCGTGACCGGCAACCTGTCTCCGAAAGAAGCGGTAGACGGTATGATGCCAGAAGTGCAGTTCATGCCTTACCCGCACGAATACCGTTGCCCGCTGGGTATCGGTGGTGAAGCGGGCGTGAAAGCGCTGACTTACTACTTCGATAACCTGATCAACGACGTTGAAAGCGGCGTACGTAAACCTGCTGCGGTGATCCTGGAAGCGGTTCAGGGCGAAGGCGGCGTGAACCCGGCTCCGGCTGAGTGGCTGCAGCGCATCCGTAAAGTGACTCAGGAACACGGCATTCTGCTGATCCTCGACGAAGTTCAGGCTGGCTTTGCCCGTACCGGTAAATTCTTCGCCTTCGAACACGCGGGCATCGAGCCAGACATCATCGTGATGTCTAAAGCCGTCGGTGGCGGTCTGCCGCTGGCCGTACTCGGCATCAAAAAGCAGTTCGACGCATGGGCGCCAGGTCACCACACCGGTACCTTCCGCGGCAACCAGCTGGCGATGGCAACCGGTCTGACAACGCTGAAAATCCTGAAAGACCAGAACATCGCAGGCAAAGTGGCGGCACAGGGCGAATGGCTGAAAGGCCAGCTGAAAGAGATGGCGAAACGTTATCCGGTTATCGGCCACGTGCGCGGTCTGGGCATGATGATCGGTATTGAGATCGTTAAGCCGCACGAAGCCGCTGACCACATGGGCTGCTTCCCGGGCGACGGCGAGCTGTCTGCACTGATTCAGAAGAAGTGCTTCGAAGCCGGTCTGATTCTGGAGCGCGGTGGTCGTAACGGTATCGTTCTGCGTCTGCTGCCTTCTCTGCTGATCAGCGATGAAGAGCTGAAGATCTTCCTGGATAAATTTGAGCAGGCACTGCTTGCTGCGGGCGTTCGCCCGGCGTAACCGGAGTTATTGATTACGATGTCTGATTCAAACCCAATTTTGTTCTCCTCTGCGCAGAGCATTGAAGCTTACCAGCAGGCGATTGAACAAAGCACTCAGGCTGTGATGCAGTGGCTGAAACAGCCTGAGATGTACCAGGGCAAAACGGTCGCGGAACTGCGCGACCGTATTAAGCTGGATTTCAACCCGAAAGGGCTGGGCAACGAAGCGGCGATTGAACGCGCCGTGGAGTTCTTCCTGAAAGACAGCCTGTCCGTTCATCACCCGCAGTGTGTGGCGCACCTGCACTGCCCAAGCCTGGTCGTAAGCCAGGCGGCGGAAGTGCTGATCAACGCCACTAACCAGAGTATGGACTCCTGGGATCAAAGCCCGTCCGCAACCATCATCGAGATCAAACTGATCGAGTGGCTGCGTACCCGCGTGGGTTATCAGGCTGGCGACGCCGGTGTCTTCACCAGCGGCGGAACCCAGAGCAACCTGATGGGCCTGATGCTGGCGCGCGATGCGTTCTTTGCGCGTCAGGGTCACTCCGTTCAGCAGGACGGTCTGGTGGGCGATCTGCGTAAGATCCGCGTACTGTGCTCTGAAAACGCGCACTTCTCCGTGCAGAAAAACATGGCGCTGATGGGTCTGGGCTACCAGTCCGTGGTGCAGGTGAAAACGGACGAATTCTCCCGCATGGATCTGACCGATCTGGCGGCGAAAATCGAACAGTGCAATGCGAACGGCGAGCAGATTCTGGCGATCGTCGCAACGGCAGGTACCACCGATGCCGGTGCTATCGATCCGCTGCGCGCCATTGCTGAGCTGGCGGCGAAGCAGAACATCTGGGTACACGTTGATGCGGCCTGGGGCGGCGCGCTGCTGATGTCTGAGCAGTATCGTCACTACCTGGACGGCATTGAGCTGGTGGATTCCGTCACCCTGGACTTCCACAAGCAGTTCTTCCAGACCATCAGCTGCGGCGCGTTCCTGCTGAAAGAAGCGCGCCACTATGAGCTGATGCGCTATCAGGCGGCTTACCTGAACTCTGAGTTCGACGAAGAAGCCGGCGTGCCGAACCTGGTCTCCAAATCTCTGCAGACCACCCGTCGTTTCGACGCGCTGAAGCTGTGGATGAGCCTGGAAGCGCTGGGTCAGGAGCAATACGCGGCGATCATCGATCACGGCGTGACCCTGGCACAGCAGGTTGCGGCGTACGTGAAAGCGCAGCCTGCGCTGGAACTGGTTATGCAGCCGCAGCTGGCAAGCGTGCTGTTCCGCTTCCGTGGCGAGGTGCAGGCAGATGATGCCGGTATCGCCCTGCTGAACCAGAAAATTGGTGATGCGCTGCTGGAATCCGGCCGTGCAAACGTCGGCGTGACCGAGCATAACGGCGTGACCTGCCTGAAGCTGACGCTGCTGAACCCAACCGTGACGCTGGAAGATATCAAAATCCTGCTGTCTCTGGTTGAGCGCACCGCGCAGGAAGTTCTGGCTAAGTAATATAAAACCCCTCTCCCGCCGGGAGAGGGGTTATTCTTATAAGCCCGCCCACCACATCCTGATTTTTAATCCCCAGTAGCTCGTCCAGCCCGTTGTGGTACTGACCACGTTCCCCTTCGATACAATGACTAACGTCGGCGTCACGCTCACCTGCCACGCCTGCGACAGCGCACCGTTTTCATCGTTTATCACCGGCATTTTAAGCTGTTTCTTGTCAACCCAGCGTGCAAGCTTTGCGTTATCACCAGAGCGCATGGCGATACTCACCACGTTCCCGCCCTCTTCTGCCAGCTGATTAACCGCAGGCGTGGTGTAACGGCAAATGCTGCACCAGGTCGCCCAGACGTAGATCAGCAGCGGACGCTCCTGGCTGAGCGCCGCAATATCATGCATTTTTCCGTCGATGCTCGTCATCGGCGTTGCACTAAAACTGGCGGGGAGTGTCGGTTTTCGGTATTGATCAACTCCCCACGCCACGGCCAGCGTCAGCAGAACGAGTATTACCCCTTCCCGCGCCCAGCGGCGCAGTCGATTGATTTTGCGGTTATCCATTGTGACCTCGTGTTTTAACGAAGGTCATCTTAACGGGCAATACACCATCACGCTGTAAAGAAATGTCGCGCCAGGGTTACTCCCGGTTATAGCCATAGTCGTAAGCGCTATACCCCGAGTTGTAATAGAGCGCCGCCGATTTCACAATGTCATTGAGGATCACGCCATTCACCTTTACGTTCATCCGTTCCATACGCTTAAGGCTGGTCTCGATCTCTTTCACGCTGGTTTTACCAAAGCGGGCGACCAGCAGCGTAGTGGCTGCTGCTCTGGCGATCAGCAAAGCATCCGTCACGGCAAGCACAGGTGGAGTGTCGATAATCACGATGTCATACCGCTTTTCAATCTGCGCCATCACATCCTGGAAGCGTTCACTCATGAGCAGGTCAACGGGATGCGTAGGTTGAGGTCCGCAGGTCAGTACATCAAAACCGCCTTTCTCAAAGCGTTGAACCGCCTCCTGCCACTCAACGGTTCCGTCGAGCACGCAGGACAACCCCCGATGATTGTTCAGCCTGAACACATTGTGGACATACCCTTTACGCATATCCGCATCAATAAACAGCACCCGCTGTCCGGCCTGTGCCACAATCGACGCCAGTGAAGTACTGACCAGCGTCTTTCCGCAGTCCTGCGTGGGGCCAGACACCACGACAACCCGGTTTGCGGTATCCATCATGGTAAAATGCAAACTGGTGCGCAGCCCACGCATCGCCTCGACAAACGTATCAGCCGGACGGTCAATGGGCAGGAAAGGCACGTTGGATATCCTGTGCTTCCAGTGGGAAGTAAACAGGTTTCTCCTGCGCAGGTGCGTTTTTTTCCATAACCATACCGAGCGCGGAAGCGTTACCAGCAGCGGCATCCCGAACTCTTCCAGTTGTTCTGACGAGGTAATGCCCCGCTTGAAGGCGGAACGCACTAAAACCGTTCCGGCAGAGAGGAGCAGCCCTATCATCATACCAAACAGAATGATGAGGGCTTTGCGCGGTTTGACAGGGGCCGGCTGCGTCACCGCCGGGTCTATGATCCGCACATTCCCGATAGCGCTGGAGCGCGAGATGCTCAGCTCTTGCTGACGCGTCAGTAACTGCATGTATACGGCGCGCCCGGATTCAACATCACGACTCAGGCGTAATATTTCCTGCTGCGTGGATGGCATGGAGGAGACGCGGCTATACAGGCGCGCGCGTTCCCGCTCAAGCGTTTGTTTTTTCTCCAGTAAAGCACGGTAGGTGGGATGGTCCTTTTTGAACAGCTGGGATACCTCTGCCTCGCGAAACGTCAGCGCGTTAAGCTGATTTTCCACGTTAACTACCTGATCAAGAACCGACTTTGCCTCAAGAGATAAATCGACCGAATCGCTTTGCTCTCGATAAGCATTCAGTCGTGCCTCGGCTTCATCCAGTTCGCGACTGATTTTAGGTAACTGATCCTGTAAGAACGTGAGGCTACGGGAATCTTTAGCTTCCTGGCGCGCAATGTTCTGGCTGAGAAAATTTTCGGCAATCGTATTAAGTACCGTAGCGGTCTTGCCGGGATCGTCACCCGTTAACGTTAAGGCGATCATTCCACTCTGTTTCGACGACTCCACAACCGTCAGTCTGCTCTGAATGGCGTTGATCGCCTCAAGCCTGGTAACGATGTTGAGGGTAAACTGGGTTCCCGGAGCCGCATTGAGGGAGGTCACCAGAAGAGAGACGCCCTCTTTAAGTAGCGCTTTTCCAACAACGCCCTCTGCCTCAAGCGTTTGTCCCTCAAGACGATATCGCCCTTGCTCGAGAACAGTGAGTAAAAGCGTTTGTGGATCCCCCTCCACAGACGGAATATTCAGCGAGCCAATCGTGATTTCAGCGGGGTTGCGCCCCTGCACATGCTCCCAGAAAGCTCCAATGACGGGGAACAAGCGCCTATTAACCTCGTAGGTCAGCCCTAACCGATCAACGGTCTGTCCGAGGACCATCCGTGATTTAAGGAGTAAAAGTTCTGGAGCGACATCGGGTGAGAGATCGGATCTGAGCGAGGTCAGGTTCTTGAGCAGCGCGTTGCCCTGCTTCGCTTCGACCTGCACCAGGGCATCAGCCTGATAAACCGGCGTGACGCTGAAGGCGTAGATCCCCGCACATACCGTGAACAGAAGCGTAACACACGCGATCATTACCCGGTGATCGAACATCTCAGCAAGCAACTGAATGAGATCCATTTCGTTATTCTGCGGTGTCGCAGCACTATATTTGTCTGATTTAGAAGACGACATTACGGCTTCATTCCTTGTTAACTCAAACGACGAGCCCATTCCTGACTGGCTTTCCCCAATTGCCCGAAAACATATTCAAAGGCTTCACGGCTTTTGCGATACGGGTCGGGAATGTCCTGGGTTTCCAGCCATTGTCCAAATAGCAGCGATTTTCCCCGGTTCTCCGGGGCCATTGTGGCAATAAAACGAAGGTGTTCCGGCTCCATCACCAGAATCAAGTCGGACTGTTGCAACAGACTGCACGTCACCCTTCGGGCAACGTGCCCCTCCAGCGAAAGGCCGTGACGCAAGGCCACAGCCTGCGCACTCGCATCCGCCGGGCGTCCTTCTAGTCCGAAAATACCTGCAGAGGTGACCTGCCTGCCGGGTAATTGCTGACGCAATAGCCGCTCACCAATGGGTGAGCGGCAAATATTGCCGGTGCAGACCACTAAGATTGAATGGAACATGACTACGGCCACGATCGGATGTTACGAACGGTTTCGGTCAGGTCATGTACGCCGCTGATGGTGGGCACCAGTTGGGAGATCACGCGATTCCAGCGCGATAGCGGTGCCGTGGTGACGTAGACAATGTCATACGGCTCAAGCTGGAATTCCGTACCCAGCACCATGGCTGAAGCATCTTCCGCATTCAGCTGATAGATATTGGCGATTTTGTCGGTGTCACCTTTTTTCGATACCTGGCGAATAACAAAAATGCCGGTTGCATCGGCCATATTTTGGTTAAGCCCCCCGGCATTGCCCAGGGCCTCGGCCAACGTCATGCCGCTACGATCCATCTTAAGGGTGCTCTGTTTCACCACCTCGCCCATTACGAACACTTTCAGCGCGTCGTTCCGGGGAACAAACAGGATATCGCCAGGATAAAGCAGCTTATTTTGGGTCAAATCGCCATGCTGCATCAGGGCATAGAGTGAGAGGTGGGCGTCCTGTCCATTGTGTGTGAGCACGACGTTACGCCAGTCGGCATCCGCCGAGAGCCCACCCGCGGCGTTAATCGCATCCATCACCGTCAGCGGAATATTGGTTATCGGCTGTTGACCCGATTTTTCCACCTCTCCGGTGACGTAGGCTTTTTGTGAACGGAAGGAGGCTACGCTGACGTCCACCTGCGGACTCTCAATGACGCTATCCAGTCGAGCCGTAATCTCTTCACGTACCTGTGAAACCGTTTTTCCTGCCACCCGCAGTTTACCGACATAGGGATAAAAGAGCGTACCGTCAGCGTTGACCCAGTTGCCTGTATCGCTCGCGCTACGATATTGTCCTGCGGGCGTTGTTAATTCAGGGTGATCCCAGACGGTGACCGTCAGGATGTCGCCTGCGCCAATACGGTATTCCCAGTTTTTGATCTGCTTGTCCAGATTAGGATTTGCCTGAGATTTCGACACGGGCGGGCGCAGTTTTTCAATCCACTCCGGCGTCAGCGGAAAAATTTCCACGCGCTTATCAAGCTGATAATTTGCCTCTTCCGCCGAAATAACTTTCTTACCTGACACACTTAAGTTCTGACCAGGTGAAAAAACACACCCTGTTAACTGACTAATACTGAGAAATAACAGCGAAAATGCAGTTGTACTTTTCATTAATATAAATATTTCTTTTTAACGTTGCGTTTATCGTTAAGCCTGTAAAAAGACCCAATCCAACCCCATGAAATGTAATCAATTATGCTTATGAGAGATGAACTTCCTGCCCTTATAAAACACACCTCACCCGCGTTTTAAAAAACAGATCCTATACTCGACCTGGTTAAAAAAACGGATGTCAGCACGCTTCATCCGGAGGCAATATTAAATGCTCTTCAGAGAGAAAGCATTCGCCTCGCTTTCTAACTTTGATATGGAAAGTTATTTTCAGAATTAATTAATGAAATGATAAATATTAAAAATATAATGCATCGACAATATTCCCGATACTGATAAGCATCACGCAATTGGGCTACACAAAACCGTCCACTTTTGTTACATTTTTTTTCAAACATACCCTGCGTGGATACTTAAAATGGACTGTCTGCTTCGCTTTCGACGTCCCGCAGACGAAAAGTATCTGTAACGATATCACTGGAGAAAAAATGGCTAAGCGTAAACTGCTGCTTCTGGGTGTATTACTGTCTCTGGCGGGATCCGCATTCTCTGCCCCGCAAACGGCCGCTGCACCCTCCGGCATCAAGGCCTATGAAGAACAAGAGTTCATCGCTGACTTCACGAAATTCAAGATTGGCGACACGGCGCCGGCGCAGTATCAAACGCCGGAGTACACCATCAAACAGTACCAGTTGCGTAACCTGCCGGCTCCGGATGCCGGAACCCACTGGACCTACATGGGCGAGAACTACGTGCTGATCGGCGATGCGGACGGCAAAATCTACAAAGCCTATAACGGAGATATTTTCTATCACCGCTAAGACCATTCTGATCCGCCCCTGGCAGGAAAGCGATCGTCCTTTCCTGCGCACGCTCTTTCTCCACGCCCGGCGTGAGGCCTGGCCATGGCTGGACAGCTCAGACTGGCAGCTTGAAGACTTTGACGCGGCCACCCGTGACGAAGTGATTTGGGTTGCCACGCAGAACGGCCATCGCCTGGGCTTTGCCTCCGTCTGGGCGAACGATAATTTTCTGCACAACCTCTTTGTTGACCCACAGTATCAAAGCCACGGCGTCGGGAAAATGCTTCTGGAACAGGTGCAGAAGACGTTTACCAGTACAGGTTCGCTTAAGTGTCTGGTGAAGAATGCGCGGGCTGTCGCGTTTTACCAGCGGCACGGCTGGCACATTGAGGCGACGGGGAATTCTCCGGAGGGAGAGTATTATTTGATGCACTATCGGCTTGGGTAAAGTCAGGTGGCGCTTCGCTTACCTGACCTACAAAACCGTATTTCGTAGGCCGGGTAAGGCGAAGCCGCCACCCGGCACTAAGCGAAGAGGTATTACACCGCGCGGAACGCGATTTCGCCCGGGATGACTTCGCCCTGCCAGTAAAGCTGCGCCGCAACGCGTCCCGCCAGCTGACGATACATCTCTGCAAATTCGCTGTCCGGACGGCTGACGACCGTCGGCTTGCCGCTGTCCAGATCTTCACGCAGGGTAATGTGCAGCGGCATCTGTCCCAGCAGTTGGGTGTGATACTTCGCAGCCAGTTTTTCTGCCCCGCCCGTACCGAAGATAGGTTCGTGGTGACCGCAGTTGCTGCAGATGTGCATGCTCATGTTCTCAACGATACCGAGCACCGGCACTTCCACCTTCTCGAACATCACGATGCCTTTTTTGGCGTCGATCAGCGCGATATCCTGCGGCGTGGTCACCACAACGGCTCCCGTCACCGGAATGTTCTGCGCCAGCGTGAGCTGGATGTCACCGGTCCCCGGCGGCATGTCCAGCACCAGATAATCCAGATCCGGCCACATCGTCTCCTGCAGCATCTGCAGCAGCGCTTTGCTGGCCATCGGGCCGCGCCAGACCATGGCGTTATCATCAGTCACCAGGTAACCGATGGAGTTGGTCGCCAGACCGTGCGCCATGATCGGCGCCATGTGGGTGCCGTCCGGTGAGGTTGGACGCTGGTTTTCCGCGCCCAGCATGTTTGGAATAGACGGGCCGTAGATGTCGGCATCCAGAATACCGACCTTTGCCCCTTCCGCTGCCAGCGCCAGCGCCAGGTTTACGGCAGTAGAGGATTTCCCCACCCCGCCCTTGCCCGAGCTGACGGCAATGATGTTTTTCACGCCGTTGACGCCAGGCTGGTTTTTCACGCGCTTCAGCGTGGCGATGCTGTGGCTCAGCTTCCAGTCGATCGCCTTCGCGCCGGTAATGCGCAGCAGCTCGGCGCTGGTCTGCTCTTTCAGCGCGTCAAAGGCGCTGGTCCAGACGAACGGCATCTGCAGCTCAACGTGCAGCGTGTCGTCCAGCCAGGCA
Organism: Enterobacter sp. 5-4; assembly: GCF_000612205.1. Lineage (NCBI taxonomy): Bacteria > Pseudomonadati > Pseudomonadota > Gammaproteobacteria > Enterobacterales > Enterobacteriaceae > Enterobacter > Enterobacter sp. 5-4. Next base: position 142,577 of record NZ_JFHW01000036.1, on the reverse strand, counting down.
ACGTGGTGTAACGCTTTCAGCGTAGTGAGATTGTGCTTCAGGGTTGGATGCTGAAAGTTAGCCAGCGTCCCGGCGACCATTGCTCGTAAGGCTTCCGGTGATTTGGCCTGGGATTGAGAACTCATCCCGACTCCTTTGTTCTTGTGAATAAGACCTTAGATGAACAAGTTTACCTGAAAGGCCGTGGTTTGTGCTTACTTAATAATGCCCCTTTTGGTAATATCAAAAACCCTTTTCACAGTTAAAAGAAGTAATGCCTACTATGACTCAAGTCGCGAAGAAAATTCTGGTAACGTGCGCACTGCCGTACGCCAACGGCTCAATCCACCTCGGCCACATGCTGGAGCATATCCAGGCTGATGTCTGGGTCCGTTACCAGCGAATGCGCGGCCACGAGGTTAACTTCATCTGTGCGGACGATGCCCACGGCACGCCGATCATGCTGAAAGCGCAGCAGCTGGGGATCTCCCCGGAGCAGATGATTGCCGAAATGAGTCAGGAGCATCAGACCGATTTTGCTGGCTTTGACATCAGCTATGACAACTATCACTCCACGCACAGCGACGAAAACCGCGAGCTGTCGGAGCTGATCTACACCCGTCTGAAAGAGAACGGTTTTATCAAAAACCGCACCATCTCTCAGCTGTACGATCCGGAAAAAGGCATGTTCCTGCCGGACCGCTTCGTCAAAGGCACCTGTCCGAAATGTAAATCCCCGGACCAGTATGGCGATAACTGCGAAGTGTGCGGCGCGACCTACAGCCCGACCGAGCTTATCGAGCCGAAATCCGTGGTTTCCGGCGCCACGCCTGTGATGCGTGACTCCGAGCACTTCTTCTTTGACCTGCCGTCCTTCAGCGAAATGCTGCAGGCGTGGACCCGCAGCGGCGCGCTGCAGGAGCAGGTGGCGAACAAGATGCAGGAGTGGTTCGAATCCGGCCTGCAGCAGTGGGATATCTCCCGCGATGCGCCGTATTTCGGCTTCGAAATCCCGAACGCGCCGGGCAAATACTTCTACGTCTGGCTGGACGCGCCAATCGGCTACATGGGCTCCTTCAAGAACCTGTGCGACAAGCGTGGCGACACCGTCAGCTTCGACGAATACTGGAAGAAAGACTCTACCTCCGAGCTGTACCACTTCATCGGCAAAGACATCGTTTACTTCCACAGCCTGTTCTGGCCGGCCATGCTGGAAGGCAGTAACTTCCGCAAGCCAACCAACCTGTTTGTTCACGGCTACGTGACGGTGAACGGTGCCAAGATGTCCAAGTCCCGCGGGACGTTCATCAAGGCCAGCACCTGGCTGAACCACTTTGACGCGGACAGCCTGCGCTACTACTACACCGCGAAGCTCTCTTCCCGCATCGACGATATCGACCTGAACCTGGAAGATTTCGTGCAGCGCGTAAACGCGGACATCGTCAACAAGGTAGTGAACCTGGCGTCCCGTAACGCGGGCTTTATCGCCAAGCGCTTTGACGGCGTGCTTTCTGCCGAACTGGCCGATCCGGTGCTGTATAAAACCTTCACCGATGCCGCCGCTGCGGTTGGCGAAGCCTGGGAAAGCCGTGAATTCGGTAAAGCGATTCGCGAAATCATGGCGCTGGCCGATGTTGCCAACCGCTATGTGGACGAACAGGCTCCGTGGGTGGTCGCGAAACAGGAAGGCCGCGACGCCGACCTGCAGGCGATCTGCACCATGGGTCTGAACATGTTCCGCGTGCTAATGACCTGGCTTAAGCCGGTTCTGCCGCAGCTGGCAGCCCGCGCTGAAGCGTTCCTGAACACCGAACTGACCTGGGATGCTATTCAGCAGCCGCTGCTCGGCCACAAGGTCAACACCTTCAAAGCGCTTTACAACCGCATCGAGATGAAGCAGGTTGACGCCCTGGTGGAAGCCTCTAAAGAAGAGGTGAAGGCAGCTGCGGCACCGGTCACCGGCCCGCTGGCGGACGATCCGATTCAGGAAACCATTACCTTCGATGATTTCGCCAAAGTCGACCTGCGCGTGGCGCTGATCGAGAACGCGGAGTTTGTGGACGGCTCTGACAAGCTGCTGCGCCTGACGCTGGATCTGGGCGGCGAGAAGCGCAACGTCTTCTCCGGCATCCGTTCTGCCTATCCGGACCCGCAGGTGCTGATCGGCCGTCAGACCGTGATGGTCGCCAACCTGGCGCCGCGCAAAATGCGCTTCGGCATCTCTGAGGGTATGGTGATGGCCGCAGGCCCTGGCGGGAAAGATATCTTCCTGTTAAGCCCTGACGAAGGCGCGAAGCCTGGCCAGCAGGTGAAATAACAAAAAAGCCGGAGATTATCTCCGGCTTTTTTTTGCCCGGCGGCGCTACGCCTGCACGGGCCTACGGGTTTTGTAGGCCGGGTAAGGCGAAGCCGCCACCCGGCTAAACATCACGCCTTCGGGTGATGCACCCGGTGGGTCAGCCCGCGCAGGAAATTACGCAGGAACTGGTCGCCGCACTCGCGGTAGTTTTTATGATCCGGTGCGCGCATCATGGCGGTCACTTCCGGCACGGATACGCGGAATTTTTGCTCGGTCATGATCGCCACGATATCGTCCGTTTTCAGCGAGAACGCGATACGCAGCTTTTTCAGCACCGTGTTGTTGTTCACCCGACGCTCCAGCGCCAGCTCTGGCGCGGCCGGATCTTTGCCGCGCTTATCGTAAATCAGGCCGTTCAGGAAGCCCGACAGAATGATATCAGGACAGCGGACAAACCCCTCTTCGTCTTCTTTGGTCATCCACGTGTCAAAACTCGCAGACGTGGATTCCATGTCGGACAGCGCAAGAATGCGCACCATATCGTTATTGTTCGCTTTCAGGGTGTAGCGCAGGCTACGAAGAATATCGTTACTTAGCATAGAGCCTTCGAATGTCGATGATGCAATGGCGCGCAGTGTACCAGCTTTACAGCCCAATCGCCTCTTTCAAACTCTTCAGGTAGCGGCGGCTGACCGGGACGGTTTGCCCGGCGCGCAGCACCAGCTCGGCCTGGCCGTTATCTTCCAGGCGGATCTCCTTCAGATGCGCCATATTCACCAGGTACTGGCGGTGACAGCGAATCAGCGGCGTGCGGCTCTCCAGCGTGCGCAGGGTCAGCTCGGTAAACCCTTCGTTCCCTTCCGCGCTGGTAACAAATACCCCGCTCAGGCGGCTGCTGACAAAGGCCACATCATCCATCTGCAGAAGATAGATCCGGCTGTGCCCGGTGCAGGGGATAAACTTCAGCGGCTGCTGGTTCTCCGCCAGCAGCGTGACGTCCTGCACGGTGCGCTCCTGGCGTAAACGGGTGAGCGTTTTATCCAGACGCTTCTCTTCAATCGGCTTGAGTAAATAATCAAACGCATGCTCCTCAAAGGCCTTAACGGCATATTCGTCGAACGCCGTCAGAAACACGATGTAGGGACGATGTTCCGGGTCAAGCATGCCGACCATCTCCAGCCCGCTGATGCGGGGCATCTGAATGTCGAGGAACAGCACGTCCGGGCGCAGCTTGTGCACCGCGCCGATAGCCTCAATGGCGTTGGCGCATTCCCCCACAATCTCAACATCCGGCTGCTCCTGCAGCAGAACGCGCAGGTTTTCCCGTGCCAGCGGCTCGTCATCCACAATCAGCACTCTTAACATGCGTTTTCCTCCAGCGGCAGTCGTACGGTAATACGGGTAAATCGGTCGGGCTCGCAGGCGACGGTAATGCCACAGTCGTCGCCAAAATGGGCGCGCAGGCGTTTATCCACCAGGCTCATCCCTAAACCGCCGGAGGCGGAAGGCTGATAAAGCCCGGCATTATCTTCAATATCCAGCACCAGGTGATGGTTGAATCGGCTGGCGGCAATGGTTATCTCGCCCCTTCCCAGCAGCTGTGATGTACCGTGCTTAATGGCGTTTTCGACAATCGGCTGCAGGGTAAAGGCCGGAAGATGCTGATACGCCAGCTCGTCCGGCACGGAGAGCGACACCTGCAGACGCGACTGGAAACGCGCCTGCTCAATCTGCAGATAGGCATTCACGTGCTCAATCTCATCGGCGAGGGTCACGATCTCCGACGGCCGCTTCAGGTTCTTGCGGAAAAAGGTTGACAGAAACTGCACCAGTTGGGCGGCCTGATCGCTGTCGCGGCGGATCACCGCTTTAAGCGTATTGAGGGCGTTGAACAGGAAATGCGGATTGACCTGGGCATGCAGCAGCTTAATCTCCGACTGCGTCAGCAGGGCTTTCTGCCGCTCATACTGCCCGGCGAGGATTTGCGCGGACAGCAGCTGGGCGATCCCCTCCCCCAGCGTGCGGTTGATGGAGCTGAACAGACGGTTTTTCGCCTCATACAGCTTGATGGTGCCCATCACCCGCTGATTCTCGCCGCGAAGCGGAATCACCAGCGTGGAGCCCAGCTTGCACTGGGGATGCAGCGAACAGCGGTAAGGCACTTCGTTACCGTCGGCATACACCACCTCGCCGGTTTCGATGGCGCGCAGCGTATAGGCTGAGGAGATCGGCTTGCCCGGCAGATGGTGATCGTCGCCCGTACCGGTAAAAGCCAGCAGCTTTTCCCGATCGGTTATCGCCACCGCGCCGATATCCAGCTCCTTGTAGAGCACCTGGGCCACCTTCATGCTGTTCTCTTCGTTGAACCCCTGGCGCAGGATCCCTTCGGTCGAGGCGGCAACCTTCAGCGCCGTGGCGGAAAAGGCCGAGGTGTACTTCTCAAACATGGCGCGCTTGTCGAGCAGAATGCGCATAAACAGCGCCGCGCCCACGGTATTGGTCACCATCATCGGAGCGGCAATGCTGCTGACCAGGTGCAGCGCATCCTCAAACGGACGGGCAATCAGCAGGATGATCGCCATCTGCGCCATTTCGGCCACAAAGGTAATGGCACCGGCGGTCAGCGGACTAAATACCTTGTCCGGGCGACCGCGCTTGATCATATAGCTGTGCACCAGACCGCCGAGAAGCCCTTCAACGATCGTGGAGATCATACAGCTCAGCGCCGTCATCCCGCCCATGGAATAGCGATGCAGCCCCCCGGTTAAACCGACAAGCCCCCCGACGACGGGACCGCCGAGCAGCCCGCCCATCACCGCGCCGATAGCGCGCGTATTGGCAATAGAGTCTTCGATATGAAGACCAAACCAGGTCCCCATAATGCAGAATATGGAAAATACGACGTAGCAGAGGAATTTGTGCGGCAGACGGACGGTGACCTGCATCAGCGGGATAAACAGGCGCGTTTTGCTCATCAGCCAGGCAATGACCAGAAACACGCACATCTGCTGAAGCAACAGCAGCACCAGGTTAAACTCGTACATACTCAAAACCGCACACGCTAAAAAACGCGTAACATACACGGATGCGGCTCAACTTTCTTTGAAGCATCCCAAAAAAGCGTAAAATCGTGCCCGTTATCACACCTTTTTCAGAATATCGCATACGCTTCGCATTCTTTGTGTAAAAAACAATCAATTCTTCCTGGTTCGGCAAAGTGGGTCTACAGTTAAGCTGGGGACGCGTAAGCCAGGGGGCGAATATGGCGCTTTACACGATCGGTGAAGTGGCACTCCTTTGTGATATCAATCCCGTTACCCTACGGGCGTGGCAGCGACGGTATGGATTACTCAAACCGCAGAGGACCGACGGTGGGCATCGCCTTTTTAATGATGACGATATCGACCGCATTCGTGAAATCAAAAGCTGGATCGACAACGGCGTGCAGGTTGGGAAAGTGAAGTCCCTGCTGAGCCACGACGACCCGGATACGCAACATCTCTGGCGCGAACAACAGGAAACCCTGCTGCGGCTCCTGCAGGCGGGCAACCTGCAGCGCCTGCGTGGATGGATAAAAGAGCAGGGTCGCGATTACCCGGCGCAGACGCTGATCTCCCATCTTTTCATTCCGCTCCGGCGACGCCTGCAGTGCCAGCAGTCCACCCTGCAGGCGCTGCTCAGCATGCTCGACGGCGTGCTGATCAACTACATTGCCGTCTGCCTTGCCTCAGCGAAGAACAAAGCCGGAAAAGATGCGCTGGTTGTCGGCTGGAACGTACACGATACCACCCGCCTGTGGCTGGAAGCGTGGATTGCCACCCAGAAGGGCTGGCGCGTGGATGTTCTGGCGCACTCGCTGGCGCAGCTCAGACCTGAGTTTTTCGACGGCCAGACCCTGCTGGTCTGGTGTGGCGAAGTGCCGTCCGCCTCGCAGCAACAGCTGCTGACGGAATGGCGTGAGAATGGTTACCCGGTCTATTCCCTTGGTCCGGATGAGCCATAACGGCATTTAATGGTTCATTAACAGCTGCGCTTCACCGTATAATTGTTCCGTTAACAACAGGAGCACATGATGAAGGCAACCAAACTGGCCATTATTACCCTTTTTGTCCTGATGGCCGTAAGCGGTATCGGCGGCGTGATGCTGGCAGGGTACTCGTTTATTGTTCGCGGCGGTGTCGGCTGAGGTACAGCGCCAGCCGCTCAAAAGCGCGATCGACGACGATTGCCGCCAGCGCAACCAGCAGCGCTCCCTGCACAATATACGCCGTATTAAACCCGCTTAAGCCGATAATGATCGGCGTGCCCAGCGTATTAGCGCCGACCGTCGACGCAATGGTCGCCGTCCCGATGTTAATGATGACCGACGTGCGGATCCCGGCAATGATAACCGGTGCCGCTAGCGGCAGTTCAACCTTGCGTAGCCGCTGACCGCGACTCATCCCCATCCCTTCCGCCACGCTCAGCACGGACGCAGGTACCGCCGCGAGGCCCGCCAGCGTGCCCTGCAGCACCGGCAATACGCCGTACAGAATCAGCGCAATGATGGCAGGCTGTTGGCCAAAGCCCATCACCGGCACCGCTATCGCCAGCACCGCCACCGGGGGAAACGTCTGTCCGATGGCCGCAATCGTCTCCACCAGCGGGCGAAACTCCCGGCCTGCGGGCCGCGTAACCGCGATGCCCGCCCCCACGCCCAGCACAACCGCGATGGCGCTTGAGAGCGCCACCAGCCAGAGATGCGCCAGGGCGAGATTAATGAAGCTCTCCTGCTGATATACCGGCCGCGGCAGCCCGGGAAAGAGACTGTTAAACAGCGCCGCGCTGTGGGGCATCAGAAACAGTAAGCCGACAAAGAGCGCTACCAGCCAGAGGAGCGGATCACGCAGTGCCTTCACGCGTCACCTCCCCGGCCAGCAGATCGCGAAAGTGTAAGGTGCCGCACGGCGCGCCCCGGGCATCCGCAACGGGCAATACTTCGCACTGGCGCGCGACAAACGCGGAGAGCGCATCCCGCAGGCTCATCTGCGCCTGCAGCGGTTCGCCGCTCACCGGCGCCGCCTCCCGACGCATATAGTCGCTCACCGTTCGCAGGGAGAGCAGCCTGACGCCCAACTCGCTGCGGCCAAAAAACTCGCGCACAAAGTCGTTCTTCGGCCAGGTTAACAGCTCAAGCGGCGAGCCCTGCTGCACCACTTCGCCATGATCCATCAGCACCAGATGGTCGGCCAGGCGCAGGGCTTCATCAATATCGTGCGTCACGAGTACGATCGTGCGTCCGAGAATGCGGTGAATGCGGGTCATCTCCGCCTGCAGCGCCCCGCGCGTGACCGGATCCAGCGCGCCGAAGGGTTCGTCCATCAGCAGCACCTGCGGGTTGGCCGCCAGCGCACGCGCCACGCCCACGCGCTGCTGCTGCCCGCCGGAAAGCTGGTGCGGATAGCGGTCGCGCAGCGCGGGCTCTAGCCCCAGCAGAGCCATCAGCTCATCAACACGTTCGGCGATTTTCGTCCGCGACCATTTTTCCAGCTGCAGCACGGTGGCGATGTTCTGCGCCACCGTCCAGTGCGGAAACAGGCCGATGGACTGAATGGCATAGCCCATCCGACGGCGCAACTCCAGCACCGGCAGGCTGCGGATCTCTTCCCCGGCAAAGCGAATCAGCCCGCTGTCATGCTCAACCAGCCGGTTGATCATCTTCAGGGTGGTGGATTTGCCCGACCCGGAGGTGCCAATCAGCACGGAAAACGCCCCCTCGGCAAAGTTCAGGTTCAGGTGGCTCGCCGCGGGGCGACCGGCAAAGGTTTTACTGACATCATGAAATTCAATCATTGGCTCTTCTCCCGAGCAGCGCGAGCCATAAGGCAAACAGTGCGTCGACGACAACCGCCAGCGCAATCGTGGGCACCACGCCCAATAACACCAGATCCAGGGCACTGCTCAGCAGCCCCTGGAAGACCAGCGCGCCAAAGCCGCCCGCGCCAATCAGCGCCGCAATCACCGCCATGCCGACGGTCTGGACCGCCACCACCCTCAGGCTGCGCAACAGCAGGGGCAGCGCCAGCGGCAGCTGAATTTTCCAGAAACACTGCCGCGCGCTCATTCCCATCGCATGGGCGCTTTCCAGCACGTCAGGTGCGACCTGGCCTAAGCCCGCGACCACGCCGCGTACCAGCGGCAGCAGGGCATACAGCACCAGCGCGATAAGCGCGGGCGTTAATCCCGTTCCGGCTATTCCCAGCATTCCCAGCGCCGGAAACGACTTCACCAGCCCGGCCAGCGGCGCAATCAGCAGGCCAAACAGCGCGACGGAAGGAATGGTCTGGATAACATTGAGCACGGCAAAAACCCCGCCCTGGCGTGAAGGATGGCGATAGCACCACATGCCAAGGGGGATCCCAACCAGAAGCGCCGGAAAGAGCGTACCGAAGAGGATCGTCAGGTGCTGCGCGAGGGCATCATCAAACACCTCCTGACGGTTGGCGTACTCTTTTAACAGCGAGAGGTTGTTCAGCTCACCGCTGAACAGCAGGAGTAAAGGAATACACCATATCTGCGCATTGAGCACCCAGCGCCAGATGGCGCTGGGGATGAGTCGACGAATCGCATCGCTGCAGGCCAGCAGGCAGAGCGCCAGCCACAGCCACAGGCCGCTGCCGATAGTGGTTCTCGCCAGCGGACTTTCCGCCGAGGCCATATGCGTCGCCGCCAGCCCGGCGCTCCAAAACAGGAGAATAAACAGCCCTTCAGAGAGAAGCAGCGTCAGCCACTGGGCCGGGCGTCCCTGCCAGAGCGACAGGATCACCCACGCGCCCAGCGCCGCCGCCAGCCACCCCGGCGTAAACGACCAGACCTGCCAGAGCGCTTTTCCCTCCCCCGACATCAGGCGGTTTGGGGCAACGTTGACAAACGGTAACGCGACCGCCGCGATGGCCACGCAGACCAGCAGCAGCAGGACGCGGTTATGACATTTTATTGGCACAGCCTTTTCCCGTTACTTCACAAGCCCTTGTTGTTTCAGGAAGTCGGCGGCCACTTTTTTGGCATCCAGCCCCTCGACGGCAATGCTGGCATTCAGCTGCTGCAGCGTTTTTTCATCCAGCTTTTCGAAGACCGGTTTGAGCCATTCTGCAATGTCCGGGTACGCTTTCAGCACCGCCTCACGCACCACCGGGGTCGGCGCGTAAATTGGCTGTACACCTTTTGGATCGGTCAGGGTCTGCAGGCCAAGCGCCGCCACCGGGCCGTCGGTACCGTAGGCCATGGCCGCGTTAACGCCGGAAGTTTGCTGTGCCGCCGCTTTGATGGTCACCGCGGTATCCCCGCCCGCCAGCGAGAGAAGCTGCGCCTGGTCGAGCTTGAAGTCGTAGGCTTTTTCAAACGCGGGCAGCGCGTCAGGACGCTCGATAAACTCCGCCGACGCCGCAAGCTTAAAGTCGCCCTTCTCTTTCAGGTAGCGGCTGAGATCCGCCAGGGTAGTCAGCTTCCCTTTCTCCGCCACGTCCTTGCGCACGGCGATAGTCCAGGTGTTGTTGGCCGGCGCCGGGGTCAGCCAGACCAGTTTGTTCTGTTCCGCGTCGAGTTTTTTGACTTTCTCATACCCGGCTTTGGCGTTTTTCCATGCCGGATCGTTTTCATCTTTGAAGAAGAATGCGCCGTTGCCGGTGTATTCCGGGTAGATATCCAGCTCGCCGGAGGTAATCGCGCCGCGCACGACGGGCGTGGTGCCGAGCTGGACTTTATTGACCGTTTTCACGCCGTGGCTTTCCAGCACCTGCAAAATAATATTGCCGAGCAGCGCGCCTTCGGTATCGATCTTCGAACCCACTTTTACCGGCTCCGCCGCCTGTAACGGCAGGCTCAGCGCCGCCAGTAACACCGCAGATCCCAACATCCCCTTTGCAATCGTCATTCCGCTATCCTCATTTTTTTGCTGCCTTTTTCAGAGGCTTGAGAGAAAAGCGTAGCTTAAAACGGCGGAATTAACCGTCAAAATGCCTTTTTAGCATAAGGTAAGACGCCTCCCCCGCAGGACGGGGGGAGGCAAAGGAGGAAAAGGTTACAGCAGCTCGAACTCGCCTTTATTCACGCGGGCGGAGTCCACGCCGATAAAGACGTTAAATTTGCCCGGTTCCGCATCGTATTTCATCTGCTGGTTCCAGAACTTCAGCGCATCCACGTCGATCGGGAAGCTGATGGTTTTGGTTTCCCCCGGCTTCAGCGTGACCTTCTCGAAGCCGCGCAGTTGTTTCACCGGACGGCTCATCGACGCGGTGACATCCTGCACGTACATCTGGATCACCGTAGCCCCTTCGCGCTTGCCGGTGTTGGTCACCTCAACGCTGGCGGTGACGTTGCCGTCACGCTTCAGGGTCGGCGCCGACATTTTCACGTCGGAGACCTTGAAGGTGGTGTAGCTCAGGCCGTAACCAAACGGATAGAGCGGGCCGTTAGCTTCGTCGAAGTAGCGAGAGGTGTACTTGTTCGGCTTGTCGGCGTTATACGGGCGACCGGTGTTCAGGTGGCTGTAGTACACCGGGATCTGCCCGACGGAGCGCGGGAAGGACATCGGCAGCTTGCCCGACGGGTTGTAATCGCCAAACAGCACGTCGGCGATGGCGTTACCGCCTTCGGTACCGGCGAACCAGGTTTCCAGAATGGCGTCAGCCTGCTGGTCTTCCTTCACCAGCGCCAGCGGACGACCGTTCATCAGCACCAGCACCAGCGGCTTGCCGGTGGCTTTCAGGGCGGCGATCAGATCGCGCTGGCTCTGTGGAATGGTGATATCGGTACGGCTGGAGGCTTCGTGCGCCATACCCTGCGCTTCACCCACGACCGCAACAACGACGTCAGACTGCTTCGCGGCGTTCACCGCCTCGTCAATCATCTCCTTCGGCGTGCGCGGATCGACCTTCACCGCTTCCTCGTACTGGTTGAGGAAGGTCACGATGTCTTTATCGTTGGTGACGTTCGCCCCTTTGGCGTAAATCACTTTGGCGTTTTCACCGACGGCACTCTTGATACCGGTCAGCACGGTCACGGACTGGTCAGCCACGCCCGCCGCAGACCAGCTCCCCATGACGTCGCGCTTGCTGTCGGCCAGCGGCCCCACCACGGCAATGGTGCCGGATTTTTTCAGCGGCAGCGTGTCGAGGCGGTTCTTCAGCAGCACCAGGCTTTCGCGCGCCACGTCACGCGCCTCTTTGCGGTGCAGGCGGCTTTCGGCATTGGTATCTGCCGGGTCGGAGTCTTTCGGACCCAGGTGGCTGTACGGATCGTTAAACAGCCCCATGTCGTATTTCACGTTCAGCACGTGACGGGTGGCATCGTCCAGCTCCGCCATCGTCACCTTGCCGCTCTTCACCAGCCCCGGCAGGTACTTGCTGTAATACTCGTCGCTCATGCTCATGTTGATGCCGGACTTGAGCGCGACGCGCACCGCGTCTTCCGGATCGGAGGCGGTACCGTGTTTGATCAGCTCTTTAATCGCGCCGTGGTCGGAAACGGTGATGCCCTTAAAGCCCCACTGGTCGCGCAGCACGTCTTTCAGCAGCCAGGAATCAGAGGTTGCAGGCGTGCCGTTCAGCGAGTTCAGCGCCACCATCACCGCGCCGCTGCCCGCATCCAGCCCTGCCTTGTACGGCGGCATGTAGTCGTTGAACAGGCGCTGCGGGCTCATGTCGACGGTGTTGTACTCTTTACCGCCCTCTACCGCGCCGTAGGCCGCAAAGTGTTTGACGCTGGTCATCACCGAGTAGCGGTCCGCCGGGCTTTTGCCCTGCATCGCTTCCACCATGGTTTTACCCATCGTGGAGGTTAAATACGTATCTTCACCAAAGCCTTCCGAGCCGCGGCCCCAGCGCGGATCGCGCGAGACGTCCACCATGGGTGCCCAGGTCATGTTCAGGCCGTCGTCCGCCGCTTCATAAGCCGACACGCGCCCGACGGTTTTCACCGCGTCGAGGTTAAAGGAAGACGCTAAGCCGAGGCTGATGGGGAAGACGGTACGCTGGCCGTGCACCACGTCGTAGGCAAAGAACAGGGGAATTTTCAGGCGGCTGAGATCCATCACCTGGTCCTGCATCTTGCGGATATCCTGGCGGGTGACGGTATTAAAGATGGCCCCTACCTGCCCGTCTTTGATCATCTCGCGGATGGCCTCTTTCGGATTATCCGGGCCGACGCTGATCAGACGCAGCTGGCCGATTTTCTCATCGACCGTCATTTTCTTGAGCAATTCCGTGACAAACGCGTCCCGCGCTTCAGGCGTGAGCGGGTGATTGCCAAACAAATCCTCTGCCAGCGCAGGTTGCAGCGCCAGGCTGACGGCGACACCTACAGAACATAGCCATTTCATGTCGTTTTACTCTCTCATCAATAACCGCCGGACGATCTCGGCCATACCGTGCGAAAAGCGCAGTGTGCCACAAACCCTCCGATCGTTGCAGGGTTATTCTCTGATTTTTCTCGTGAATACTCGACCGCTTAACAGTTAATCGCGCTATGCTTTACAGCGAGAAATTTGCCCCACCACAAGGAGTGGAAGATGTCTTCTGTTCGAACTGACGATAACAAAACCTTTATTAACGAACTGTCGCGCCTGGTTGGCTCCTCTCACCTGCTTACCGACCCGGCTAAAACCGCCCGCTACCGCAAGGGCTTCCGCTCCGGTCAGGGCGAGGCGCTGGCGGTGGTTTTCCCCGGCACGCTGCTGGAGCTGTGGCGCGTCCTGAGCGCCTGCGTCGCCGCCGACAAGATTATTTTAATGCAGGCGGCCAACACCGGCCTGACCGAAGGCTCCACGCCGAACGGCAACGATTACGATCGTGACATCGTGATTATCAGCACCCTGCGCCTCGACAAGCTGCACCTGCTGGATAAAGGCGAGCAGGTGCTCGCGTTCCCCGGCACGACGCTCTACTCCCTCGAAAAAGCGCTTAAGCCGCTGGGCCGCGAACCGCACTCGGTGATCGGCTCCTCCTGTATTGGCGCCTCGGTGGTCGGTGGGATCTGCAATAACTCCGGCGGCTCGCTGGTGCAGCGCGGCCCCGCCTATACCGAGATGTCCCTGTTTGCCCGTATTGACGAAAACGGCAAGCTGACGCTGGTGAACCACCTGGGAATCGATCTCGGCGTCACGCCAGAACAGATCCTCAGCAAGCTCGACGACGATCGCGTGAAGGATGAAGACGTTCAGCACGACGGTCGCCATGCGCACGATCACGACTACGTGACCCGCGTGCGGGATATCAATGCCGATACGCCGGCGCGCTATAACGCCGACCCGGATCGCCTGTTTGAATCCTCCGGCTGCGCGGGCAAGCTGGCCGTTTTTGCGGTACGTCTGGACACCTTCCCGGCCGAGAAAAAGCAGCAGGTATTCTACATCGGCACCAACCAGCCTGAGGTTCTGACGGAAATCCGCCGTCATATTCTGGGCGAATTCACCCACCTGCCGGTGGCCGGCGAGTACATGCACCGGGACATTTACGACATCGCCGAGCGCTACGGCAAAGACACGTTTCTGATGATCGACAAGCTCGGCACCGACAAAATGCCGTTCTTCTTCACCATGAAGGGCCGTACCGACGCGATGCTGGAGAAAGTGTCGCTGTTCAAACCCCACTTCACCGACCGCTTTATGCAGAAGCTGGGCAACGTTTTCCCAGCGCATCTGCCGGAGAGGATGAAAACCTGGCGCGACAGGTACGAACATCACCTGCTGCTGAAAATGGCCGGAGACGGAATTGCCGAAGCGCAGAGCTGGCTGACCGAATTCTTTAAAACCGCCGAAGGGGATTTCTTTGCCTGTACGCCTGAAGAGGGCAGCAAAGCGTTCCTGCACCGCTTTGCCGCCGCAGGGGCCGCCATCCGATATCAGGCGGTACATTCCGAAGAGGTGGAAGATATTCTGGCGCTCGATATCGCCCTGCGGCGTAACGACACCGAGTGGTTTGAACACCTGCCGCCGGAAATCGACAGCAAGCTGGTGCACAAGCTCTATTACGGCCACTTTATGTGCTATGTCTTCCATCAGGATTACATCGTCAAGAAAGGGGTCGATGCACACGAACTGAAGGAGCAGATGCTCGCCCTTCTGCGTGAACGCGGCGCACAATATCCTGCGGAACACAACGTCGGACATCTTTATAAAGCCCCTGACGCACTTAAGCAGTTTTATCGCGAGAATGACCCTACAAACAGCATGAATCCCGGCATCGGTAAAACAACGCGGAAGAAATACTGGAAAGAGAGCGCAGACGCGGAGCGGCACATAACGCAAACGTCTGATTAATTCCTACAGCCAAATTTGAGAGATTGTTAAGCGCTCCTTAATCGTAATAGAGTAACCGCTTATCGCCGGAGAAACGTTTCTCCGGCCTTCGATAAGAGGAGCAGGCACATCATGTCGGCTATTGATGTTTTATCCGAGACCGAGCTGGAAGTGCGCGACGCCCGTCCCGATGATGTGCATGCCATTGCCGCGATCTATGCCTGGCATGTGCTTCACGGGCGCGCGTCATTTGAAGAAGTCCCCCCGACTATTGACGAAATGCGTCATCGCATGAAAAGCGTGGCGGAGAACGGTTTACCGTGGCTTATCGCGCTGTACCGCGGCATTGTGGTGGGCTACTGCTATGCCACCCCTTACCGACCGCGACACGCCTACCGCTATACCCTGGAAGAGTCGATTTACGTGGATGCCAGCATCACCGGGCGCGGTTTTGGCACGGCACTGATGGATGCGCTGATCGCACGCTGCGAGCAAGGGCCGTGGCGGCAGATGATTGCCGTGGTAGGAGATGGCAATAACAATGCCGGCTCGTTACGTCTGCATAAAAAACATGGTTTCGTGATTGTCGGTCAGCTGCGCAGCGTAGGCTACAAGAAAGGCGACTGGCGGGATACGGTGATTATGCAGCGCCCGCTCAACGATGGTGACTGGACGCTGCCGGAATAAACGCAAAACGGTAACCTGGGTTACCGTTTTTAGTGTTTGTAGGCCGGGTAAGGCAAAGCCGCCACCCGGCGCTGACAGACGGCTCAGTCGTTCTGCGCCGTCGCCATCTGCTCCGCTTTCTGCTTTTTATACGTCAATGCCGCCGCCGGGACAGGCTGCACTTTTCCTGTTTCAATCCAGGTACGCAGGCGGCTCGCGTCGGCGAAGTGCGTATATTTGCCGAAGGCATCCATCACTACCAGCGCCACCGGCTTACCGTTAAATACGGTGCGCATCACCAGACAGTGTCCGGCCGCGTTGGTAAAGCCGGTTTTCGTTAGCTGAATATTCCAGTTATCCCGGTATACCAGATGGTTAGTATTGCGGAACGGCAGCGTATAGGCCGGGTTCGCAAAGGTCGCCATCTCTTCACGGGTGGTACTGAGCTGACCAATCAGCGGGTACTGTTTGCTGGCAATCAGCAGTTTCGTCAGATCGCGCGCCGTGGAGACGTTGTTGATCGACAGACCCGTCGGTTCAACATAGTGCGTATTGTTCATCCCCAGCGCTTTGGCTTTCGCGTTCATCGCGCGGATAAACGCGTCGTAGCCGCCCGGATAGTGGTGCGCCAGGCTCGCCGCCGCGCGGTTTTCAGACGACATCAGCGCCAGCAGCAGCATATTCTTACGGCTGATCTCACTGTTCAGGCGCACGCGGGAGTAGATCCCCTTCATCTCCGGCGTGTGGCTGATATCCACTTTCAGTTTTTCGTCCAGCGGCAGATGGGCATCAAGCACCACCATCGCGGTCATTAATTTGGTAATTGAGGCGATCGGTCGCACCAGGTCCGGATGGCTGGCGTAAATCACCTTATTGGTGTTGAGATCGACAATCATCGCGCTGCCGGACGCAATTTGCGGCTGAGCAGCAGCGGTGGTCACCGCGGGCGTTTTGGCGACGGCCGGTACGACTGCGGACGCACCCAGCAACAGCGCCAGGCTAAGTAAAGAGACTCGGAATTTCAGCATGGTGAGACTTCTGATAATTATTCACGCACGTTATGACGTACACCGCCTGGGTTGTTAGATAAACACAGGCTGGCCTCGGCATCATAGCCGTCAGCGGGCGTTGTCGCCAGAGGATAATCGTGAACGGATGCTGCATTGCTGGCATTTACGCCAGCAATGCAGTGAACTCAGAAGAGACGGTATCCATAACCCCAAAGAATCACCGTCAGCGCCAGGAGCGCCTCCAGCACCAGCACCCCGATGGCGAGCGTTGAGCTCGAGAAGCTCAGCCCCTCTTCTTTATTGATATTCAGGAAGGTAGGAACCCCCAGATACAGCAGATAACCGGTGTAAAAGAGGGCAATGGTACCGACCAGCGCGCACAGCCAGACCAGTGGATAGAGCGCAACAATACCGCTTAAGAACAGCGGGGTCGCGACATACCCGGCAAAGACCATACAGTGCGCCAGCGATGGACGCTGCGGATAGTTACGCGCCATCCAGTGAATGACGCGCCCCATGACCGCCACCCCCGCCAGCATCAGGCCATAAAAGATGATGGCAAGATAGAGTCCGGTAAACCAGGAAAGCTGAACCACGGTGCCGTCACCGAAGTTCCAGCCGATTTGTGTCGTTCCGATAAAAGCGCATATTACCGGCACCGCGGCCATCAGCAGCACGTGGTGCGTGTAATGATGCGAGACCGTTTCGTTCTCACTTTTAATGACATGCATTTCACGATCGGGATGGGAGAAAAGTCCCCAGACATGGTTCATAGCGCCCCCTTGTTGTCGGCCCGTCAGCGATACCTTAAGTATAATGCAGGCTTTAGATTATTTTATGTACAGTGGGAAATTTCCGTTGATTTCCCCGCCGTTGATTCAAGGGGTATATGATTAAACGAGGCACGCAGAGGGAGAAAACCGTTACGTAATGGATATTAACGCACTCATTGAGCAATATGGCTATGCCGCGCTGGTCATCGGCAGCGTGGCAGAAGGTGAAACCATCACGCTGTTAGGGGGCGTCGCCGCGCATCAGGGGTTACTGAAGTTCCCGCTGGTTGTTGCCGCGGTCGCGCTGGGCGGGATGATAGGCGATCAGCTGCTCTACTTTCTGGGGCTGCGCTTTGGGCCCACGCTGCTCAAGCGTTTCGCAAAGCATCAGAAGAAAATCCGCCGCGCTCAGCGGCTCATTCAACGTCATCCCTACCTGTTCGTTATTGGCACGCGCTTTATGTATGGCTTTCGCATTATCGGGCCGATACTGATTGGCGCCAGCCATCTGCCGCCCAAAATTTTTCTGCCGCTCAATATTGTGGGCGCGATTGCCTGGGCGCTGATCTTTACGACGCTCGGTTATGTAGGGGGCGAAGTGATTGCGCCCTGGCTGCATAATCTCGACCAGCACCTGAAGCACTGGGCGTGGTTGATTCTGGTGGTTGTGGCGGTGATTGCGGTGCGACTGTGGCTGAAGCACCGTGAAAAGACGCGGGATGAGGAGTGAGTGCGGCCTGATGCCCTCACCCTAACCCTCTCCCACAGGGAGAGGGAACTAAAAATACCCTCTCTCACAGGGAGAGGGGAATCTATCCCTCCGGCTTAAACTGCGGGTTCGCCAGCATAAAGCCCCCGTCGACGATAAACGATTGCCCTGTTGTATAGCTGGCGTCGCTGTTACACAGCCACGCCACCAGGCTGGCAATCTCTTTCGTGTGGCCCGGCCTTGCCAGCGGGATTTCCGGCATGGAGCCTTCCTTCACTTCGCTGTCGTCCATGTCGTTCATCGGCGTGGCAATCGCGCCCGGCGCGACGGCGTTCACCAGAATGTTGTGCTTCACCAGCTCCATCGCCATGGATTTGGTTAACCCGCCGAGCGCGTGTTTAGCCGCCGTGTAGGCACTCGCTTGCGGCAGAGGCGTGTGTTCATGCACCGAGGTGATGTTCACAATCCGTCCCCCTTCCCCCTGCTTCACCATCTGCCTTGCGGCTATCTGTGAACAGAGAAACGCCCCGTCCACGTCGACGGTGAAAATATTCCGCCAGTCGTCAAACGGCATCTCGAGGAACGGCGCTTTGGTCATCGCCCCTGCATTATTGACCAGCACGTCCAGCCGGCCAAAGCGCGCAATCAGCGTCTCTATGGCCTCAGCGCCTTCCGGCAGCGTGCTTAGATCAAGATGGACAGCCTCCGCGCGCTGCCCCTGCGCTTCGACTTCACGGCAGGTTTCCAGCGCCCCTTTCTCATCCGAGTGCCAGGTGACGCCAATATCAAACCCGCGCTCTGCCAGCATCAGGGCCGTGGTTTTCCCAATCCCGGAATCCGATGCGGTCACAATCGCTACTCTGGTCATACTCACCTCCTGAAAAACTGCAAAGAGGTAAGTATAGTTAATGACCTTTTTTAGCCATGATGATAGCCACCGCCCAGCGCGGAGGTCAGCTGCAGCGTGGCGTCCACATACTGCCCCTTCAGCAGCAGTCCTTCGAGGTGCTCTTTGAGGGCCGGTATTCTGGCTTCACTGACCCGGGAGCCCGCAACGATCCCCGCGCTGAAACGCGCCTGCGCCAGCGCTACAACCCGTGCCGCATCTTTTTCAACCTGCTGCTGGTGGCTGTTTTTCGCCATGAGCGTTTCGACTTCACTGGCCGTGTGTGCCACCTGATTGACGGCTTCTACCACCGCTTTGTTGTAGTTGGCTACTGAAAGGTTGTTCTGCGCCTGAGCGATATCCAGCCCGGCGTTAAGCCTGCCGCTGTCGAAAATCGGCAGCGTCAGCCCGGCGGTCACGCCCATCTGCTGCGCGGACGAACGGAACAGATCGCTCAGATGGAGGGCATCCTGCTGTAAGAACGCCATCAGGTTCACGTCAGGATAAAACGCCGCTCGGGCGGCCTCCACTTCGCTCATGGAGGCTTCGATATACCAGTGCGCCTCCTGCAGATCCGGACGGCGTGCCAGCAGCTCATAGCCGAGCGTCGACGATAGCGAGGCTTCCACCGTTGGCAAAGCGTGCCGCGTCAGCTTCACGGAGGAGGCGTTCGTCAGCGCGACCAGGCGCGCCTCAATGGCTTTCATTTTCCCGTTGACTTCGGCCAGCTGCTCTTCGGTTTTGCTGGCGTTGATATCCGTTTCAACGCCCTCCACGGAGGAGGTGATCCCGTGTTGATACAGCTCGCGATCGGCACCGATAATATTGTCCTGCTCATGTTTAATCTGCGCGAGGACCTCCCCCACGGCGGCCTGCGTTTGCCACTCCCAGTAGAGCCGCGCCACGCTGCTGGCCAGCAGCTGACGGGTCTGCTCCAACTCCGCTTTTTGCGCATTCACTTTGCCAATCCGGGCTTCGACCTGCGCGCGATTTTTTCCCCACAGATCGAGATCCCAGCCTGCCGTCAGGCCAAAGGTGCCGTTGGTGTACCACGGCCCGGTTGTCCCTGCAGCCGGGTCGGTAATGGCAAAGGGCCCCATCAGCCCCTCGGCGGACATTTTCTGACGTTCGGCATCCGCTGAAAAATCAATCTGCGGACCGTCGGATGCCATAGCCGCTTTGGCCTGGGCTTCCGCAAGCGTAATGCGCTGACGGGCAATCTGCATATCCGGCGCATCGCTTAATGCTTTCGCAATAAGCCCGTTAAGTTCCGGATCGTTATATGCTTTCCACCACTCATTTTTCGGCCAGTCCTGATGATTCAGCACCGTATTCACCGACGCCGCCGTGGTTTGCGTTTTAATGGGAGATACCGTGGCATGTTCAGGCGCACAGGCAGCCAGAATAAAAACGAAGGGAGCACTCAGAGATAAAATAAGAGAACGTTTCATGACGCCATAAACTCAAAAAATAAAGGCGCAAATTACGCTTGATTCTCTTTATTTTTTTAGTAATGCGTGGCAATGCGTAAATTGTCATAGATTTAAATATACGGAAAAATATTCACCACA
This sequence comes from Enterobacter sp. 5-4, assembly GCF_000612205.1. Lineage (NCBI taxonomy): Bacteria > Pseudomonadati > Pseudomonadota > Gammaproteobacteria > Enterobacterales > Enterobacteriaceae > Enterobacter > Enterobacter sp. 5-4. The sequence goes on along the minus strand of NZ_JFHW01000036.1, from coordinate 122,410 downwards.
ATTATTATTTAAATTGAATTATGCAAATAAAAAATAATCAACCCGACAGGGTGAACATCCCCTGTCAGGTTGATCGCGTTATTAAACTTTCAGCGAAGCGCCTTTTGTCGCAATAACCTCTTTATACCAGTAGAAACTTTTCTTACGGCTGCGCGCCAGCGTGCCTTTCCCGCTGTCATCGCGATCGACGTAAATAAAGCCGTAGCGCTTAGAGAGTTCAGCTTTTGATGCGCTTACCAGATCGATGGGCCCCCAGCTGGTGTAGCCCATCACCTCAACGCCGTCTTCAATGGCTTCCCGCACCTGCACCAGGTGATCGTTGAGATAGCTGATGCGGTAGTCGTCCTTCACCACGCCGTCTGCGTCCGGTTTATCCTTCGCCCCGAGGCCATTTTCCACGATAAACAGCGGCTTCTGATAGCGATCCCAGAGCACGTTTAGCAGAGTACGCAGGCCGATGGGGTCAATCTGCCAGCCCCATTCGGAACTGGCCAGATGCGGGTTTGGCACCATGCTCAGGATGTTGCCGCGCGCCTGCTGGTTGAGGGCGTCGTCCGCGGTGACGCAGCCCGTCATGTAGTAGCTGAAGGAGATAAAATCGACGGTAGATTTCAGCGCCTCGCGGTCGGCATCCGTAACCTCAAGCTGAATGCCGTTGTCACGGAAGAAGCGCTGCATATAGCCCGGGTAGGCGCCGCGACACTGCACGTCGCCAAAGAATTGCCACGCGCGGTTTTCCTGCAGCGTCTCCAGAACATCTTCCGGCTTGCAGGTCAGCGGATACATCAGGCCGCCCAGCAGCATGTTACCGATTCTGGCATCCGGGATAATCTCATGGCAGGCCTTCACCGCCAGCGCGCTGGCCACCAGCTGGTGGTGGATCGCCTGGTACACCTCCCCTTTGCTGCTGGTTTCCGGCAGACCGACGCCGGTCATCGGCGCGTGCAGAGACATATTGATCTCGTTGAAGGTCAGCCACAGCTTGACCTTCTCTTTGTAGCGCGCAAACACGGTACGGGCATAGCGCTCAAAGAAGCCGATAGTCTGACGGCTGCCCCACCCGCCGTACTGCTTCACCAGCCCCCACGGCATTTCATAGTGCGACAGCGTCACCAGCGGCGTGATGTTGTGCGCGGCCAGCTCGTCAAACAACCGGTCGTAAAACGCCAGCCCCGCCTCGTTCGGCTGCTGCTCGTCACCGTTCGGAAAAATGCGGGTCCAGGCAATGGAGACGCGCAGGCAGCTAAAGCCCATCTCGGCGAACAGCTTGATGTCTTCCGGGTAGCGATGATAGAAGTCGATGGCGACATCCTTGATGCCGCTGTCCCCAGGGACGCGCTCAACTACCGGGCCGAAGACACCCTGCGGCTGAACGTCAGAGGTGGACAGCCCTTTCCCCTCCTCCAGATACGCACCCTCTACCTGATTCGCGGCAACCGCGCCACCCCATAAAAAATCGTCCGGGAAAGTTTTCATCACGTTCTCCTGTTATTGATGACTGACGCTGAGTAACGGCGCACCGGCAATGACGGACGTTGCCGCCACGGTCGCCACCTCGCGATACTCGTCGCTGTTACTGATAATAATCGGGGTCGCCAGGTCGTATCCGGCATCGATAATCGCCTGTCGGTCAAACTCCAGCAGCAGATCGCCGGGCTGCACCTTGTCACCGACCTTCACATGGGCGGTAAACGGCCTGCCGTCGAGCTTCACGGTGTCGATACCCACGTGGATCAACACTTCAATCCCGCTGTTACTGAGCAGGCCGATGGCGTGTTTGGTCTGGAACAGCGAAGCCACCACACCGGCAAACGGGGCAACCACTTTGTTATCGGAGGGAATAATCGCGGCGCCGCTGCCCAGCAGGCCGCTGGCAAACGTGGTATCCGGCACCTGGTCGAGAGCAAGAACGGTACCGGTCATCGGCGATAGCACATCGTTTTCGCCCGCGGAGACCACACCTTCTGGCGCGGTGTTTCCTGGCATACCGGCGAGCAGCGTCAGGCCGCAGCTCAGCACCAGCGCCACCACCGTGCCGATAATGCCTCCCCACAGCGTGGCGTCCACGCCGCCCGGCGGAATCATCTGAGCGATGGTAAAGATATTGGCGAAGCCGAAGGAGTAAACGTGGGTGTCGCTGAAGCCGACAATCGCCCCACCGATAGCGCCAGCCACGCAGCCAAAGATAAACGGACGGCGCAGCGGCAGGTTTACGCCATACACTGCGGGTTCGGTGATACCAAAAATACCTGCCGTCACGGATGAACCGGCCAGCATTTTCTGACGCGCATCGCGGGTACGCAGGAAAATGCCCAGCGCCGCCCCCACCTGGCCAAACACCGCAGGCAAAAGCATGGGCAGCATGGAGTCATGCCCCAGCACCGCCAGGTTGTTGATCATCAGCGGCACCAGCCCCCAGTGCAGGCCAAAAATAACGCAGACCTGCCACAGCGCGCCCATCGCCGCGCCCGCCAGCCACGGTGCCAGAACGTAAATAGTCTGATAGCCGTTCGCCAGCATCTGGCTCAGCCAGGTCGCCAGCGGCCCGATAACGAGGAAAGTCAGCGGCACGGTCACGCCCAGACAGATCAGCGGCACGAAGAAGTTTTTCATCGAGGAAGGCAGCAGCCTGGTGCTCTGTTTTTCCAGCCAGCAGCTGACCCACGCGGCGAGAATAATCGGGATCACCGACGAGCTGTAGTTGAACCACGTGACGGGGATGCCCAAAAAGGCTTCCGATACCGCCCCCGGCTGCTGGCTGGCGTTAAATGCCGCAATCATCACCGGATGGGTGAGCGCCCCGCCGATCACCATGGTAATAAACGGGTTGCCGCCAAACTTTTTCCCGGCGGTATAGCCCAGCACCAGCGGGAAGAAGAAAAACAGCGCATCGCTGGCGGCAAACCAGATTTTATACGTGCCGCTCTCGGTCGTGAGCCAGCCGCAGACCACGGCCAGCGCCAGCAGCCCCTTCAAAATACCGGACGCGGCCAGAATGCCGATAAACGGGGTAAAGATCCCGGAGACGATATCAATCAGGCGGCCCAGCAGGTTCCCCTTTTCGCCCTTCTCTTCCACGACAGGGGCGTCGTCGGTCAGGCCTGCTTCATTGCGGACAGCCTGCCAGACGTCGTGAACGTGGTTGCCAATCACCACCTGAAACTGGCCGCCGCTTTCGACCACCATGATCACGCCCGGATTTTTCTTGAGCCCTTCCGCATCCGCCCGTTGATTCTCTTTCAGTTTGAAGCGAAGCCGGGTCGCGCAGTGCACAAGACTGACGATGTTCTCTTTTCCGCCAACGTGGCCGAGAATATCCTTCGCTAAAGCCTGGTATTCCATCTCGATTTCCTTACATCCGATGCCCGCAGGCACCTGTTGACTGAGTACAAAAATAAAAAAACCCGAGAACGACCTTCTGACGAAGGCCGCGCTCAGGTTTTGCCTGCGTGATGCAGTAACAATCCTGTTTTGAGGCTTAACGCCCCTCTTTTCTCACCCGCTCGATATGAATGGCGAGGAACATAATTTCTTCGGTTGTCAGCTCACGCTGATAGCTTTTGTTCAGGTGCTGCGCAATTTTCTCGGCGCATTTCCACGCCTTCGCGTAGTTGTCTTTGACTGCCGTATGCAGCGAGACATCGTCATCTTCCACCACGGTGCGGCTGAGCATCCGCTGGGCAAAAAACTTCAGGTGGGTGACGAAACGCTGGTAGCTGAGCGACTCTTCGTCATACTCAAGCTGCAGCTGATACTTCACCAGCTGCAGGATCTCCTGCATCACCCGCGTCACGTGCATCACCTCCGGCATTTCGCTGTTAAGCTGCGCGGTGACCAGATGCAGCGCGATAAAACCGGCCTCATCCTCCTCCAGTTCGACGTTAAGGCGTCTGGCGATAATGGCCCGCGCCTCCTGCCCTAATTCGAACTCCTTCGGATACAGCCGTTTAATATCCCACAGCAGCACGTTTTTGATGGCCAACCCGTTCTTCTGCCGCTCAATCGCAAAGTAGCAGTGATCGGTGAGGGTGATATACAAGCTCTCCTGCAGCTTGCCCAGCCGCTGCGCCGCCAGCCCGATGATGCGGTCGCAGGTGGTCATCACCTCCAGCGGAATCTGACTCAGCAGCTCGCCGAGCCGACGCACCAGTTCATCGCTTTGTAACGCAAACACCTTTTCAACCCGCGCGGTATCCAGCGCTTCACCGACGCGCTTCTGAAAGGCCAGCCCACGGCCCATCACCACCTGTTCGCGCCCGCGCTCATCCTGAACAACCACCACGTTATTATTGAGTATCTTGGCGATTTTCATCTGAACCCCAGAAACAAAAAAACCTGACCTCCGGCAGATGCCAGAAAATCAGGTTTTGCCTGCCTAAGCAGTAACAATCCAGTTCTGGCACTCTAACAGTTTCATTCGTAGCCTCAATGCGTCACGCGTCAGAAACGTGACGCGGATCGAACTTGCTACCGTGATATCAGAAGGTCACCACCGTTTTCAGCTCGGTGACCCAGGCATCCTGGGTGCGACTGACCCCGCCGGGATGGTGCCAGTACTGAATGCCAGGCTGCAGTTCAAGCCATGACACCGGACGAAAGCGGTAGTAAAACTCGCCGTTCAGGGAATGGCCCGGCACCGGGTGATATGCCGGATTGTCATAATCGCTTACGCCGCTCAGGCTGTTCAGGTAACGCTGGTTGCGCGCGTACTGGCTGCTCATATCAATCCAGGTTAAGCCAAAGCCAATCCAGTCTTCCGGTCGGGCATCAAACAGCCCGCGGTAGCGCAGCGAGGCGGCGTAAACCTGGTGCATGTAGTTACTGCGCTGATCCGCAAGGCTCATGCTGAACGAGGTGCTCAACCCGCGATTCGGGTCATCCTGATGCTGAGTAAGCTGCTGGTTCAGCCCGGCGTACATGAACCAGGTCCGGCTGTGGGTATCGAATCCGTCCGAGTCCGTCGCCCCCGCCCCGCCGGATTTGCCGCGATAGAGATCGGTTTGCGGCGCGTTGGTAAACACCACGCCCAGGTTGTACGCGCCCGGCAGGCCGTTAATCAGCGGACGCGCTTCGATTTCAACCGGCAGTAAGACCCCTTTGCTGCCCTTCGTCGACCAGCTCCAGGCATGGCTGCGGCTGGCGGCCTGCGGATTCTGCTCCATCACACCGCCTTTTAAGGTCAGCGTCGGCGTGAGTTTATAGGCAAGCGTGGTGCCCCAGGTGTGTACGTTCCAGTTGTTCCAGGTCAGCGAGTTGGCTGACTTCCCGCCGCACTGGGACAGCAGCTGGAAATCACAAGGGATAATTTGATCGAAGGTTTGCACCTTGTTCATCATCCCGATGCGCCAGGTCAGACGCCGGTCGTCAAAGCTGCGGGCAAAGGTCAGCCAGCCCAGACGGGTAATCGACTGCCCGCCCCAGCTCTCCTGGGTCAGATCGTTGAAGTTGACGCGCGGGTCTTGCACGCGTTTGGTGGTGAGATCGTCATTGTGGTTACGGTTGACGATGTTCCCCTCGATACGCGCGTCCGGGATACCGGTCCAGCGCTCCAGGTCCTGGTTGAAGGTCAGCGCGAACTGGTCAATATAGGCCACGTGGGAGTCGTGGTTATATCCGCCACCGCCGTTCCAGCCAATTTCATTCAGGTATCCGAGGTTATAGGTAAAACCGTTATCGTTAAGGATTTTACGTATGCCGAGCATTTCGCCCAGCACAGGCTCCGGCGGAGCTTCAAACCCTAATACCGTACCGTTCCAGTCTTGCGCCATCGACAGCGGGGATATCGCCAATAAGGCGAACGCATAGAGTTTATTTTTATATGCCATGATAACAACCTGTGATTGAGTATTGAGTGCGTAACCGGCCGCAGGAAATTTTTCCATTTCCTGTCGCTATTTCTTTTTTTAAAATCATTAAAAAGCGCTAAGCCAAATATCTCTCCTGCGTAAATGACAGGCAAAAAAAAACCTAAGCGCCCCACAGCGAAAATGCTGTGGAACGCTTAGGTTTTGCCTGTTAACCAGTCACAATCCTGCGTTGAAAACAGTGGCACCTTAACACCGTCGCGCCACGTTGAAAACCTGAACTGTTTTCTGTTTTAAAAAAGTGTGAGCAATTTAACGCTTATTATTTGGACTGAATCACCCGGGCAATATCAGCCGACGTCTGTAATGTACGAATCTCCTGAAATAACCCCAGCGCTTCCTCGTACTCTTTGCGTAAATAACTCAGCCACTGCTTAATACGCGCGACGTGATACAAACCGGTATCGCCCTGCTTTTCCAGACGGCTGTATTTTTGCAGTAGCGTGACGACATCTGCCCACGGCATACGCGGTTCGTTATATTTCACCACCCGGCTGAGGTTGGGCACATTCAGCGCGCCGCGGCCGATCATGACCGCATCGCAGCCGGTGGCCTGCAGACAGGCCTGCGCGCTCTCGTAATCCCATATTTCGCCGTTGGCGATCACCGGAATGGAGAGGCGTTTGCGGATCTCACCGATCGCCTGCCAGTTTATGCGATCGGCTTTGTAGCCATCTTCTTTAGTGCGGCCATGCACCACCAGCTCGGTGGCCCCGGCCTGCTGCACCGCATCGGCAATCTCGAACTGTCGGGCATCGCTGTCCCATCCCAGCCGAACCTTTACCGTCACCGGCAAATGCGCGGGCACGGCCTCGCGCATGGCTTTCGCGCCGCGGTAAATCAGCTCAGGATCTTTCAGCAACGTCGCCCCGCCGCCGCTGCCGTTCACCAGCTTAGACGGACAGCCGCAGTTGAGATCCACCCCGTAAGAGCCCAGCTCAACCGCGCGGGCGGCGTTTTCCGCCAGCCATTCCGGATACTGGCCGAGGAGCTGAATCCGCACCAGCGTGCCGGAAGAGGTCCGGCTCTGGTTGTGCAGCTCGGGGCAAAGCCGGAAGAAGGATTTTACCGGCAACAGCATATCGACCACGCGCAAAAACTCCGTCACGCAGAGATCGTAGTCGTTCACCTCGGTCAGAAGCTCGCGCACGAGGGAGTCGAGCACGCCTTCCATTGGGGCCAGTAAAACACGCATAGCAGTACCTGTGAAAAAAGACGCGCTATAGTAGCCGCTCTCTATATCGCTGGGAAGCGCTTCTGTTCAGGCAGAAAGTCACCCGGCGTTGCCCCAACAATGGCGCGAAACGCCGCCGCAAATGCCGCCGGGCCGGAAAACCCCAGCATCCAGGCCACCTGCTTAACCGGGTATCCGTTGGCGAGAAGATCCAGCGAGGCACAAATCCTTGCGCGCTGTCGCCAGGCCCGGAAGCTAAAGCCGGTATCGTTGATAAACGCACGTGAAAATGTGCGTTCAGACATCGCGGCCCGTTCCGCCAGCCTTTCCAGAGAGAGATCCCAGAGATTGTTGGCAATGAGGTCACAGGCCACGCGATGTAAGCGCTCATCCACGGGCATCGGCAGTTCGGCAGAAATCTGCTGCGTCTCGCTGAGGATGTCGAGCAGCAAAACGGCCATGCTGCGCTGGCTTGCCGGCCGGTATTCCGCGCTGAACAGCCCGGCAATCAGCTCTTTGAACAACGCTGTGGCCATAATCACGTGAACCTCGTCTTTCCGCTTAAAAGGTTCGCATTGCGAAATCAGTGCCGGGCTAAACCAGACCGCGCGAAGCTCCGTTGCGGATAACACGCTGTAGGTATGCTCCTGAAAGGGAGGGATCCACAGCGCGCGCTGCGGCGGTATGACCCAGCGTTGGCTGCCGGTTTCGACCAGCATGACTCCTTTGATGGCAAACAAAAGTTGTCCCTGCGAATGCTGGTGAGGCGGATCGACTTCGCCGCGCGTATAGCGAATTGCCCCTCTTGACCATCCGATAGCATCGTCGTGAATTGGCGTTTTATCGATAACGGTTGGCATTTCACATTCCCCCCTTCCTCTTATGATGCTGCTTGTACACGTAACCAGAGAGAGACGCAATGCACATCCATTTTATTATTCATGAACATTTCGAGGCGCCAGGCGCCTATGAAATCTGGGGGAAAAGTCGCGGCTGCAGTCTGAGCTATACCAGAGTGTATCAGGGCGATTCGTTACCTGAGGAGCTGGGGGGCACAGACCTGCTTATCATCATGGGAGGCCCGCAGTCCCCCGCCACCACGCGTGAGGAATGCCCCTGGTTTGATGCGCAGGCGGAAAAGGCACTCATCAGCCGCGCGATAGAGGCAGGTAAAACGGTGATAGGCGTTTGTCTGGGCTCACAGCTTATCGGCGAAGCGCTGGGCGCCGCGTTTTGCCACAGCCCGGAAAAAGAGATCGGCAAATTTCCCGTCAGGCTCACAGATGCAGGCAAGGCGAACCCGCTGTTTGAGGGCTTTGGCAGCGTGCTGAACGTCGGTCACTGGCATAACGACATGCCTGGGTTGACGCCGCAGGCTAAGGTTCTGGCTTACAGCGAGGGCTGTCCCCGCCAGATCGTGCAGTACAGCGAACGGGTTTACGGTTTCCAGTGCCATATGGAGCTGACGCCGGAGGTGGTAGAGTTGCTGATTGAGCATTCGCAGAATGACCTTCGCCGTGCGGGTGAATTCCGTTTTGTCGAAACGGCGGAAAAACTCCGCTCGCATGATTATCGCGAAATGAACCAGGTGCTGTTTTCTTTTCTCGATAAGCTGACCGCCTGACGCTGATGCCTTCTCTGGCGCGTTACTTCGCCAGCGCAACCCCTTTCCTCTAAACTGTAGCCTGCACCAGTAAGGTGATACCAGACGTTCCATTCCGGAATGTCTGGTATGCTCAAAATTCATGATGTGATCCGTGGCACATTTTTAGGTTTAATTGTATGATGAATGCGTTTCAGCAAGGACTATCACCATGAGCAAATCATTGAACGTTATCTGGCAATATCTGCGCGCATTCGTCCTGATTTACGCCTGCCTGTATGCCGGGATTTTCATCGCGTCGCTGCTGCCCATCACCATTCCCGGCAGCATTATCGGCATGCTGATCCTCTTCGTGCTGCTGGCGCTGCAAATCCTGCCTGCAAAGTGGGTCAATCCCGGCTGCTTCGTCCTCATTCGCTATATGGCGCTGCTTTTCGTGCCTATCGGCGTCGGGGTCATGCAGTATTTTGATTTGCTCAAAGCCCAGTTCGGCCCGATTGTTGTTTCCTGCGCGGTGAGTACGCTGGTGGTTTTCCTGGTGGTGAGCTGGAGTTCACATCTGGTGCATGGCGAACGTAACGTGATTGGGGAGAAAACAAAAAAATGATGGACAATATCTGGTGGTCCCTGCCGCTCACCCTTGCAGTCTTTTTCGCCGCACGTAAGCTTGCCGCGCGTTTCAAAATGCCCTTGCTGAACCCCCTGCTGGTGGCGATGGTGGTGATAATTCCGTTCCTGCTGCTCACCGGCATTCCTTACGAACGCTACTTTGCCGGCAGCAAAATCTTAAACGACCTGCTGCAACCCGCCGTCGTGGCGCTGGCGTTTCCTTTATACGAGCAGCTGCACCAGATCCGCGCCCGCTGGAAATCCATCATTACCATCTGTTTTGTGGGTAGCCTGGTGGCGATGATCACCGGCACGTCAGTGGCGCTGCTGATGGGCGCTTCCCCACAGATTGCGGCGTCAATCCTGCCTAAATCGGTGACCACGCCTATCGCGATGGCGGTTGGGGGCAGCCTCGGCGGCATTCCGGCCATCAGCGCGATGTGCGTCATTTTCGTCGGTATTCTCGGCGCGGTGTTTGGCCACACCCTGCTGAACGCGATGCGTATTCATACTAAGGCGGCACGGGGGCTGTCGATGGGCACCGCCTCGCACGCGCTGGGCACTGCCCGCTGCGCGGAGCTGGATTATCAGGAAGGGGCGTTTAGCTCCCTGGCGCTGGTGATCTGCGGGATTATTACCTCCCTGCTGGCCCCGTTCATTTTCCCGCTGATTCTGGCAGTGATGGGCTAAAATTTGCGATGCGTCGCGCAAATTTCATTTTGATTTCATAAGTTGCATACATAATGAGATGTGGATCACATATAAAGCCCTGACGGCTCCGTAAACTACCGATCCATTAACCTTTATGAGGCAAACGCCATGCACCCACGTTTTCAAGCTGCTTTCGCCCAGCTTGCAGAGAATTTGCAGTCAGCCCTTGCTCCCGTTCTGGCAGATGCGCACTTCCCCGCCCTGCTGACCGCGGAGCAGGTCACGATGCTGAAACAGGCAACGGGACTGGACGAAGACGCGCTGGCTTTCGCACTGCTTCCTCTGGCTGCCGCCTGCGCGCGAGCCGATCTCTCCCACTTCAACGTCGGGGCCATTGCGCGCGGCGTCAGCGGCACCTGGTACTTCGGCGGCAACATGGAGTTCCTGGGCGCAACCATGCAGCAGACCGTGCACGCCGAGCAGAGCGCCATCAGCCACGCCTGGCTGCGCGGTGAAAAAGCCCTGAGCGCCATAACCGTTAACTACACTCCGTGCGGCCACTGCCGTCAGTTTATGAACGAGCTGAACAGCGGGCTGCAGCTGCGCATCAATCTGCCGGGTCGCGCGCCGCACACGCTGGCGGATTACCTGCCTGACGCGTTTGGCCCGAAAGATCTGGAGATCAAAACCCTGCTGATGGACGAGCAGGACCACGGTTTCGCCCTGTCCGGCGATGACCTGAGCCAGGCGGCGATTACCGCCGCCAACAAGAGCCACACGCCGTACAGCACGTCCCCGAGCGGCGTGGCGCTGCAGTGTCGCGATGGCCGCATCTTCACCGGCAGCTATGCGGAAAACGCCGCGTTTAACCCAACGCTGCCGCCGCTGCAGGGCGCACTCAACCTGCTGAGCCTGAACGGCTATGATTATCCTGACATTCAGCGCGCCATTCTGGCAGAAATTGCCGATGCGCCGCTGATTCAGTGGGATGCCACTGCCGCAACGCTTAAAGCGCTGGGCTGTACAACGATTGACCGCGTGCTGCTGGCGTAACCCTTCCGGCGGGCAGAAATGCCCGCCAGTTTGTTGAAAAACCCCTCAGTTGAGTCGCTGTTTCTTGCGCTAACCAGGCGGGTAAAGTAGCCTGAGTTAAATTTCACCTTCGGTACGAGCCATCTGCATGTTAAAGCGCGTTTTTTACAGCCTGTCTGTCCTGGTCGGCATACTGCTGTTGATCGTGCTCGGCCTCGACCGCTGGATGAGCTGGAAAACCGCCCCCTATATCTTTGACGACCTGCAGGACCTGCCCTATCGTCAGGTTGGCGTGGTGCTCGGCACCGCCAAGTACTACCGCACCGGCGTCATCAACCAGTATTACCGTTACCGCATTCAGGGTGCGCTGAACGCCTACAACAGCGGCAAGGTGAACTACCTGCTGCTGAGCGGCGATAATGCCCTGCAAAGCTATAACGAGCCGGTGACGATGCGTAAGGACCTGATTGCCGCGGGCGTGGATCCTGCCGATATCGTGCTCGACTACGCGGGCTTCCGCACCCTGGACTCCATCGTCCGCACGCGCAAAGTCTTCGACACCAACGACTTCATCATCATCACCCAGCGCTTCCACTGCGAGCGCGCGCTGTTTATCGCCCTGCACATGGGCATTCAGGCGCAGTGCTACGCGGTGCCGTCGCCAAAAGATATGCTGAGCGTGCGCGTCCGCGAGTTCGGCGCCCGCTTTGGTGCCCTGGCCGATCTGTATATCTTTAAGCGCGAACCGCGCTTTTTAGGCCCGCTGGTGCCGATTCCGGCGATGCACGAAGTGCCGGAAGACGCGCAGGGTTATCCGGCCGTCACGCCCGAGCAGCTGCTGGATATGCAGAAAAAAGAGAAATAACAGAGCCGCCTTTATACTTTCTTTACGCCGGGCCTGACGCTTTTTATCTCCCCTTTACGTCGGCTCTTTTAAGCTGAGTTCACTGCCGCTACGGCTTCATTGAAGAATGACTATGAACTCGATAATGAATGCGTTTTTCCTCAAAAGTCTCCGCCCGTACTTTAACTTTCCCGGCTTATCACTCCCTGGCGCACTTAATTCTGGCCTCTGGCTGGATGAAAAAATTGACGCCCTGCAGCACAACGTTGCCGTGGAAGTGGCCGATTATCTGGAACGTTACCCGCAGACGAAACATGTAGACGTTTACCTGAACGATATTAACGGCACGATGCGCGGCAAGCGCCTCTCGGTAGAGAGCATGCTGAGCCTGGAAAAAGGCTGTTATTTTCCGCTTTCCGTCTACTCAATGGATCAGAAGGGAAACATCGCCGCCCCGCTTTATGATGAACCCGACCGGCTGTGCGTCCCTGTCGCCGGCTCTTTGCGTCCCTGTCCGCAGGATCCAGAGCACACGGCGCAGATCCTGCTGACGATGAAAGACAGCGACGGTAACCCCTGCCCGCTTGAGCCGCGCGCGATACTGCAGAACGTCGTGGCCCGCTTCCACCAGCACGGCCTCTTCCCGGTGATTGCCCCGGAAATCGAGTTCTATCTGACGGGACAGGGCGATCGCGATCCGCAAAATCATGGCTGTTTTCATATGGATACCTCGTCGGCGCACGCGGCGCTGTTTGACGAGCTGGAACAGCTGGCGCACCTGCAGCGCATCCCGCTGTCAGGGGTGGTAGCGGAAGCCGAGCCCGGACAGTACGAATTAAACCTGAAGCACAGCCAGCGCGTCGTAGAGGTCTGTGATAACGTGCTGGCCCTGCGCCGCCTGACCCGCTATGTCGCTGAAAAGCATGGTCTTCAGGCCAATTTTATGGCTAAGCCGTTCAGCCAGCTCTCCGGCAGCGGTTTGCACATCCATTTCAGCCTGAACGATAGCCGTGGCGAAAACGTTTTTGCCTCGCCGGTGAACGCGCTGAGCAGTATGATGCGCTTGTGCATAGCGGGCCAGCTGGCGCTGATGCCCGCCTCCGTCGCCATTCTTGCGCCGGGGGTCAACGCGTTTCGTCGCCTGCGTAAAAACCTGACGGAACCCGTCTTTAACTCCTGGGGCTATAACACACGCTCCGCCGCCTTGCGTATTCCCTGCTCGGATGAGAGCAACCGTCGCATTGAGTACCGGCTGGCCGGGGCAGATGCGAATCCGTATCTGGTCACAGCCACTATCCTGACAGGCATGCTGTACGGGCTGGAACATATCGACGAGGGGGATCTCCCTGAGCCGCAGCACGACCAACCCGAACTGCCGCTGTTCCAGCAGGAGGCGATTGAGGCCTTTGCCCGCTGTCAGTATCTCACCGACAGCCTGGGCGACGCCTTTTCCGAACAGTGGGTCGCCTGCAAGCTTTCTGAACTCGACTGGTTTGAGCGGATTGTGACGCAGGAGGAGTCCCATCTGGCATAGGGCATAAAAAAGCCCGCTCGGTGAGCGGGCCGGGTATGGCGAGTGACGATTACTTCTTACGGGCGTACTTCAGTGAATCCAGCGCAACCGCGAAGATAATGATGGCGCCCTTGATGATGTACTGCCAGTACGGGTTCACGCCGATGTAGGTCAACCCGTAGTTGATGACGGTGAAGATGATCACACCGGTCACCACGCCGAGTACGGTACCCACGCCGCCGCTGAAGGAGACGCCGCCCACCACGCAGGCTGCGATCGCATCCAGCTCGTACATGAAGCCAAGGTTGTTCGTTGCAGAGCCGATGCGGCCCGCTTCCAGCATCCCGCCGAAGGCGTAGAACACCCCGGACAGGGCATAGATGATGAGCAGGTTCAGGGCAACGTTTACGCCGGAGACTTTCGCCGCTTCCGGGTTACCGCCGATAGCGAAGATGTTTTTGCCAAAGCGCGTTTTGTTCCACAGGATCCAGACAAAGGCGACCGCAATCAGCGCATAGAAGGTGATATACGACAGGCGGAAGCTGCCCAGCGCGATAAACCCTTGCGTAAAGGTCGAGAAGCCGCTGTCAAAGCCCGAGATGGGCGAAGCACCGACGAAGTCGTAGTACAGGGAGTTGATACCGTAAACGATGATCATCGTGCCCAGGGTGGTGATGAATGGCGTCACGTTCAGGTAGGCGATGATAATACCGTTGATCAGACCAATCACCGCACCGATGGCGCAGACAATCAGGATCACCACGAAAATCGGCATGGTGGCCATTTCCGGGAAGACCTTGTTGGCGTTTTCCATCGACTGCAGCAGGGTTGCCGCGATAACCGCCGCCAGACCCACCTGACGACCGGCAGAAAGGTCCGTCCCCTGGGTCACGATCAGGCCCGCCACGCCCAGCGCAATGATAATACGCACGGAGGACTGGGTCAGAATGTTACTCAGGTTCAGCAGGCTTAAGAACGTAGGGTCCTGGAAAATGATGATTGCCAGCAAGACTAAAAGAACAACGTAAATACCGCCTTCTTTCAGGTAAGTGAGAAAACTTTTTTTATTTAACGCACTCATGAGGAGCCCCTGATCTTAAAGGTGCAAAGACGCAAGACGCAAAATTTCGTTTTGCGTTGTCGTTTTGGTGTCAACAATACCGGCGACGAGACCATTGCTCATAACCAGAATACGGTCCGTGATCCCTAACAGTTCCGGCATTTCGGAAGAAATAATAATGATCCCTTTATTCTTTTTCGCCAGCTCGGCAATCAGCTGATAAATTTCAAACTTCGCGCCGACGTCAATACCGCGGGTCGGCTCATCCAGCATCAGGATTTCGGGCTGCGTTAATAACCAACGGCCAATAATCACTTTCTGCTGGTTACCGCCTGACAGCGAACCAATCTGGGTGCGGTGGCCTGGCGTTTTCACGCGCATGGAGTCAATCACCCACTGGGTATCGCTTTTCATGCGGGAATTATCCAGCAGCCCGACTTTGTTTTTGTAATTGCGAATGTTAGAAATTAACGAGTTAAAGTTAATATCCAGATAAGCATAAATACCGGTCGAACGACGCTCTTCCGTCACCAGCGCAAAACCATTATTAATGGCTTCGTTGGCGTTGTGGTTATTGATTTTCTTACCGTGCAGCGTAATGGTGCCTTCGGCTTTCTCACGAATGCCAAACAGGGTTTCCACGATATCGGTACGCTTTGCCCCCACCAGGCCAGCAATCCCCAAGATTTCACCCTTGTGCAGGTCGAAGGAGACATCGCGGATAGACGGCTGACGTAACGAGGTCAGGTTGCGCACTTCCAGGATCACTTCGCCCGGCTTGTTCTCTTTGTCCGGGAAGCGCTGGTTCAGGGAACGGCCGACCATCATGGCGATGATCTTGTCCATGTCCAGCCCTTCCAGCGGCTGCGTGGCGATCCACTGGCCGTCGCGCAGGATAGTGATCTCATCGCACAGCTGGAAGATCTCTTCCATTTTGTGGGAGATGTACACAATGCCGCAGCCGCGATCTTTCAGCTTACGAATAATGGTAAAAAGGTGGTTAACCTCTTTTTCCGTTAATGAGGATGTCGGTTCGTCCATGATGACAATTTTCGCATCATAGGAGAACGCTTTGGCAATTTCGATCATCTGCATCTGGGAGACGGATAATGTTCCCACGCGGGCGCGCGGATCGATATCAATATCCAGCTCGTCGAAAATCGCCTTGGTGTCGCGATACATTTTGTCCTGATCGACAAAAACACCTTTGGTGGGATAACGCCCCAACCACATGTTATCCATGACTGAACGCTGCAGCACCAGGTTTAATTCCTGGTGAACCATCGAGATACCGTTTTCCAGTGCTTCTTTCGCTGAATGGAAATCGATCTCTTTCCCCTGAAAAAGAATGCTGCCAGAATCTTTTTGATAGATCCCAAAAAGACATTTTAATAATGTTGATTTACCCGCACCGTTCTCCCCCATTAATGCATGAATAGAGTGAGGACGCACTTTTAAATTAACATTATCGAGTGCCTTAACGCCGGGAAATGACTTGTTGATACCGCTCATTTCCAACAGGTATTCACCGGATGACTGAGTTGTTGTGCTGACCATAATTATACCTTGTTGGCCTCGCATATCGCGTTATAAAAGGGCGCAACTCGCTGCGCCCAGTGAAGACAAGTTAACTCTTTTATTTACCGATAAACTCAGCCAGGTTGGACTGGTCTACGCCCACGTAAGGTACGCGAACGATTTTGTTGTCAATTTTCCAGTTGGTGCCATCTGCCGCACCTTTGCCATCGGCCAGGTTTTTCGCCAGGTCGAAGGTGGCTTTCGCCTGGTTGTTGGCATCGTTCAGCACGGTACCGGCCATCGCACCGGATTTAACCAGCGCCAGCGCTTCTGGCAGCGCATCTACGCCGAATACCGGGATAGAGGATTTGTTGTGTGCTTTCAGCGCTTCTACCGCACCCATTGCCATCGCATCGTTGTTGGCGATAACCACTTCGATTTTGTTGGCGTTAGGGCCGGACAGCCACGCGTCCATTTTATCTTTCGCCTGAGCGGTATCCCACATCGCGGTATCTAACGCCAGTTGCTGGGTTTTCAGGCCCTTGTCGTTCAGCTCTTTGATAACGTAGGTGGTACGCGCTTCAGCATCCGGATGGCCAGGTTCGCCTTTCAGCAGCACGAACTGAATCTGACCGTCTTTGTTCAGGTCCCAGTTCGGGTTCGCCGCCCAGTGTTTCGCGATCAGATCGCCCTGAATAATACCGGACTCTTTGGAGTCGGTACCGACGTAATATGCTTTGTCGTAGCTATCCAGCGCCTTACGGGAAGGTTCTTTGTTGAAGAAGACGATCGGCACGTTCTGGCCGCGCGCTTTTTCAATAACCGTGCCTGCTGCAGCCGGGTCAACCAGGTTGATGGCCAGGGCTTTCACGCCTTTCGCCAGCAGAACGTCGATCTGGTCGTTCTGTTTGGACTGGTCATTCTGGGAGTCGTTCATCAGCAGCTGAACGTCTGGCGCTGCTTTCGCATCTTTCTCAATCGCTTTACGCACAACAGACATGAAGTTGTCGTCGTATTTATAGATGGTCACACCAATACGGGTATCCGCAGCGTGCGCTGCTGCACCAAAAAGCATGCTTGCCATTACAGCAGACAGGGTCAACACCTTCTTATTCATGGTATCTCCGGTTTTTTTTATGCAGGGTAGTTCTTGTGAATAACGAGCGGCGGGCAGATGTTAATAAAACGTTACTGACAGCCGAGGTTCACTTATAAAATTTCTCTCTTCCGTGTTCGGTAACGCTCCAGAAATGCGTTTTATTCGTTGTTTGCGGCACATTGGCTATAGTGAAAGTGAATAATCACTGTTACATAGCGTTTCAGCCCCTAAAACGCTGACATCATAGTCAGCGCCTTGTTAAGATACTGTGAATTTACTCACAGATTGAAAACGGTTACATCACCACATGTAATCAGTTAGTGATCGGAACCACAATTTGCCGGGCCGCGACGGAGTGGCGGCGCACTAAAGTCGGCATGAAACAGTGTGTTGCCCCCGGATCCAGCATGCCTGCGGCCCCCTGTAACGCCAGCTCAGTCGCCAGTTTCGCCATAGAGGCAATCGGGTAACGCACGGTTGTCAGCTGCGGGTCGGTGTAACGGGCAATCGGAATATCATCGAAACCAATGAGTGATAAATGCTGTGGCACCGCAATGCCGTTATCCTTCAGCGCGGTCAGGGCGCCTGCCGCCATGCTGTCGTTATAGGCAAACACCGCAGACAATTGCAGATTGCGGCCCAGCAGCTCTACCATCGCCGCTTCACCGCCCTGCATGTCCGGCGTGCCGGTCCCCACCCAGCTTTCGGATGGCGTAATGCCATGCTCTTTCAGGGCGTTTTGCCACCCCTCGCGCCGCAGTTCGTCATCTTCAATCGCGTGGCTGGAGGCCAGATAACCGATCCGCTGATGCCCGTTGTTAATGAGCATTTTCGTGGCCATCATGGCGCCGCTGACGTTATCCAGCCCGACGCAGCGGTGGGCATAGCCGGGGACGATGCGGTTGATCAGCACCATGCCCGGGATCTGCTCCATCAATCCGGTTAGCTCTTCATCGCTCAAGGCTTTTGAGTGAACAATCAAGGCATTACAGCGCTGGCGGATCAGCACTTCAATGGCATGGCGTTCTTTTTCCGCCTCATGATAGCTATTGCCGATCAGGACATATTTCTCATGCTGCTGGGCGACCATATCGACCGCTTTCACCAGTGCGCCGAAAAAGGCATCCGAGACATCCATCACCACCACGCCGATGGTGTCGCTGACCTGCGTCGCAAGCGCCTGGGCATTGGCATTTGGCCGGTACCCGAGCTGGGTCACGGCTTTCATTACGGTTTCTCGGGTTTCAGGGCTGACCAGCGCGCTATTGTTGAGCACGCGTGAGACGGTAGCCACAGAAACGCCCGCCTGACGGGCGACGTCACGAATGGTGATCATATTCACCATCCTTCAAAGGATTGCAGCAACTCACAGACACCCCCTGTGTTTAGCAAGGTGGCTATTTTGGCAGCGAGAGAAAGGGGACTACGTGAAGAAGCTCACAGTCATGAAAACGCTTACATCCGTTTTGTTAATGATTGTGATCCAGATCGTTATCTGGATGTATTTTTCAATGATATCCCTGAAGCACGTGCGGTTAACTGACGCCATACCCACTCCAGCGGTCCCTGGCGGAAATAGCGTAGCCAGAGAACAGAAAACGCCAGGTTTACTGCCCAGACCGGAATAACAAACGCCAGCAGCGTAAGTCGGTCGAATTTCATAAACAGGCCAAAGCGATAGAAAAGCGTGGTGCAGATCAGCGTTTGCAGGAGGTAATTGCTTAATGCCATGCGTCCCACGCAGGCGATAGCGCTGACCATCCACAGACGAGAAAGCGAGGGCCAGAAGCCGTAGATCAGCGCCGCGTAGCCGATGGTCTGGAACGGTGCGCTCAGTTCACGCGGCACCTGGAGCAGGAACGCGCACCAGCGGTAATCCCAGTGGATATGCCACTGCGCTATCACCGCCGGGAGGTTAATCAGCACGCCGAGCAGCACCAGACCGGCGCCTGTGCGACGATAGTGACGCAGGCTGAATTCCCCTTTCAGCCAGCCGGTGCGCATCAGTGACGCGCCCATCAGCATCATGCCCGCCAGCTGCCAGCCGTATTGCGCGCCCAGCGCGAGGAGGTTATCCCCCAGCATATCCGCGCGGTTGCTTATCGCTTCCGTACCGCCCTTCAGCTTCCAGAACTGTTCGTACTGCAGGTTAGCGGCATCCGGGATCCAGGCACGATTCGTCGTCTCCCCGGAGATCATCCCCAGCAGCAGCAGTACCCCAAGCCCCATGACATAGAGCATCACGCCGGTGTTGAACAGGCTTTTAACGCTGTGCGCATCGCGAATGAGGCGCCAGCAGATGAGCCCGACTAACCCATACGCGAGAAGAATATCGCCGTCCCAGAAGAACAGGCCATGGATAAAACCGAGGATAACCAGCAGCGTCAGGCGCGACTGAATCCAGCGCGTACCGCGTTTGAGGAGAAGCTGCAGGCCTGCGCCAAACAGCAGGGCGAAGAGCGTAAGGAATTTGACCTGCGCAAAGAGATCGAGTATTGCCCAGGTCCAGGCATCACTGCGGGTGATGTCGCCATACCACGCGGGATTGAGATACGCCGCCTTCGGCAAACCGAAGGCGGTGATATTAAGCAGCAGGATACCGAGAATGGCGACGCCGCGAACAAAATCGAGCGTGACGTTTCGCTCCATGGTCCCTGCCCTGTCAGACTTAGTTGTGGTGACGTACGGCGCGCAGGAACTCCTGGCGGGTATTCTGGCTCGATTTAAACAGACCGCCCAGCGAGGTTGTGGTGGTCGCACTGGTGGCATCGCGCACGCCGCGCGCTTTCACGCAGTAGTGAACCGCGTCGATAGAGACGGCCACGTTATTGGTGCCCAGCAGCGTTTGCAGCGCGGTCAGGATCTGCTGGGTCAGGCGCTCCTGCACCTGCGGACGCTGAGCGAAGAACTGCACGATGCGGTTGATCTTCGACAGGCCAATCACCGTGTCTTTAGGGATATACGCCACGGTCGCTTTACCGTCGATGGTCACGAAATGGTGTTCGCAGGTGCTGGTCAGCGTGATATCGCGGACCGTTACCATCTCATCCACTTTCATCTTGTTTTCAATGACGGTGATTTTCGGGAAGTTGGCGTAATCCAGGCCGGAGAAAATTTCGTCGACGTACATTTTCGCGATGCGGTGCGGCGTCTCCATCAGACTGTCGTCACTCAGATCGAGATTCAGCAGCTCCATGATGTCGGTCATGTGACCGGCAATCAGACGCTTGCGGGTTTCATTGTCCAAATCCTGTACGGGCGGACGCAGTGGCGTTTCAAGACCGCGCGCAACCAGGGCTTCGTGGACCAGGGCAGCTTCTTTACTGAGTGATGACATTTTGTTCTCCTGCAGGTGTGGCGTCTTTTGCCCTCGTTGTGGCAAAAGTATGCGTTCATTGTGCGTGAGGCGGCACACATAATCCAGTATTCACGACGATAATTATTGCGATTGCTGTTGCCTTTCAGCGTGACGATTCCAGACAAGCGCTCCTCCAACAAACAGCGCAATGCCCGCCAGCCCCAGCGCGGGCTCCAGCCGGTGGGTAAGCCAGGTTGATAACGCCGAGGTGACCGGACCAATCAACTGCCCAATCGCATACCCGGTGGTGAGCAGGCCTGCCATATAGCGCGTGTGGTTTGGCGCCAGCTCGCGGCCGTATAAAAGAGAGAGCTGCACGGCACACAAAAAGCCGCCGCCCACCAGCAGCCCACCCGTCAGCAAACCGCCAATCCCCGGCAGCAGCCAGGCCGCCAGCACGCCTGCGCCCTGTAACCACAGTACGATCGCCAGCCTGCGGTTAGCCGTTGAGGTATGGCGTAACAGAATACTGAGCGCAATCCCCACCACGGCGGCGAGACCAAAAATCGGCCAGACAAACTGGGCAAACAGGCTGCCGGGAAAACGCACGGCCGCCATTTGCGACAGGAAGGTCGCCGGGAGGATATAGCCAAACCCGGCCAGGCTGTAGCTCCAGACCAGACGCGTTAAATCCGCCGTCAGCACCAGCGGCTCCGGCGCGGTGCCGGGTCGATGGAGCTGCCCGGATCGCGGCAGGTAGCGCGCCACCAGGGCAATCAGCACCAGCGCCAGTACGCCGTAGATTTGCCATGCCGCCCCGGCCGACAGGGACTTCGCCTGAATATAGACGGCGAGCAGCCCGCTCAGGGCAATGCCCGCCCCCGGTCCGGCAAACACCGCAGCGCTCAGGCCCGGTTTACCCAGCTGCCCCAGCCGTTCGTTGGTCCAGGCGGCAATGAGTACCATCGACCAGCCGCTCATGCAGCCAATCACGAAGCGCAGCAGGCCGTGCACGACGGCGTTATCCGCTGCCGCGGAGAGCAGCGTCAGCGCCACCGCGCCGGTGATGCCCAGCCAGAGGCGCGTTTCAACGAAGCGGTGCGCACGCATCGCATCCCACGCCCCCACCAGATAGCCCAGATAATTCATCGCCGCCACCAGACCCGCGCTGGTCAGCGTAAGCTGTCCGACAGCAATCATCAGCGGCACCTGAGGCGTAAAGGCAAAGCGCCCTATCCCCATCGCCACCACCAGAACGACAAACCCACTGAGCGCAATACGCAGCGCCATGACCGCTCCAATTGTTAAAGAAAAGTAAATTTATGATGCAGCATCTCGCCGCCTCGCGAAAGTGAAAGTTACTCACAGGTCAATGAAAAGGCTGTATTATGGGTTTTATGAATACGCATTCTCATTAAGGAGCCCTGCATGGAACTGCTCGAAGAGCACCGTTGTTTTGAAGGTCGACAGCAGCGCTGGCGGCACGACTCCACCTCTCTGAACTGTGCAATGACGTTCAGCATTTTCCTGCCGCCGACGGAAAACCCGCCGGTTTTGTTCTGGCTTTCCGGCCTGACCTGTAACGACGAAAACTTCACCACCAAAGCCGGCGCGCAGCGTATTGCCGCCGAGCTGGGCATTGCGCTGGTGATGCCAGACACCAGCCCGCGTGGCGACGATGTGGCCGACGATGCCGGATACGACCTGGGCAAAGGCGCCGGGTTTTATCTCAATGCGACCGAGCAACCCTGGGCGCGCCACTACCGCATGTATGATTACCTTCGCGATGAACTTCCTGCGCTGGTGCAGTCGCAATTTGCGGTTGGCGAGCGCTGCGCGATCAGCGGCCACTCAATGGGCGGACACGGGGCGCTCATCATGGCGCTGAAAAATCCGGGGAAATACGTCAGCGTGTCGGCATTTGCACCGATTGTGAACCCAACGCAGGTGCCGTGGGGGCAGAAAGCCTTCACACACTATCTGGGTGAGGATGCGGAAAAATGGCAGGCATGGGACAGCTGCGCGCTGATGCTGGCCAGCAAAGCTGAAGAAGCCATTCCCACCCTTATCGATCAGGGTGATGCGGACCAGTTCCTCGCCGGACAGCTGCAGCCTGCGGTGCTGGCAGAAGCGGCACGCCAGAAAGACTGGCCGCTGACGCTGCGCATTCAGCCGGGATACGATCACAGCTATTATTTCATCGCGTCCTTTATTGAGGATCATCTCCGCTTCCATGCGGAGCATTTATTTGCATAAGCACCGCCTGTTTTGCCCGGTGGCGCTTCGCTTACCGGGCCTACGGGCCTGTGCCCTTATGTAGGCCGGGTAAGGCGCAGCCGCCACCCGGCACATGGCTGAATCAGAACTTATAATCCACGCCGACAAAGTAGCGACGGCCATCTTCCGTGTAGCTGTAATCGTCGCGGCTCAGATCTTTGTCCAGCAGGTTCTGCACGCCCGCGCGCAGCTTCACGCTTTTCGTCGCCTGCCACGCGGCGCCGGTATTCCAGATAACATAGCCACCCGGCGTTGGGTCGCTGCTGGTCAGCGCGCGTTTCTCACCGGTGTAGTTGCCCTGAACATAGAACGACCAGTCCTGCGTCGCCTTCCAGTCAACGGTCCCGTTGGCCGTGTGGAACGGCAGATCGGACAGCGGCTTGTTGCCGCCGTTGCTGATATCACGACCGTCGTTGTAGGTGTAGTTCAGCGTCACTTTCCAGTCGTCCGCCAGCGGGAATTTCAGCTCGGTCTCCACCCCGCGGATGCGCGCCTTGTTGACGTTGTAGTAGCGGAATATCGGCTCACCGTCCGCATTCAGGCCAACGTAGTTAGGGTAGCTCTGCGCCTGCTTCGCATTGGCCGTACGGCTGATGCTGATGCGGTCATCGACGTTATTCTGGAAGGTGGTCACGCTGGCCTGCACGCCCTCTAACCAGCCCTCTTCCCCGCTGTAGTACAGGCCGAATTCGAAGCTCTCGCTGGTTTCCGGCTTCAGATCCGGGTTACCGACAATCTCACAGGCACCGCGGCACGAGCCGGTGACCCAGTCCGGGCTCAGCTGCAGCAGTGACGGCGCTTTAAACGCGGTCGCCCAGCCCCCTTTCACCGTGACGGTATCGGTCGCGTTGTAGACCAGATAGGCGCGCGGGCTCCAGTGGTCGCCGTAGGTATCATGGTCGTCCATACGGATGCCGGTGGTCAGCGCCAGAGGTTCAAAAATACGCCACTCGTCCTCCAGGAACAGGGCATACTGGCTTGTCGACGTACTGCTGCTGGAGCCGCCCGTCAGGTTGACCGGATCCTTCAGCTTATCGTGACGCCATTCGCCGCCGAAGGTCATCAGCTGGTTGATGTCGCCCAGCGGCAGCACGTATTTCCCGTCTACCGCGTTGCTCTCGGAGGTGATCGGATTGCTGTTGCCCGGGTTTTTGTTATCCACCTTCTCGCCGTAAACCTTCAGCTCGCTGTTGCCGACGCCCCAGCGGCCGTTGTGGCT
Organism: Enterobacter sp. 5-4; assembly: GCF_000612205.1. Classification (NCBI taxonomy): domain Bacteria; kingdom Pseudomonadati; phylum Pseudomonadota; class Gammaproteobacteria; order Enterobacterales; family Enterobacteriaceae; genus Enterobacter; species Enterobacter sp. 5-4. Next base: position 98,649 of record NZ_JFHW01000036.1, on the reverse strand, counting down.
GAGAGAGTAGTTCTGACGTTCAAGGCGGTTTTTGTCGAGTGAATCCGAGTCACGATCCTGTCGGTCGAAACCGTAGCCCGCCGTAAAGTCGTGATTTTCAGACGGCGTCCAGGCGAACTCCACATTCGCATCGCGGCTGGTGAAGCCTTCAATGCGCGGTGTTTCACCGCTCGCCGTGGTAGAGGACTTCTGCTGACCGTCTTTCTCACGCTTCGCGAGGCTACCGTAGGCTTTCAGCCCTAGCAGGCCGTCCACCAGCGGACCGCTGGTATAGAACTGGCCGTCGTACGTATCACCACGATCGCGATGTTCCTGAATTGTGGAATCAGCGCTCAGGGTGCCCGTCCATTTCTGGCCGATTTTTTTGGTGATAATGTTCACTACGCCGCCCAGCGCATCGGAGCCATAAAGCGAGGACATCGGCCCGCGCACGACTTCGATTCGTTCGATGGCGTCAACCGGCACCCAGTTGAGGTCGAAATCATTATGGCGGAACACTGCGTTACGGGAATTGACGCGCTTGCCGTCGATCAGGATCAGCGTGTAGCTGCTGTCCAGCCCGCGAATACTTACCCCTTTACGGTTGTCCCCTTCGCTCGTGAGCTGCACGCCCGGCACATCCCGTAACACATCTTTCAGGTTCTGAACGGGTTTGCGCTGCAAATCTTCCTGGGTAATCACGCTGATGCTTGCCGGTGCGTCTTTCAGGTTTTGCTCGGTCGCGGAAGCCGTGACAACCATTGTGTCGCCGGATTCCGCTGCGATAACAGGCAGGGCCAGGGACATTGCGGACGCACAAAGTCCTCCCCTGACGAAGGGATTCAACCTAAACATTCCATATCTCCATGAGGTAAATACAACTCAATCAAATCATCATTGCTCACAGCGTCTTCCTTGCCGCCCACATCTCCGGTGGGTCGGTGACACGCTTATTTTTGATAACGATAAAGCAAACGATAATTATTATCAATTAAATTGTTAAGAAATATATCTTTGTTACAGGGGGCGGGAATAAAAAAGCCCGCTCAAACGAGCGGGCTAAGAGAGAGGAAGTGCGATTATTGTTTAAATCGTTCCGGGAATTCCATTTCACTGTAGCGAACGAAGTGTGTTCCTTTCGTCAGCTTGTAGCCAAACCAGATGACGAGGAACAGCGGAATACCAATGTAGGTTGCCGTGACGGCGCCCCAGTCAATGGTGTCCGCCAGGAACGCTTCATAGTTCTGTCCCAGCGTAATAATCAGGCACAGAATGAAGGCGAAAATGGGACCCAGCGGGAAGAACCCTGAGCGATACGGCAGCTGGTTAACGTCATAACCCTGTTTGACGTAGCCACGGCGGAAACGATAGTGGCTAATGGCAATCCCCAGCCAGGCAATAAAGCCCGTCATCCCGGAGGTGTTAAGCAGCCACAGGTACACCGTCTGGTTGCCAAACATAGAGGTCAGGAAGCACAGGCCGGCAATCACCGTTGTGGCGTACAGTGCGTTGCGCGGTACGCCGCCACGGGACAGCTTCGCGAAAATACGCGGTGCTTTACCGTCGCATGCCAGCGTGTAGAGCATACGGGTGGACGCGTACATCCCGGAGTTACCGGCAGAAAGTACGGCGGTCAGGATAACGGCGTTCATCACCGCTGCGGCTGAAAGCAGGCCGGCATGCTGGAAGACCAGCGTGAACGGGCTGACGCTAATGTCTTTGACGTCATTACGCAGCAGGCTTGGATCGGTGTACGGAATGATCAGGCTGATAATCAGGATCGCGAACACATAGAACAGCAGGATACGCCAGAAGACCTGACGAACCGCGCGCGGAATATTCTTCTCCGGGTTCTCTGACTCACCGGCAGCAATGCCAATCAGCTCGGTTCCCTGGAAAGAGAAGCCGACAATCATTGCCACGCCAATCATTGCCGACAGTCCACCGGCAAACGGCGCATCGCCTATTGTCCAGTTACTCCAGCCCGCAGGTTCAGCGCCTTTGAAAATACCAACGATCATCGCCACACCGACGACGATAAAGATGATGACGGTTGCCACTTTGATCAAAGAGAACCAGTATTCCGCTTCGCCGAAACCGCGCACGGAGATGTAGTTCAGCAGGAAGATGACGGCCAGGAACAGGGCGCTCCAGATCCAGCCCGGCGTATCCGGGAACCACCAGTTCATCACCAGCTGTGCGGCGACAAGGTCAACGGCGATGGTGACCGCCCAGTTGTACCAGTAGTTCCAGCCCAGCGCGAAGCCGAAGCCTTCTTCAACGTATTTTTGACCATAGGTCGAGAACGAACCGGATACCGGCATGTACGCGGCCAGTTCGCCGAGACTGGTCATCAGGAAGTACACCATCAGGCCAATCAGGATATAAGAGAAAAGTGCCCCACCCGGGCCGGCTGCCGAAATCGTTGCGCCAGAGGCAACGAAAAGACCTGTACCGATGGAGCCGCCAATGGCGATCATCGTCAGGTGACGCGCCTTGAGTTCACGACGTAGCGTGGGCGCTTCTGTGGTTTTAATTTCTGAAACCATATGAAAATGCTGTCCATTTAATAAATGAGGCGCGATTGTAGCAGACGATCCGCGTTCCTTCCGGCAGAAATACTCAGTTATAAGAGAGCTTCATGACGCGGCCAGGATTATAAGTAAAGCATAATTTTTCCCTCTCCCCTTTGGGGTGAGGGACGCTGTCAGATTTCGCAATAGCGCAGAAAACGCTGCAGGGAGCTGGAAAGGTGTTTCTGGCGATGATGAATGCACCACAGCGTGCGCACCAGTTTCGGAAGCGGAACGGGAATCTCCACCAGCGATCCGGTTTCCAGCTGTTCGGCAATAACGCGCCGGGAAAGACAGCTGATACCCAACCCGTGGCGCACCGCGTGCTTAATCGCCTCTGAGTTTCCCAATTCCATCCCCAGCTGGAAATGCGGCAGATGGGACAGCAGCAGGTAATCGACAATTTCACGCGTGCCGGAGCCCTGCTCGCGCAGGATCCACTGCGCCTGCGCCAGCCGCTCCAGCGTCACCTCGCCCTGCAATAACGACGAGGCCGGGGACGCAAACACCACCAGCTCGTCTTCCAGCCAGGGCTCGGCAATGATATCGACGTTGTGGCAGGGCCCCTCGATGAGGCCGATATCCACGCGGAAGTCGATCACCGCGTTGATGACGTCCTGGCTATTGCCCACGCTCATCTCCAGCGGCAGGGTCGGGAAATCCCGACGATAGCGGGCGATCACCTCCGGCAGGATGTAATTGCCGATGGTGCTGCTGGCGTAGACGCGGATCGCGCCGTTATCTTCGCGGAACAGCTGTTCGATTTCGATAGCCTGCTCCAGCAGCGCCAGCGCGCGTGGATAAAGAAGACGACCGTGTTCGTTGACCACCAGACGCTTCCCTACCCTGTCGAAAAGCTGAACGCCCAGCTGTCCTTCAAGATCGGTCAACGCCGCGCTGACCGCAGACTGCGAGAGCGCCAGCATTTGTGACGCCTGGGTCGTCGAGCCGCTTTTCAGCACCTCGGCAAACACTTCCAGCTGACGCAAAGTAATGTGCATGGTTACTTACCACTTATATAGATTGATTATAAGTATATAATCAATTTTATTTTTAAGCCAGACCGCCGTAACCTTTAGCCAGACAAAGGAGAAGGTTATGTCAGAAATCACCTTACAACATCATCGTACAGTGTGGCACTTCGTGCCGGGTCTTGCGCTCAGCGCCGCAGTGACCGCCATAGCGCTATGGGGCGGCAGCATCCCAGCCATCGCAGGCGCAGGTTTCAGCGCGCTGACGCTCGCCATTTTGCTCGGCATGGTCGTGGGTAACACCGTTTATCCACATATCTGGAAATCCTGCGACGGCGGCGTAATCTTTGCCAAGCAGCATCTGCTGCGTCTTGGGATCATTCTTTATGGCTTTCGTCTCACCTTTTCGCAGATTGCGGATGTGGGTGCGAGCGGGATCGCCATCGACGTTCTGACCCTGACCAGCACCTTTTTACTGGCCTGCTTTATCGGTCAGAAAGTGTTTGGCCTGGACAGGCAAACCAGCTGGCTGATCGGTGCCGGGAGCAGTATCTGTGGCGCAGCGGCGGTGCTGGCAACGGAGCCGGTCGTGAAAGCCGAAGCCAGCAAGGTAACGGTTGCCGTCGCGACGGTGGTGATCTTCGGTACGCTGGCGATTTTCCTCTACCCGGCCATGTATCCGCTGGTCGCCCACTGGTTTAGCCCGGAAACCTACGGCATCTATATCGGCTCGACCATGCACGAAGTGGCCCAGGTGGTCGCAGCAGGACACGCCATTAACCCGGACGCTGAAAACGCGGCGGTGATTGCCAAAATGCTGCGCGTGATGATGCTGGCGCCGTTCCTGATTTTCCTGGCCGCACGGGTTAAACAGCTGGCTCCGGCGGGCGGCAGCGAGAAGAGCAAAATCACCATTCCGTGGTTTGCGATCCTGTTCATCGTGGTCGCTATCTTTAACTCCTTCCACCTGCTGCCGAAAGCGGTGGTGGATATGCTGGTGACGCTGGATACCGTACTGCTGGCGATGGCCATGGCGGCGCTGGGGGTGACCACGCACGTCAGCGCGCTGAAAAAAGCCGGTGCGAAACCGCTGCTGATGGCGCTGGTGCTCTTCATCTGGCTGATTGTCGGCGGTGGCGCAATTAACCTCGCGGTCCATAGCCTGATGGCATAAACCACTACATCCTTCTCCTGTTAACCCGCTATCATAGGCATTTCGGGTTAACAGGAGTCCCTTTATGAAATATGTTGGAGCGCACGTTAGCGCTGCAGGTGGCCTTGCGAATGCCGCCATTCGTGCCGCCGAAATTGAGGCGACCGCTTTCGCCCTGTTCACCAAAAATCAGCGCCAGTGGCGCGCCGCACCGCTCACCGCTGAGGTGATTGATGATTTCAAAGCCGCCTGTGAGAAATACCGCTACGGGCCCGGCCAGATCCTCCCCCACGACAGCTACCTGATCAACCTCGGTCACCCGGTTGAAGAAGCGCTGGAAAAATCCCGCGAGGCGTTTCTGGATGAAGTGCAACGCTGCGAACAGCTGGGGCTGACGCTGCTGAACTTCCATCCGGGCAGCCATCTGATGCAGATCGACGAAGATGCCTGCCTGGCGCGCATTGCGGAGTCCATCAACATCACTCTGGATAAAACCAAAGGCGTGACGGCGGTGATTGAGAACACCGCTGGTCAGGGCAGCAACCTCGGCTTTAAGTTCGAACATCTGGCGGCGATTATCGACGGCGTGGAGGACAAATCCCGCGTCGGCGTGTGCATTGATACCTGCCACGCGTTTGCCGCCGGTTATGACCTGCGCACCACCGAGGCAACAAAAAACACGTTTGATGAGTTCGAGCGCATTGTGGGCTTTAAATACCTGCGTGGAATGCACTTAAACGATGCGAAAAGCGCCTTTGGTAGCCGCGTTGACCGCCATCACAGCCTGGGCGAAGGCAACATTGGCCACGATGCGTTCCGCTTTATTATGCAGGACGCCCGCTTCGACGGTATTCCGATGGTGCTTGAAACCATCAATCCGGACATCTGGGCAGAAGAGATTGCCTGGCTGAAGGCACAGCAAACCGCTGAACAGGCGGCATAAAAAAAGCCGGGTTGCATTAGCACCCGGCTTTTTTATTGCTTACCGCTTACGCTGCTTTCGCCACAACTTCCGCTTCCGGACGTTTCAGCACCGCGTAAGAGAGGCCCGCCACCAGCGTACCGGCAACAATCGCCAGCAGGTAGCCCAGTACCGGGGTGATGGCGCCAGGGATCAGCAGCACGAACAGACCGCCGTGTGGTGCCATCAGTTTTGCGCCAATCGCCATGGAGATTGCACCCGTTACCGCACCACCCGCGATACAGCACGGCAGCACACGCATTGGGTCACGCGCCGCGAACGGAATCGCACCTTCGGTGATGAAGCACAGACCCAGCACCAGCGCGGCTTTACCACCTTCCTGCTGCGCTTTATCGAACTTACGACGGGCAATAATCGTCGCCAGGCCGAGCGCCAGAGGAGGCACCATGCCTGCCGCCATGATCGCCGCCATTGGCGCGTAGGTCTGGGTACTCAGCAGGCCCACACCAAAGGCATACGCCGCTTTGTTCACAGGCCCCCCCATGTCGGTACACATCATGCCGCCGAGGATTGCACCCAGCAGAACCGCGTTCGCGGTGCCCATGGTCTGCAGCCAGTGGGTCAGACCCGCCAGGATGCCCGCAACCGGCTTACCAATCAGGTAAATCATCGCCAGGCCGACCACCAGGCTGGAAATCAGCGGGATGATCAGGATCGGCTTCAGCGCTTCCATACTCTGCGGCAGCTTCAGCTTCGAGCTAATCAGCTTCGCGACGTAACCGGCGAGGAAGCCCGCGATGATACCGCCGATAAAGCCGGAACCGGTGCTCACGGCCAGCATACCGCCGATAAGACCCGGGGTCAGACCCGGGCGGTCAGCAATGGAGAAGGCAATAAAGCCCGCCAGTACCGGCACCATCAGGGCGAAGGCTGAGCCCCCGCCGATCTGCATCAGCGCTGCCGCCAGCGTTCCTTCTTCTTTAAACGCGGTGATACCAAACGCGAACGAGAGCGCGATACACAGACCGCCCGCGACCACCATCGGCAGCATGTAAGACACGCCGGTCAGCAGGTGGCGATAGGCGCCTGCTGACTCTTTCTTCCCTTCCGTCGCGGTCTGGCGCGCGCCGGTTGCCTGATACGGCTTCGCTTCCACCAGCGCTTTATCAAACTCCTGCGCGGTCTTTTTCAGCGCCAGGCCAGTGGAGGTGCGGTACATTGGCTTACCGGCAAATTTCGCCAGGTCCACTTCGATATCTGCCGCCACAATCACCAGATCGGCCTCCGCCACTTCCTCTGGGGTGATGGCATTGCCGGCACCGACGGAGCCGCGCGTTTCAACTTTTACCCACCAGCCGCGTTTTTTCGCTTCGGTTTCAATGGCTTCAGCCGCCATAAAGGTGTGAGCCACCCCCGTCGGGCAGGCCGTCACCGCCACAATGCGTTTCGGGCCCGTGGCCGCAGCCGGTGCCGTCGCGACAGGCGCGCTGTAGACAGACGCGTGGCCTTTCGCTTCGCTCAGGAACAGTTCCGGATGTGCCACCGCGCGATTAATATCGCCCAGCCACACTTTTTTGCCGTTCAGCGCGCTGTCAGCCGGGATGTTGTCGCCCAGGACAATGGCCAGTTCGGCATCGCCCGGGTTATCAGTCATCTCGAGATGTGCTTTGTTCGCCGCCGCTCCCAGCAAGGTCTTCGCCATATAGGCGCGTGCCTGTCCGAGACCGGAGTCAATGATCAGCAGCGTTTTCATTATTCCTCTCCTGCTGTTAGTTAAAAGGTTTTAAGTCAACGCGCGCCATCATCGCGGCTAACTGGGTACGATCGGTAATACCGACATTGCTCTGGCTGACGGCCAGGGCAGCAACGGCAGTGGCAAGACGTAAAGTATGTTCACTGGATTCCCGCATCAGCAGACCATAAATCAGTCCGCCAACCATGGAATCCCCTGCGCCAACGGTACTCACAACCTCCATTGACGGCGGTTTGGCGATCCATTCGCCAGACGCGTTAACCCACAACGCGCCTTCTGCACCAAGAGAGATCACCACGTGAGCGATACCCTGCTCGCGCAGCGCATGGGCAGCGTCAATCACATCTTTTAATTCTGGCAGCTTACGGCCCGCCCAGATCTCCAGTTCGCGGCGATTCGGCTTCACCAGCCACGGCGAGGCTTTCAGGCCCGCGACCAGCGCGTCACGGCTGCTGTCAAAAATAATGCATGGGCACTGGCTGCGCAGGCGCGTCATCCAGTCGGTAAACGCTTCCGGGCTGACGCCGGACGGCAGGCTGCCGCTGACGCACACCATGTCGAACTGGCCCAGCCAGGTCAGCGAGTCGTTGACAAAGCGTTCCCAGTCTGACGGCGTCACTTCGAAGCCAGAGAAGTTCAGATCGGTCACTTCACCGTCTTTCTCCGTCAGCTTAACGTTGATACGGGTACGGCCCTGAACAACCTGGAAACGGTTGGCAATGCCCAGCTCGCTGAACAGCTGCTGGAAACCATCCTGGTTGTCTTTACCGAGGAATCCGCCCACGGTGACATCGATACCGAGATCCTTGAGCACTTTCGCGACGTTAATCCCTTTGCCCGCAGCATGCAGGCCGGTGGTACGCACGAGGTTAACTTCGCCGCGCTCAATTTCCGGGCAAAACCCCACCAGGTCATAAGCCGGGTTCAGCGTAATAGTCGCAACACGTCTGCTCATTATGCGCCCTCCCCCAGACCCGCCGCGATGGCATCGCCAATCGCTTTCAGCGCCTGTTCAGCATCGGCACCCTGCGCGGTGAAACGCAGACGGTGGCCTTTCTTCACGCCCAGCGCGACCACTTTCATCAGACTACGGCCGTTGGCCGGTTTGCCCGTGCCGTCAAGATTCGCCACGGTAATCTCACTCTCGAATTGTTTAATGGTATTCACCAGCATGGTGCCCGGACGGGCATGCAGGCCGTGCTCGTTACGCACCACGAACTCCGCGGTTAGCACGTCATCCGTCAGCGCATCATCACTGGTTAGCAGTGCCAGCACGGTGGACGCATCAGCGTTCAGCAGTTTTTCAGCTTTGTTGTTCAGCAGCAGATCGCCAAGACGCTTCAGCACGGAAACCGGCTGTTCATCAGCCATCGCGACGGTCACCAGCATGGCTGCGCGCTCGCCTTCTACCTCAAACGCCGAGGCAGCACGGCTCACGGCAATCGCACTGCGCAGGTTGCCTTCAGCACTGTCGTTCAGCCAGATGCCCTGACCCAGATTCAACGGCTTATCGTTAATCACGCGCGTCACAAAGGTGGCATCCGCCGCGCCGGCTTCTTTCAGACGACCCGCGTTCAGCGCCTGCAGCGTCACCAGATCGGAAGCAACCACATCCAGCGTCAGCGTTTCATTATCCAGTTTCAGCGCTTCACTCTGTTTTTCGCCCATCAGCAAGGCGCGCAGCTCTTCCGCGGTGGTGGCGGATTTAAGCTGTTCAGCCACCGCGTCATCGCTCAGGACATGCGTCAGCTGACGCAACAGACCTAAATGTTCATCGCTGCTGGCCGCGATACCGATGGCCACATAGGCCACCTGACCGTCGCCCCAGAGCACGCCCTGCGGGAACTGATACACCTTAACGCCGGTTTTCAGCACCTGATCGCGGGTGTCGGTGGTACCGTGCGGAATGGCAATGCCATTGCCGAGGAAGGTTGAAGTCTGCTGCTCGCGGGCCAGCATGCCGTTGACATAGCCGTCCGCGACGTTACCCGCCTGCACAAGCGCAGCGGCAACCTGGCGAATAGCCTCTTCTTTATCCCCGGCCTGAGCGCCCGGGTGGATATCCTGAACAGATAACTGGAACATGGTTCTCCACTCCTGCTGAACTTGAATCGTTTCAGCTTTAATGAGAAAAAATGCGCTAGCCTGCTCCGTTTGTTAAAACAAGATAGCGCTGAAACGTTTCAAAAAGTCTTGCGCTTTCTGCTGTGCCTTGCAAGTAAACTCGTCTTTCTGATATCAGAATTTAGAGATACAGCACATTTCTTCTTCATTGAGCTGAATTTTGCTGAAGTTCAGCAAGTCAGTTTCAGCTAAGGTCAGCAGCGTGAGAGGCAAGTTGAAATGCCATTTTGATTTTTCGTGGCATCATTGACCGCACCCACTGTTTATTTTTTAGCTGACGGCGTACACTCCGCCCCTCTCTGCTACTCGCTAATTATAAAACATGCATAACATCCCTGCGGCTGCCTCGCCGAAGCCCTTTGACTTGACCTCAGCGGCCTTCCTGATTGTTGCATTTTTCACGGGCATTGCCGGTGCGTTACAGACGCCGACGCTGAGCTTATTTCTGACCAATGAGGTTCATGTTCGTCCGGCGCTGGTTGGCTTCTTTTTTACCGGAAGCGCCATCATCGGCATCCTGGTCAGTCAATTTCTGGCGGGGCGATCCGACAGAAAAGGCGATCGTAAAAGCCTGATCGTTTTCTGCTGCCTGCTGGGGGTCATGGCCTGCGTTCTTTTTGCCTGGAACCGCAACTACTTCATTCTGCTTTTCGTCGGGGTATTCCTGAGCAGCTTTGGCTCGACGGCTAACCCACAGCTGTTTGCGCTTGCCCGCGAACACGCCGACCATACCGGACGTGAAGCGGTGATGTTCAGCTCTGTCCTGCGTGCGCAGGTGTCGCTGGCGTGGGTGATTGGCCCGCCGCTGGCCTACGGGCTGGCGATGGGTTTTGGCTTTACGGTGATGTACCTGAGCGCGGCAGTCGCGTTTGTGGCGTGCGGCGCGCTGGTGTGGTTCTTCCTGCCGTCCATGCGCAAAGAGCCCAAGGTGGCAACGGGCGTGCTGGAAGCGCCGCGCCGTAACCGCCGCGATGCCCTGCTCCTGTTCGCGATCTGCACGCTGATGTGGGGCACCAATAGCCTCTATATCATCAATATGCCGCTGTTTATCATTAATGAACTGCACCTGCCGGAGAAGCTGGCGGGGATCATGATGGGCACCGCAGCCGGGCTTGAGATCCCGACCATGCTGATCGCGGGCTATTACGCTAAGCGCTTCGGAAAGCGTTTTTTAATGCGCATCGCCGCCGTCGCCGGTCTGCTGTTCTATCTCGGCATGCTGACGGTACATACGCCTGGGCTATTGCTGGCGTTACAGCTCCTGAACGCAATCTATATTGGTATTCTCGCCGGGATAGGCATGCTTTATTTCCAGGATCTGATGCCGGGCCAGGCAGGCTCTGCCACCACCCTTTATACTAATACCACCCGCGTGGGCTGGATTATTGCCGGTTCAATGGCCGGTGTCGTGGCCGAAATCTGGAATTATCACACGGTGTTCTGGATTGCGCTGGTGATGTGTACGCTGACGATTGGCTGCCTGGCGAGGATTAAAGACGTTTAAGGCGCGGTGAGCGCTTCCAGCTCAAGAAGGTACGTTATCGCCTGCTCTCGCGTGCTGCCGCACATTTCAGCCGTGGGCTGAAGCCCGGAGCAGACCTTCGGGCGCAACGGTGAGCCAAAGATCATGCACAGGTTCGTTTCCGAGAGCTGAACGCAGCGGGTATTGGCAGGCTTGCCCTCGGGCATTCCTGGAATGGGGCTTGAAATGGACGGTGCAGTACAGCACGCGCCACAATCGGGACGACAATCCATAAATGCTCTCTTCCGCTGGCGAATGCCCGTACGGTCGGGCATCGCGCGCACAGTAACACCTTTTGTGTATTGATAGCAAAAGCCACGAATTCCTCTTGCCTGAAAGGCCGCGCGCGAGTAATTTGGCGCGATATTTTTTACCTCCCGTAAACAGGATTACTGCAATGCCAAGAGCGAACGAAATTAAGAAAGGTATGGTACTGAATTACAACGGCAAACTGCTGATTGTGAAAGATATCGATATTCAGGCACCAAGCGCCCGTGGTGCAGCTACGCTGTACAAAATGCGTTTCGCCGATGTGCGTACCGGCCTGAAGGTGGAAGAGCGCTTTAAAGGTGACGATATCGTCGATACCGTGACCCTGACCCGTCGCTATGTTGATTTCTCCTACATCGACGGCAACGAATATGTGTTCATGGACAAAGAAGATTACACCCCGTATATCTTCACCAAAGACCAGATTGAAGAAGAGCTGCTGTTCATCCCGGAAGGCGGTATGCCTGATATGCAGGTTCTGACCTGGGACGGCGTGCTGTTGGCGCTGGAACTGCCTCAGACCGTCGATCTGGAAATCGTTGAAACCGCACCAGGCATCAAAGGCGCATCCGCCAGTGCCCGCAACAAACCGGCTACCCTGACCACCGGCCTGGTTGTGCAGGTGCCGGAATACCTTTCTGCTGGCGAGAAAATCCGCATCCATATCGAAGAAAAACGCTATATGGGTCGCGCTGACTGATTGCGGCGTTTGTCGGGTGGCGCTACGCTTACCCGACCTACGAAAAAACCGGCCCAGAAGCCGGTTTTTGTGTTTTTGTAGGCTGGGTAAGGCGAAGCCGCCACCCGGCAATTCCGGTTACAGCAGCTCCGGATACTTCGTCATCTTCAGCGCCAGCTCAACGCCGCGCACTTCCGCCATCCCTTTAAGACGGCCAATCGCCGAATAGCCCGGGTTGGTTTTCTTACGCAGATCGTCCAGCATCTGGTGTCCGTGATCCGGACGGAACGGGATAGGACGCACATCGCCAGCCTGCTTGCGACGCGCCTCTTCCGCCAGAATAGCGTCTACCACCGCGACCATATTCACATCACCGCCCAGGTGCGCCGCCTCGTGGAAGGTTTTTGGATTCTCTTCACGGCAGGTCGCGCGCAGATGCGTGAAGTGGATGCGATCGCCGAAGGTTTCAATCATCCGCACCAGGTCGTTATCCGCCCGCACACCGTAGGAGCCGGTACACATGGTAAAGCCGTTGTGGATGCTGTCGACCGTCTCTTTCAGCCACTGCATATCTTCAATCGTAGACACGATACGCGGCAGGCCGAGGATAGGACGCGGGGGATCGTCCGGATGTACCGCCAGGCGAACCCCCACCTCTTCCGCGACCGGCACAATTGCGCGCAGGAAATACGCCATGTTTTCACGCAGCTGCTGCTTATCAATATTGCCGTACTCCGCCAGGCGGGCGCGGAACTGATCCAGCGTATACCCCTCTTCGGCACCCGGCAGGCCCGCAATAATATTACGGGTCAGCTTTTCGATATCCGCGTCGCTGGCGGCATTGAACCATTGGAGCGCCTGCTGCTGCTCTTCAGCGGTGTAATCCGCTTCTGCGCCAGGGCGTTTCAGAATGTGCAGTTCGAATGCCGCAAAGGCAATCTGATCGAAACGCAGCGCTTTTGAGCCGTCCGGCATTTGATATTCGAGGTCTGTACGCGTCCAGTCCAGAATGGGCATGAAGTTGTAGCAAACGGTATCAATACCGCAGGCCGCGAGGTTACGGATGCTCTGCTGATAGTTGGCAATCCAGGTCTGATACTCGCCGGAATGGGTTTTGATGTCTTCGTGAACCGGAATGCTTTCCACCACAGACCAGGTTAATCCCTTTTCCGCCAGCAGCGCCTGACGCGTCTGTATTTCCTCTACCGGCCAGACCTGACCGTTAGGAATATGATGCAGCGCCGTGACGACACCCGTTGCGCCAGCCTGACGCACATCATCAAGAGAAACCGGATCGTTCGGCCCGTACCAACGCCAGGTTTGTTCCATTGCCTCACCCTCTTAAGTTGTTATACCAATATGCGTTACTGTAATGACGACTACCATACATGTTTGCCGTGAAGGGTCAATACACCGCCACACATTGATTGATCAAACTCACATAACGGGGATATTTACGGCTCACCAATTTCATTTGCTGTCATATAACTTTACACTGGCATTGTTAATTAATGGTTAATCAGGTGTATCTCATGAAGACAATTGCCTCCACCGCCCTTCCTGCCCGGGTTCAGCAACCGCGCTACGATCGTCAGCAACTGCGCTCCCGCATCGTCCACTTTGGCTTTGGCGCGTTTCACCGTGCGCACCAGGCCTTGTTAACAAATCGGGTGCTGAATGAAAAAGGCGGCGACTGGGGGATTTGTGAGATTAGCCTCTTCAGCGGCGACGTGCTGATGAGCCAGCTGCGCGCGCAGGATCATCTGTTCACCGTGTTGGAAAAAGGGGCTGAAGGAAATGAGGCGATTATCGTCGGTGCCGTCCATGAATGCCTGAACGCAAAGCTGGACTCCCTGCCCGCCATTATTGAGAAATTTTGCGAGCCTCAGGTCGCGATTGTCTCGCTCACCATCACAGAGAAAGGCTATTGCATCGATCCCGCGACCGGGAAACTCGACCTGAATAACCCCCGGATCGTCCAAGACCTTGAAAACCCCTCAGAGCCACATTCCGCCCCTGGGATCCTGGTCGAAGCGCTCCACCGCCGCCGCGAGCGCGGCCTGCCCGCCTTTACCGTGCTCTCCTGCGACAATATCCCCGACAACGGGCACGTGGTGAAAAACGCCGTGCTGGGCATGGCGCAAAAACGTTCCGCAGGGTTATCTGAATGGATCGATAGCCACGTAAGCTTCCCCGGAACGATGGTCGACAGGATTGTTCCCGCCGCGACGGAGGCCTCGCTGGCGGAAATCACCGACGCGCTCGGCGTGGAAGATCCGTGCGCCATCAGCTGCGAGCCGTTCATTCAGTGGGTAATAGAAGATAATTTTGTCGCCGGCCGTCCCGAGTGGGAAGTGGCGGGTGTCCAGATGGTGCAGGATGTTCTGCCGTGGGAGCAGATGAAATTACGCATGCTCAACGGCAGCCACTCTTTCCTGGCGTATCTCGGGTATCTTGCCGGCTACGCGCATATTAATGAATGCATGGAGGACACAGCGTTCCGAGAAGCCGCCCGTCGGCTGATGCTGAACGAGCAGGCCCCCACGTTACGGATTAAGGATGTCGACCTCACCGCGTATGCCGATAGCCTAATCGAACGCTTTGCCAACCCGGCCCTCCAGCATCGGACCTGGCAAATCGCGATGGACGGTAGCCAGAAGCTTCCGCAAAGAATGCTGGACGGGATCCGCGTTCATCTTGAGCGAAACACGCCGTGGTCGCTGCTGGCCCTGGGCGTGGCAGGCTGGATACGCTACGTCAGCGGCACCGACGAGCGCGGTAACGCGATTGACGTTCGCGATCCCCTCAGCGATAAAATCCGCACGATCGTCAACGCCAGCAGCGACATCGACCGCGTCCCCGCGCTGCTGGGGCTGAGCGAAGTGTTTGGTCACGATCTCGCGCACAATCGTGTTTTTGTTGAGGCTGTTAGCCAGGCCTATCAGCGCATCACCCGTCACGGCGCACGTCAGGCTGTTATCGAAACGTTAAATATTTAACGATTGTTGCGCTTAACGCGAACGGATAAAGCCTTCGTTCGCCCTTCCCCTTCTCACAGGTCACGTTTTTCGCCAGGATAGAGAACAGTGTTATCGCATCATCATTCTCATCCGGAGCGCACGTGACCAAAACCAACCTCATCACCGGTTTTCTCGGCAGCGGTAAAACCACCTCAATTCTCCACCTGCTGGCGAATAAAGATCCGGCCGAGAAGTGGGCCGTGCTGGTCAATGAATTTGGCGAGGTGGGCATTGACGGCGCGTTACTGTCATCCAGCGGCGCGATGATTAAAGAGATCCCCGGCGGATGCATGTGCTGCGTCAATGGCCTGCCGATGCAGGTGGGGCTCAATACCCTGCTGCGTCAGGGCAAACCCGACCGCCTGCTGATTGAGCCCACCGGGCTGGGCCACCCGAAGCAGATCCTCGATTTACTGACCGCCCCGGTTTACGAGCCGTGGATCGATCTGCGCGCCACACTGTGCCTGCTCGATCCGCGTCAGCTTCTGGATGACAAGGCGGTGGCCAACGAGAACTTCCGCGATCAGCTCGCCTCGGCGGACGTTATCGTCGCCAACAAGGAAGATCGCGCCACGCCTGAAAGCCAGGCCGCGCTGGAGGCGTGGTGGCAACATTTTGGCGGCAATCGCACGCGGGTGCAGACCACCCAGGGGAATATTGATAGCACCCTGCTTGACCTGCCTCGTCTGAACCTCACCGAGCTGCCTGCCAGCGCGGATCATGCGCACAGCCATCCGGTTAAGCAGGGTCTGGCAGCCCTGAGCCTGCCGGAGCACCAGCGCTGGCGTCGTAACCTGAACAGCGGCCAGGGATACCAGGCCTGCGGATGGATTTTCGATGCTGAGACCGTTTTCGATACTATCGGGATTCTGGAGTGGGCCCGCCTTGCGCCCGTCGATCGCGTGAAAGGGATCATGCGCACGCCGGACGGACTGGTGCGGATCAACCGCCAGGGCGACGATTTCTTCATTGAAACGCAGAACGTGGCGCCGCCTGACAGCCGAATAGAGTTAATTAGTGCGGTTAACGCCGACTGGAATGCCCTCCAGTCCAGCCTGTTGAGGATTCGTTTAAGTTCGGGCGGCTAACGTTGCCCCAGTTTTCACTCTATGCAGAACGTTATGACAACTCGATTTCCCCTGATATTACTGCTTAATGTCGCCGGTCTGGCGCTTTTCTTCTCCTGGTATATCCCGGCGAATCATGGTTTCTGGTTCCCCCTGGATTCTGGCATCTTTCACTTCTTCAACCAGGCGCTGGTGAAGAGCGACGCATTCCTGTGGCTGGTGGCCATCACCAACAACCGCGCCTTCGACGGTTTCTCGCTGCTGGCCATGGGCTGCCTGATGCTCTCTTTCTGGCTGAAAGAGGATAAAGCGGGACGTCGGCGTATTCTGATTATCGGTCTGGTAATGCTGCTGTTTGCTGTCGTCATTAATCAGCTGGCTACCGCGATAATTCCGGTTAAGCGTTCCAGCCCTACGCTCTTTTTCACCGATATTTATCGCGTCAGTGAGCTGCTGCATATTCCAACAAAAGATGCGTCGAAGGACAGTTTCCCCGGCGATCACGGCATGATGCTGCTCATTTTTTCCGCAGTCATGCTTCGCTATTTCGGCCGAAAAGCGTTTGCCATAGCCCTGATTATTTTTGTGGTTTTTGCCTTCCCGCGCGTAATGATTGGCGCTCACTGGTTCACCGATATTGCTGTCGGTTCGCTCTCCGTTGCGCTGATTGCGCTGCCGTGGTGTTTAATGACCCCGCTGAGCGACAGGATAATAGCGTTGTTCGATCGCTATCTTCCCGGTAGAGCGCAACAACAATTAAACAAATAACTAACCTAAATTAACGTGAGCTATCAGGGATCGACATGATCCCCGATAGCCTTCCCGCCACGATCTTTTCCCTCTGTCATATTCTTGTCATCACATTCATGATAAAAATGAAGCAATTGCGCGATCACGCGTCGGATCTGACCGCATTTTAAGCAATTACGGATTTTTACTTTCTGTATCACATTTTCTTATAAAAAAAAGGCTTTTTTTACTCGCAATACCCCTGGCAATCGGTTAATCTCGAACTCGTTTTGCCCCATAGGGATAATTATTTCGATGGTGAATAATTTTGTGCGCTATGCCACAAATGTGACCAGAAAGAATTGTCTCGATGTGAACAGATAATTAGTCTCGTCACGTTTGGCATTTTTATAACGATATTTGTCGTTAAGGACTTCAAGGGAAAATAAACAAAATGGTCAAATCTCAACCGTTTCTGAGATATATCTTGCGGGGGATCCCGGCGATAGCAGTCGCGGTACTGTTATCTGCATGTAGTACATCGAACACCGCGAAGAATATGCATCCTGAGACGCGTGTTGTGGGAATGGAAGATTCCTCTTCACTGCAAGCCTCTCAGGATGAATTTGAAAATATGGTACGTAATCTGGACGTGAAATCCCGCATTATGGACCAGTATGCTGACTGGAAAGGCGTGCGTTATCGTCTTGGCGGCAGCA
This sequence comes from Enterobacter sp. 5-4, assembly GCF_000612205.1. NCBI lineage: Bacteria > Pseudomonadati > Pseudomonadota > Gammaproteobacteria > Enterobacterales > Enterobacteriaceae > Enterobacter > Enterobacter sp. 5-4. The sequence goes on along the minus strand of NZ_JFHW01000036.1, from coordinate 81,168 downwards.
CGAAAACAGGTATTGATTGTTCCGGTTTTGTACAGCGTACGTTCCGCGAGCAATTTGGGTTAGATCTTCCGCGTTCAACCTATGAACAGCAGGAGATGGGCAAGTCGATTTCACGTACCAAACTGCGCACCGGCGATTTAGTTCTGTTCCGCGCGGGGTCTACAGGTCGACATGTTGGCATCTACATTGGTAATGACCAGTTCGTACATGCCTCCACCAGCAGCGGTGTGACCATTTCCAGCATGAACGAACCGTACTGGAAGAAGCGTTATAACGAAGCGCGCCGCGTACTGACCCGCAGTTAATATAACTATTGTATCGTTGGTTATCCCTTGGCTGGCGATATGATGAAAAAAAGCACTGCTTCGGCAGTGTTTTTTTTTGCCCGTTACACTGAATACATCAAGCGGCTTTTCAGGAATCACGACGTCTATGCTCACCCGCTACTTCTCCAGTAATCGTAAAATACTGATCCTCAGTATTATCACGGGTCTCATCACCGCCCTGCTCCTGGGTTCCCTGCAATTTTCGTGGAGTTACCACAAGCGGGAAGTCAAATTCGACACCCTGGTGAATGATGTGAGCGCCTACATGGGGAGCTATTTCGAAGACCTAAAAAAAGCGGTCAATGTCCTCCAGCCTCTCACGCTGAACACGTGCCAGGACGTCAACCAGGAACTCACCTCACGCGCGGCCTTCAGCATTAACGTTCGCGCCTTCCTGCTGGTCCGGGACAAGATGGCATTCTGCTCCTCGGCAACAGGCCCGATGAATGCCCCGATGGAGACGCTCATACCTGAGCTGAACATCAATAAACAGATCGATATGGCGTTGCTTCCGGGTACCCCCATGCTGCCTGATGAACCTGCGATTGCGATCTGGTACCGCAACCCATTAGTGAAGGACGGCGGGGTGTTCACTTCTGTGAATATTAATCTGACGCCTTACCTGCTTTATACTGAGCGCCAGGACGAGTTCGCGGGTATCGCTATCATTATCGGCGATAACGCCTTGTCGACGCGGTCCAGCACGCTGGTTCATACCCGCGACTTGCATGACATCCCGGTCCGCACGGCGACGCTGAAAGACCTCCCCCTGACCATCAACCTGTATGCGGACGCATGGACCAGCGATGAAATTCTCTACGCGCTGTTCTTCGGGCTGGTATGCGGGATTTGTGCCGGATCGCTTAACTACTACATCCTCAGCATTCGGCTCAACCCGGGTAAAGAAATTTTAAGCGCTATAAAGCGCGGTCAGTTTTATGTGGTTTATCAGCCCGTCGTCGATGCCAAATCGCTCAGGATGACCGGGCTTGAAGTCCTGATGCGCTGGAAACACCCGACAATGGGGGAAATTCCGCCGGACGCGTTTATCAATTTTGCCGAAGCACAGAAGCTGATTGTCCCGCTGACGCTGCATCTCTTTGACCTTATCATTCACGATGCGCCCGTGTTACAAACGCTGTTACCTCCGGGCGCAAAGGTGGGTATTAACATTGCACCGGGGCATCTGCATGCGGAAAGCTTCAAGGACGATATGCGCACCTTCAAAGCCCTGCTGCCGCCGGATTACTTCCAGATCGTGCTGGAAATTACCGAGCGCGATATGCTCAACCATCGGGAGGCCAACACCCTTTTCGAATGGCTGCATAACGAAGGGTTTGAAATCGCCATTGATGATTTTGGTACCGGCCACAGCGCGCTGATTTACCTTGAGCATTTCACCATGGACTATCTCAAAATCGACCGTGGTTTTGTTAATGCGATCGGTACCGAGACCGTGACGTCGCCGGTGCTGGATGCCGTTCTGACGCTGGCAAGACGACTGAATATGTCGACCGTCGCCGAAGGGGTAGAGACGCCGGAACAGGCGGCCTGGCTGCGCGAACACGGCGTTAACTTCCTGCAGGGATACTGGATTAGCCGCCCGATGCCGCTGGCGCAGTTCCGCGAATGGCGGCCTGATATTTCGCCCGAAGGCGATTAATTTCACATTGCCCGTGACGTCACTTATTATTCAGCTTAACCGAGCCGGTCTGTAGAGAGGGAGCTGCCGCGAGATGCTTATGCGCTTTATGTTGCTGATGTTGGCATTCACGAGCCTGTCCAGCCAGGCGCAAACCATCAAAGAGAATATCGCCTTCGCGGTGATTGGCGAGCCGAAATACGCGGTCAATTTTACGCACTTCGATTACGTCAACCCTGCCGCGCCAAAAGGCGGTAAGGTCACGCTTTCCGCCACGGGAACCTTCGACAACTTCAACCGCTACGCCCTGCGCGGCGTGGCGGCCGCGCGTACGGAATCGCTTTACGATACGCTCTTTGTCACCTCCGATGACGAGCCCGGCAGCTACTATCCGCTGATTGCCGAGAACGTGCGTTACGCCGATAACTTCGCCTGGGCGGAAATCTCGCTGAACCCGCGGGCACGTTTTCACGATGGCACACCGGTGAAGGCCAGCGACGTTGCGTTCACCTTCCATAAATTCATGACCGAAGGCGTCCCCCAGTTCCGCATCGTATATAAAGGCGCGTCGGTCAGAGCCATCGCGCCGCTCACTGTGCGCATTGAGCTGAACGAACCGAACAAAGAGAATATGCTCAGCCTGTTCTCGCTGCCGGTGATGCCGGAATCGTTCTGGAAAAATCATAAGCTGAGCGACCCGCTTTCAACGCCTCCTCTGGCTGGCGGCCCCTACCGCATTACCGACTGGCGAATGGGGCAATATGTCGTTTATTCCCGCGTCAAAGACTATTGGGCGGCCAATCTGCCGGTCAACCGCGGACGCTGGAACTTCGACACCCTTCGCTATGATTACTACCTCGACGATAACGTGGCGTTTGAAGCGTTCAAAGCCGGGGCATTCGATTTGCGCGTCGAGAGCAGCGCCAAAAACTGGGCGACCCGCTATATCGGCAAAAATTTCGCCAAAGGCTATATCGTCAAAGACGAACACAAAAATGAATCTGCCCAGGACACCCGCTGGCTGGCGTTTAATATTCAGCGTCCGGTATTTAATGACCGCCGGGTGCGGGAAGCCATCTCCCTGGCCTTTGATTTTGAGTGGATGAACAAAGCGATGTTTTACGGGGCTTATAGCCGCGCCAACAGCTATTTTCAGAATACCGAATACGCCGCGCGCGATTATCCGAAAGCCGACGAGCTGGTTCTGCTGGCCCCCCTTAAAGCAGAGGTACCGCCAGAGGTGTTTACAACGGTGTTTCAGCCGCCCGCATCGAAGGGTGACGGTTACGACCGCGACAACCTGCTCAAAGCCAGCAAGCTGCTGGATGACGCAGGCTGGCACCTGAAGAATCAAAAACGTGTGGATGCCAAAACGGGCAAGCCTCTCAGCTTTGAACTGCTGCTCTCGTCCGGGGGCAACGACCAGTGGGTGCTGCCGTTTAAGCACAACCTTGAGCGGCTGGGCGTGACCATGAACATTCGCCAGGTTGATAACGCGCAGATCACCAGCCGCATGCGCAGCCGTGATTACGACATGATGCAGCGCCTGTGGCCCGCGCAGCCGTGGCCTAGCTCGGACCTGCAAATCTCCTGGGCCTCCAGCTACATCGACTCCTCGTACAATGCGCCGGGGGTAAAAAGCCCGGCGATTGATGCGCTGATTGCGAAAATCGTGGCGGCGCAGGGGGATAAAGACAAGCTCGTGCCGCTCGGGCGCGCCCTCGACAGGGTCTTAACCTGGAACTACTACATGCTGCCGATGTGGTATATGGGCGAAGATCGCCTTGCGCGCTGGGATAAGTTCTCCGTGCCTGCCGTGCGCCCGGTCTATTCTCTGGGCTTTGACACCTGGTGGTATGACGTTAACAAAGCCGCCAGACTTCCCGCTGAGCGGCGATAAGGAATTATCATGGGTGCCTATCTTCTCCGCCGTCTGCTGCTGGTCATCCCCACCCTGTGGGCCATCATCACGATTAACTTTTTTATTGTGCAAATCGCTCCCGGTGGGCCGGTCGATCAGGCCATTGCCGCCATAGAATTTGGCAACAGCGGCGGCATGCCGGGCGGCGGCGGTGAAGGGATGGGCGCCAGCCATGCGCGAACCGGCGTAGGGAATATCAGCGAAAGCCATTACCGCGGCGGACGCGGGCTGGATCCGGAGGTGATCGCCGAGATCACCCACCGCTACGGCTTTGATAAACCGATTCACGAGCGCTATTTCAAGATGCTCTGGGATTACATCCGCTTTGATTTTGGCGATAGCCTGTTTCGCAGTGCGTCAGTGCTGACGCTGATCAAGCAAAGCCTGCCGGTTTCGATCACGCTCGGGCTGTGGGGTACGCTGATCATCTATCTGGTCTCTATACCGCTTGGGATCCGCAAAGCGGTGTACAACGGCAGCCGGTTCGATATCTGGAGCAGCACGTTCATCATTATCGGCTATGCCATCCCGGCGTTTCTGTTCGCCGTTCTGCTGATCGTCTTTTTTGCCGGGGGCAGTTATTTTGATCTCTTCCCGCTGCGGGGGCTCGTCTCCGCCGATTTCAGCTCCCTGCCGTGGTACCAGAAAATCACCGACTACCTCTGGCATATCACGCTGCCGGTTCTGGCCACGGTCATTGGCGGGTTTGCGGCCCTGACCATGTTGACCAAAAACGCCTTTCTCGATGAAATTCGTAAACAGTACGTCGTCACGGCCCGCGCTAAAGGCGTGAGCGAAAAGCAGATCATGTGGAAGCACGTGTTCCGCAACGCCATGCTGCTGGTGATCGCCGGATTTCCGGCCACGTTCATCAGTATGTTTTTTACCGGCTCGCTGCTGATAGAGGTGATGTTCTCGCTTAACGGTCTGGGCCTGCTGGGCTATGAGGCCACCGTGTCGCGTGATTATCCGGTAATGTTCGGCACGCTCTATATTTTCACCCTGATTGGCCTGCTGCTGAATATCATCAGCGATATCAGCTATACGCTGGTCGATCCCCGAATCGATTTTGAGGGCCGATGATGCCGCGTTTAAGCCCCGTCAACCAGGCCCGCTGGGCCCGCTTTCGCCACAACCGCCGCGGCTACTGGTCGCTGTGGATTTTTGCCGTGCTGTTTGTCTTAAGCCTGTTTTCAGAACTGATCGCTAACGATAAACCGCTGCTGGTGCATTTTAACGATCGCTGGTACGTGCCGGTCATCGCCAATTACAACGAAAGCGACTTTGGCGGCCCGTTTGCGACGCCGGCGGAGTATCAGGATCCGTGGCTTCGCCAGCAGATTGAGCAGCACGGCTGGGCGCTCTGGGCGCCGGTGCGTTTTGGCGCAAACAGCATTAACTTCGCCACCACGACCCCCTTCCCTTCCCCGCCCTCCGCGCAAAACTGGCTGGGAACGGATGCAAACGGCGGCGACGTGCTGGCGCGCATCCTGTATGGCACGCGTATTTCGCTTCTCTTTGGGCTGATGCTGACGATCTTCTCCAGCGTGATGGGCGTCGTGGCGGGTGCCATTCAGGGCTACTACGGCGGGAAAATTGACCTCTGGGGCCAGCGGGTGATTGAGGTCTGGTCAGGCGTGCCGACGCTCTTTCTGATCATCCTGCTTTCCAGCGTCGTACAGCCCAACTTCTGGTGGTTATTAGGCATTACCGTCCTGTTCGGCTGGATGGCGCTTGTCGGTGTGGTCAGGGCCGAGTTTCTGCGCACCCGTAATTTCGACTATATTCGTGCCGCGCAGGCGCTTGGCGTGAGCGACCGCGGGATCATCTTCCGCCATATGCTGCCCAACGCCGTGGTGGCAACGCTCACCTTCCTGCCGTTTATTCTGTGCAGCTCCATCACCACCCTCACCTCACTGGATTTTCTCGGTTTCGGGCTACCGTTGGGTTCCCCGTCGCTCGGCGAACTGCTGCTGCAGGGCAAGAACAACCTGCAGGCGCCGTGGTTAGGCATCGCCGCCTTTCTTTCCGTGGCCGTGCTGCTGTCGCTGCTGATTTTTATTGGCGAAGCCGTGCGCGATGCCTTTGATCCGAACAAGGCGGTTTAAAATGACCCAGCCCCTGCTCCGTATTGATAACCTGTCGATTGCCTTTTCAAAACAGGACGAGACGCGCACCGTGGTCAGCGACCTGACGCTGCAGATCCAGCGCGGTGAAACGCTGGCCCTGGTGGGTGAGTCGGGTTCAGGCAAGAGCGTTTCGGCACTCTCCATCCTGCGGCTGCTGCCTTCTCCGCCGGTGAGCTACCCGCAAGGGGATATCCTTTTTCACGGCCGTTCGCTGCTGCACGCCGACGAACAGACCCTGCGCGGCATTCGCGGCAACAAAATCGCGATGATCTTTCAGGAGCCGATGGTGTCGCTTAACCCGCTGCACAGCCTGGAAAAACAGCTCTATGAAGTGCTCTCCCTGCACCGTGGGATGCGCAAAGAGGCCGCGCGGGGAGAAATTCTGGATTGTCTTGAACGCACAGGCATACGCAATGCGGCCAAACGGCTGAATGATTTTCCGCATCAGCTCTCCGGCGGCGAACGCCAGCGCGTGATGATCGCCATGGCGCTACTGACGCGCCCCGAGCTGTTGATTGCCGACGAGCCCACAACGGCGCTGGACGTGACGGTACAGGCGCAAATACTGACGCTGCTGCGGGACCTGCGTGACGAGCTAAACATGAGCCTGCTGTTTATCACGCACAACCTGAGCATTGTGAGAAAGCTGGCCGACAGCGTCGCGGTGATGCAAAACGGCCGCTGTGTTGAACAGAATGCGGCGTCCACGCTGCTGAGCGCGCCGCAACACCCCTATACGCAGCGCCTGCTCGACAGCGAACCCTCCGGCGACCCGGTTCCCCTCGACGCTGACAGCACGCCGCTGCTGCGCGTTGAGGATCTGTCCGTCTCGTTCCCGATCCGCAAAGGTATTCTGCGCCGCATTGTCGATCGCAACCCGGTGTTAAAAAATATCCGCTTCTCGCTGCGCCCGGGCGAATCCCTCGGGCTGGTGGGCGAATCCGGCTCGGGTAAAAGCACCACCGGTCTGGCGCTGCTGCGCTTAATTGCCTCACAGGGCGAAATTCTGTTTGACGGCATGCCGCTGCACCGCTGGAACCGGCGGCAGATGCTGCCCGTACGTCCTCGCATGCAGGTGGTCTTTCAGGATCCCAACTCCTCGCTTAACCCGCGGCTCAGCGTGTTACAGATTGTCGAAGAGGGCCTGCGCGTCCATCAGCCCGGCCTGAGCGCGCAGCAGCGCGAGCAGGAGGTCATGCGGGTAATGGTTGAAGTGGGTTTAGATCCCGAGACGCGCCACCGCTATCCTGCGGAATTTTCCGGCGGGCAGCGCCAGCGTATCGCCATTGCCCGCGCGCTGATCCTGAAACCAGAGCTAATTATTCTGGATGAACCGACGTCGTCTCTGGACAGGACCGTACAGGCGCAGATCCTGGCGCTGCTTAAAGGGCTACAGGAAAAGCACCGGCTGGCCTATATCTTTATCAGCCATGATTTGCAGGTGGTGCGGGCGCTATGCCATCAGGTGATTGTGTTGCGACAGGGAGAGGTGGTCGAGCAGGGAGAGTGCAAGCGCGTATTTAACGCGCCAACGCAGCGCTACACGCGCCAGCTGTTGTCGTCAGACTAGCGCTCAGAATGGATACTGGCCGGAGAAAGGCTCTGCAATAGCAACGCCAAAATTTTTCAGGCGGCAGGTGGCAGCAAACTCGTCCTGGCTTTTCACAAACAGGCACGGCTCCCCTTCGCATTCCAGCACGGAGCTGTCCACTTCGATATCCGTCAGGGCCTGACTGAGACGCTCCATCACCCGCCATGCATTTTCATCGCTCGGGCTCAGCAGCTTGAGCGCCACCAGGCAGTTTTCACAGCCCGCGACGTTTTGCGGAATCGGTTCAACTTTCGAACCAGCAAAACCCGCCGACCAGCGATAGCTCTGGGGCAAGCGATGGACAATAGAAAGTTGTAATGTATTCACGTTCGTTCCCCGGAAGCAAAATTTACTTCACAATTTATTTACATTTATAGTAACACATCATCGCCAGCCTGCACTATTCAGCACTTTTTTATCGGTATTCAGGCTCGCGTCGGCGCTATATGTACCCGTTTCTGCGATCTAACTCAACCTTTTTGAATACAATGATGTGACTTTTTACACAAATAGATTTTACATAAAATAAACAAACACGGCATAAACGAACGGGGGTTTGGTTGATATGCATCAACAAAAAAGGCCCTGCCGGGCCTTCTCTGTGTTTTAGTGGGCCGCTTTTCGCGGTCGACTGGCGTAAAGATAGAAGAGTATCGAGCTGGTTGCGCAAAAAGCCATCGCCCACAGCATGGGCCATGCCGTCGTAAAGGTGGCCATAGAAAGCAACGCGCCAACGATAGCGCCGATGCCGAAGCGGAACGTCCCCGCCAGGGAAGAGGCGGTCCCCGCCATGTGCGGGAACTCATCCAGAATCACCGCCATCGCATTGGACGACACCATCGACACGCAGCCGACAAAGGCCGCTACGCCGACCACCAGCGCCCAGAAGCCCACGCCCAGAAACGCGCTCACCACCAGCCAGATCGCCATCACAAACTGGATCCACAGCCCCGCGCGAAACATGTTCAGCGCCCCCACCCGCCGGACAAAGCGGCTGTTGATGATGGTCATGATGAACAGGAAGACGATGTTAAGCGCAAAGTAATAGCCGAAGTGCTGCGGCGACACGTGGTTAAGCTCGATGTAGACAAACGGCCCGGCGCTCAGGAAAGAGAACATTCCGGCAAAGCTGAACCCGCTTGCCAGCATATAGCTGAGCACGCGCTTGTGGCGAAACAGCGAGGCAAAGTTGCCGATGGTGGTACGGATGTGAAACTTCTGGCGGCGCTCGACGGGAAGCGTTTCATCTATAAAGAAGAAGATCATTGCCGAGGCCAGCAGCGCGGCCAGGGCCAGGATCCAGAAAATCACATGCCAGCTGAACCACACCAGCACCGCACCACCCGCCATTGGCGCCACCAGCGGCGCAATCGTCGTCACCAGCATCACGAACGACATCATGCGGGAGAACTCTTCCTTCGGGTAGATATCGCGCATCAGGGCGTTAATCACCACGCTTGCCGCTGCCGCCGCCAGACCATGGAAGAAGCGCATGATAATCAGATGATCGATGGTCTGGGCCAGCGCACAGGCAACCGCAGCGGCCGCAAAGACCAGCGTCCCGCCCAGAATGACGGGCTTGCGTCCAAGGCTGTCCGCCATCGGGCCATAAAACAGCTGGCCAAGGGCAAAGCCGAGAATATAGGTGCTGAGCGTCATCTGCGCGCTGCCCGCCGGGACGCCAAACTGCGCGGAAATGACCGGCAGCGCGGGCAGGTACATATCAATAGACAGCGGCATCAGCATGGCCAGCAGGCCAAGAATGAAGACGATTTTGAACGACGAGTGTGGCCTGATGGTCACAGGGTTCTCCTGAAATTAGTGCGAAGGCAGACCGACGCTGGCGATCTCTTCTTCCGTTAACGGACGGTATTCGCCTGGCGCAAGGTCGGGATCGAGTTCAATCGCACCAATCCGTTCGCGATGCAGGCCAACAACGTGGTTCCCCACCGCGGCAAACATACGTTTCACCTGATGGTAGCGCCCTTCGCTGATGGTCAGACGGACCTCCGTCGGGGTGATGACTTCAAGCACCGCCGGTTTAGTCAGATCTTTTTCATTATGCAGCTGCACGCCTTTCGCGAAGTGCTCAGCCGTGTCATCCGACACCGGTGACTCCAGCGTGACCAGATAGGTTTTCTCGCAGTGGTGGCGTGGAGAGGTGATGCGATGCGACCACTGACCGTCGTCGGTCATCAGCACCAGACCGGTGGTGTCGATGTCGAGGCGGCCTGCGGCATGCAGCTTGTGCGCCACCGGTTCGTCGAGGAAATAGAGCACCGTCGGGTGATCCGGATCGTCCGTTGAGCAGACGTAGCCTTCCGGCTTATTGAGCATGAAGTAGCGAGGACCGTGCTGCTGGGTCAGCGGATTGCCGTCGTACTCCACCTGATGGTCAGGTTGCAGTTTGAACGCGCTGTCTCTCACAATGTCGCCATCCACGGTAACGCGGCTGGCGCGAATTTCGCGCCCGGCAATAGCGCGGCTTACGCCGAGTTGCTGAGCGATAAACTTATCAAGTCGCATGAAATCTTTTTAGCCTTAATGGTGCAGGAAGTCGGACAACAGGTCCGAAAATAGAAGCAGTCTGGAACGGTTCAGTATAATGGTCTGGTTGCGCCACTCAAGGGAAAAAGTTTCGTGGCATACTATCTATACCCTAAATAATTCGAGTTGCATGAAGGCGGCAAAGGAGTGAATCCCCGGGAGCTTACATAAGTAAGTGACCGGGGTGAACGAGTGCAGCCAACGCACAGGCAACTTGAAGTATGACGGGTATATGTGCGGAATAACGAAACCGAGACACCATGACTTTTACACTTCGTCCCTATCAGCAGGAAGCCGTTGACGCCACCCTCGCCTGGTTCCGTAAACATCGCGAGCCGGCGGCGATTGTGCTCCCGACCGGTGCAGGCAAAAGCCTGGTCATTGCCGAACTGGCGCGTCTGGCCCGTGGCCGCGTGCTGGTGCTGGCGCACGTTAAAGAGCTCGTCGCGCAAAACCATGCCAAGTATTGTGCACTTGGACTGGAAGCCGACATTTTCGCCGCCGGTCTAAAGCGTAAAGAGAGCCACGGCAAGGTGGTGTTTGGCAGCGTGCAGTCGGTGGCCCGCAATCTGGATCTGTTTCGCAGCGAATTTTCGCTGCTGATTGTCGACGAGTGTCACCGCATCAGCGATGACGACGACAGCCAGTATCAGCAAATCCTGACGCACCTGAAAGACGTGAACCCTCACCTGCGCCTGCTGGGCCTGACGGCGACCCCGTTTCGTCTGGGTAAAGGCTGGATCTATCGTTACCATTATCACGGCATGGTGCGCGGCGATGACAAGGCCCTGTTTAGCGACTGCATCTACGAGCTTCCGCTGCGCTACATGATTAAACATGGCTACCTGACGCCACCTGAACGGCTGGATATGCCGGTGGTGCAGTACGATTTCAGCCGCCTGCAGGCGCAGAGCAACGGGTTATTCAGCGAAGCGGATCTTAACCTGGAGCTGAAAAAGCAAAAGCGCATTACGCCGCATATCATCAGCCAGATTGAGGAGTTCGCCGCGACGCGTAAAGGGGTGATGATCTTTGCCGCCACCGTTGAGCACGCGCGCGAAATCACCGGGTTACTGCCCTCCGGCGACGCGGCGCTCATCACCGGCGAGACGCCCGGCCCGGAGCGCGACCGCCTGATTGAGGCCTTTAAAGCCCAGCAGTTCCGCTATCTGGTTAACGTGTCGGTGTTGACTACCGGCTTTGACGCCCCGCACGTCGACCTGATCGCTATCTTGCGCCCGACCGAATCGGTCAGTCTGTATCAGCAAATTGTTGGCCGCGGCCTGCGTCTGGCGCCGGGGAAAACCGACTGCCTGATTCTGGATTATGCCGGTAACCCGCACGATCTCTATACGCCTGAGGTCGGCGCGCCAAAAGGAAAAAGCGACAACGTGCCCGTGCAGGTCTTTTGCCCTGCCTGCGGGTTTGCCAACACCTTCTGGGGCAAAACCACCGCCGACGGCACGCTGATCGAACATTTTGGCCGCCGCTGTCAGGGCTGGTTTGAAGATGATGAAGGGCATCGCGAGCAGTGCGATTTTCGTTTCCGCTTCAAAAACTGCCCGCAGTGCAACGCCGAAAATGACATTGCCGCTCGCCGCTGTCGGGAGTGCGACACGGTGCTGGTTGACCCGGACGACATGCTGAAAGCGGCGCTAAAGCTGAAAGATGCGCTGGTGCTGCGCTGTTCCGGCATGGCGCTACAGCCCGGCGCCGATGAAAAAGGCGAATGGTTGAAAATCACCTATTACGACGAGGACGGGGCGGACGTCAGCGAGCGCTTCCGGGTCCAGACGCCTGCCCAGCGAACGGCCTTCGAACAGCTGTTTATTCGCCCGCACACCCGCACCCCGGGCGTGCCCCTGCGCTGGATCACCGTGGCCGATATCGTGCGCCAGCAGGTGCTGTTGCGCCATCCGGATTTTGTCGTCGCCCGTAAGAAAGGCCAGTACTGGCAGGTGCGCGAGAAGCTCTTTGACTACGAAGGTCGCTTCCGTCGCGCCAACGAATTGCGCGGTTAGCGGGACTTTTCATTGATGTGAGGGGCATTTGAGTATAAAATGCCGCCCGCTTCACATCCGTGAGGCAGAACACTCACCTGCTGCTGGGTCGCCTGTAGTAGGGTTTTAAATACAGAGAGAAATCAATGTTCACTATCGAAGCAGAAGTACGTAACGTGCAGGGTAAGGGTGCGAGCCGCCGCCTGCGTACCGCTAACAAGTTCCCGGCTATCGTTTACGGTGGCGAAGCTGCTCCAGTTGCAATCGAACTGGATCACGACAAACTGTGGAACCTGCAGACCAAAGCTGAATTCTACAGCGAAGTTCTGACCATCGTTGTTGGCGGTAAAGAAGAAAAAGTGAAAGTTCAGGCTGTTCAGCGTCACGCGTTCAAGCCAAAACTGACTCACATCGACTTCGTTCGCGCGTAATCGCAAACCTGTCGAAAAAAACCCCGCTTCTGCGGGGTTTTTTGTGCCTGTTATTTACCGCCCGAGGTGCGGCGCTGAAGCTGATCGCGCAGATTCGGCGGCGTCCCCTTAATGGTCAGCGTATCGGTGGCCGGATCCCAGAAGATACGTTCCCCCAGCAGCATCGCATCAAAGTTGATGGTTAACCCGCCGCCGCTGCCGGCAAACTTGGTTAACTGACGCAGCGTGCTGCGATCCGCCGGGAAGCTCTCTTCAAGCTCATAGCCCTTCTCTGCGGTAAATTCCTGGAAGCTGACTTCGCTGACGCCCGCCAGCTCTTTTGACAGCGACTCCAGCTCAATCTCTTCCCCAGCCTGCAGCTGTTCGTTGCAGTAGCTGTAAACCTGCTGGCGCACCGTCTGGCGCTCAGATTTATCAAGCTGCGCTTCGGCTGTGAAATCGTCAACCGCCTGGAGCAGCCCTTTGTTCTGCGCTTTGGCGTTAAGCCCTTCACTGGCACCGAGGAAGTCCATGAAGAAATCCGCCACTTTGCGGCCCACGCGTCCCTTCAGGAAAGTCAGGTAGCGGGTCGACTCCGGGTTGGTTTCCCACTCGGTCAAATCAATACGCGCCACGATATCCGCATGGTTGATATCCAGATAATGCGTCGAGCTGATATCCAGCTGCTCGTTCACGCGCATGCTGCTTAAGTTATTCAGCACGGTAACCAGCAGGTACTCGACCGCCAGGTAGCGGTAGTGGCAGAACAGCACGATCCCGCCGTCGGCGAACGGATATTTTGCCAGCTCATCGCGCAGACGCCCGGTTGCCGCACGGCTAAACGCCAGGAAATCCTCTTCACCCTGGCGCTGCAGGCGCAGGCTATCGGCCAGTTCACTCTCTTCGCTGAACAGCCCATAGGCTTTATTTTTGGCGCTGTAGACGCGATGCAGCTCTGCCATCATCTCCACAACGGTCGCCGTAGGTTCCAGTAACGAATCGCGTAGCACCACTTCGAGGGTTTGCTCATCGCGCTTGATAAGCTGGTGCAGGGCAATCTGGTTGATTTCCAGACTCATGATAAACTCTCCTTTTAGACCGGGCGGTATTCAACCACCACCAGGACATGTGTGCAACAACAGATAAAAAAGGGGAAAAAAAGCTGTTGCTACGGTAATATGTTGCCCTTTCATCAACAAACTGATTTTGATTTATGCCACAACATTCCCGCTACAGTGATGAACACGTTGAACAACTGCTCAGTGAGCTGGTCAACGTACTGGAAAAACATAAAACGCCGACCGATCTCTCCCTGATGGTTTTGGGAAATATGGTCACCAACCTGATTAACACCAGCGTTGCTCCGGCTCAGCGTCAGGCGATCGCAAAATCTTTCGCCCAGGCTTTACAGTCGTCCGTCAGCAACGACCCGGCCCATTAAGGGATACGAACAACAGTTTATGGTGACGAATCGTCAGCGCTACCGTGAAAAAGTCTCCCAGATGGTCAGCTGGGGGCACTGGTTTGCCCTGTTCAACATTCTGCTGGCGACGGTCATTGGCTGTCGTTATCTGTTTGTCGCAGACTGGCCAACAACGCTCACCGGGCGTATCTACTCCTGGATAAGCGTTGTCGGTCACTTTAGCTTTTTGGTTTTCGCCACCTATCTGCTGATCCTGTTCCCCCTGACGTTTATCGTCATGTCGCAGCGTCTGATGCGATTCTTGTCCGCCATCCTTGCGACTGTGGGGATGACGCTGCTGCTTATCGACAGTGAAGTGTTCACCCGCTTCCACCTGCATCTCAACCCCATCGTCTGGGAGCTGGTGATTAACCCCGACCAGAACGAAACGGCCCGCGACTGGCAGCTGATGTTTATCAGCGTCCCGGTGATCCTGTTGATTGAGATGCTGTTTGCCACCTGGAGCTGGCAAAAACTGCGTAGCCTGACCCGCCGACGCCATTACGCGAAGCCCGTCGCCGCGCTCTTCTTCGTCTCCTTTATCAGTTCGCACATCATGTATATCTGGGCGGATGCGAACTTCTATCGTCCTATTACTATGCAGCGCGCGAACCTGCCGCTCTCGTACCCGATGACGGCCCGTCGCTTCCTCGAGAAACATGGCCTGCTTGATGCGCAGGAGTACCAGCGCCGTCTTATCGAGCAGGGTAACCCGGAAGCCGTCAGCGTGCAGTATCCTCTGAGCGACCTGCGCTATCGCGATATGGGCCGCGGGCAAAACGTCCTGCTCATCACCGTCGACGGCCTGAACTATTCCCGTTATGAGAAGCAGATGCCAGCCCTGGCCAATTTCGCGAGTCAAAACGTCACGTTTACTCAGCACATGAGCTCCGGTAACACAACCGACGCGGGCATCTTTGGCCTCTTCTATGGCATTTCAGCCGGATACATGGACGGCGTACTCTCTACCCGCACGCCTGCGGCGCTGATCACCGGGCTGAATCAGCAGGGCTATCAGTTAGGGTTGTTCTCATCCGATGGCTTTAACAGCCCGCTCTACCGCCAGGCGCTGCTGTCTGATTTCTCACTGCCGGCGGCACAGAATCAGTCCGATGCGCAGACCGCCAGCCAATGGATAAACTGGCTGCAGCGCTATGCCCAGGAAGATAACCGCTGGTTCTCATGGGTTGCCTTTAACGGTACAACGCTTGCTAACAGCAACAAGAGTGATTTCGCGCGCCGCTACGGCCGCGCGGCGGGTGATGTTGATGCGCAGATTGCCCGCGTGCTTGACGCGCTACGTGAGTCCGGCAAGCTGGACAACACCGTGGTGATCGTGACGGCAGGCCATGGCGTCCCGTTAGGTGACGAGACGAAGAGCATGAGCTGGTCACGCCCTAACCTGCAGGTTCCGCTGGTCATCCACTGGCCGGGCACCCCGGCGCAGCGCATCACTATGCTTACCGAGCATAAAGATGTGATGACCACCCTGATGCAACGCCTGCTGCACGTCAGCACGCCGGCAAACGAGTATTCGCAGGGCCAGGATCTCTTCAGCGCCGCGCGCCGCCATAACTGGGTTACGGCAGCAGGGAATAATACGCTGGTGGTGACCACGCCGAAGCTGACGCTGGTGCTGAACAGCAACGGGAATTATCAGACGTATAACCTGCAGGGTGAGCGGCTGAAAGACCAGAAACCGCAGCTGAGCCTGCTGCTGCAGGTCCTGACGGATGAGAAGCGTTTTGTCGCTAACTGATTAATAATAAACCAGTTAGCGACGGATTTCCTTGCATTCAAAACGGAATCGAGTAGTATTCTTTCTATGCGTCGGCACGTAGCGCAGCCTGGTAGCGCACCGTCATGGGGTGTCGGGGGTCGGAGGTTCAAATCCTCTCGTGCCGACCAAAAATACATTGAAAACCAGCCTCTTATGGCTGGTTTTTTATTTCGCCTCGTCCGGCGTTTTGCGCAGGTACACAAGCGTTACCAGACAAATCACCGCCCCGGCATAAAACGTATATTCCGCCCCAAACGTTTCCCAGATGGCTCCTGCCCCCAGGCTGGCGACTAACAATCCCACGCCGCTGACCAGACTAAAAATGCCGTAGGCGGTACCGCGCAGATCCGCAGGCGCCGTTTTTGCGATCATTGCCGCCAGCAGCCCCTGCGTCATCCCCATATGCACTCCCCAAAGCGCAACGCCCAGAAGCATTCCAGCCCAGTGGGTGCTCAGCGCCAGCACAATATCTGCTCCAATCAGCATCACCAGACCCCACTGCAGTAGCCGGGTGTGGCTCATCCGGTCCGATAACTTGCCAAACGGATAGGCAGAGAGGAAATAGAGCAGATTCATGGCTACCATCACCAGCGGGATCAGCGCCAGCGGCACCCCCGACTGCTGTGCGCGCAGAACAAGAAAGGCTTCACTGAAGCGTGCGAGCGTGAAGATGGCCCCCAGACCAATAACCCACCAGCAGCCTTTCCCGAGACGCCTGAGGTTCTCTTTTTTGATGGGGTTCGTGCGTTTATGTTCGACGGGCGTTTTCGGCTCATGCAGGCCGAAGAAAAGCAGCGCCACGGCGAGCACGCCGGGGATCACCGCGATCCAGAAAATCGTGCGGAAATCATCGTTCCACAGCAGCATCAATCCTACGGCCAGCAGCGGCCCGAGAAATGCGCCGATGGTGTCCATCGACTGACGCAGCCCAAAGGCCGCGCCGCGAAGTTCCGGCGGCGTAACGTCAGCAACCAGCGCATCGCGCGGCGCTCCCCGGATCCCCTTCCCGACCCGGTCGATTAAGCGTGCCCCCAGAATCATGCCGGAAGAAGAGGCGATAGCGAACAACGGTTTACTCAACGCGCCAAGACCGTAGCCCAGAACCGCCAGCCCTTTACGCTTGCCCAGATAGTCACTGATGGCACCGGAAAACACCTTGATAAACAGCGCAGTGGCCTCAGCCAGGCCTTCAATCAAACCAATGAAAATGACGCTGGCGCCCAGCGTCGTGACCATAAACAATGGCAGCAGGCTGTGAATGATCTCCGAAGAGATATCCATCAACATACTTACTCCACCGACCACCCAGACACCTTTTGGGATCTGGCGGAGCGTGGCAAACCGGGATTGCATTAAGCCTCTCCTGCTTTCTGTAAACAAAGGTGCTCTCAACAGAATATCCTGGAAAGGCGAATAAAAATTATCAGGCATAAAAAAAGCCACCCCGCAGGATGGCTTCGATATCGCAAATCGGCGTCTAGTGTTTATCACGTCCGCCCAGGAAGAAAATGCCCAGCGGGATGGCCAGCAGAACGGTGAATACCAGACTGTAGACAAAGATCATCGCCGACTGCAGGACGTACATGCTGGTTGTCCAGGCAGAGAGAGGAATGTTGTACTGTTCGATGACGCCAACAATCGTGGCACGCCCCACGCACGCGGCAGCAATCATAAACACGACCAGCAGCGCCAGGAGGAACTTGCGGCCTTCAGGCGTTTTCAGTTTTGCACGAACCATCTCTCTTCCCTTTTACAGATGAATAACATTATAGAGGGTCTAAAATAACACAAACGCCTGCCGGACTCCACGCCAGTACAAATCTCCACTTAAGTGGCAAATATATGGTTTATTACGCTATTAATATTGAAAATGTAAGTAAATAACACCAATCATTCACAGTCGCTATGTTAACCTGTGCAAGATCGTTTTGACATAAAGGAATGACAATGAAAAACGCACCTAAATTTGCCATCGCACTCATCGCCGCCGCGTGCGTCAGCACCAGCGCTTTCGCCAGCGAAACACCTAAAGCGCAGCCGCTGGAAAAAGTCGCCCCGTATCCGAAAGCGGATAAAGGGATGACGCGTCAGGTGATTCAGCTTCCGGTTCAGCAGGATGAAGCGAACTACAAAGTGGAGCTGTTAATTGGCAAGACGCTGGAAGTGGACTGCAACCAGCATCGTCTGGGTGGTCAGCTGGAAAGCAAAACGCTGGAAGGCTGGGGTTACGACTACTACGTCTTTGATAAAGTCACCTCTCCGGTCTCCACCATGATGTCCTGCCCGGATGGCAAGAAAGAGAAGAAATTTGTGACCGCCTATCTGGGCGACAACAGCCTGCTGCGCTACAACAGCAAGTTGCCGATCGTGGTTTATACGCCTGAAAATGTGGAAGTGAAGTATCGCGTGTGGAAGGCTGAAGAGAAGATTGAGCAGGCTGTCGTACGTTGAAATTAAGTCGGGTGGCGGCTTCGCCTTACCCGACCTACAAAACAACACCGAACATAGGCCGGGTAGGCGTCAGCGCCACCCGGCTTTTTTACCTTACAGCGCGATATCCGCAACCGGTTTGTTTTCCGGCTGAGGCTTCAGCTCCGCTTTTGGCGCAGCATCCGCAGCCTGCGGTTTGATGTACTGCAGCTGCAGTACGCGGCTGGTGTATTCCAGCTCCTGCTCCGTCGCGCTCACGTTACCGTTCAGCTTCGTGCCGTAGGATGGAATAATGGTTTTCAGCTTCGCCTGCCATTCCGGACTGGCGACTTTATCTTTAAACACTTTTTCCATCAGGTGCAGCATGATTGGCGCAGCGGTAGACGCACCCGGTGACGCACCCAGCAGCGCGGCGATGGTGCCGTCCTTATCGCTCACCACTTCGGTGCCCAGACGCAGCACGCCACCCTCTTTCGGATCGCGCTTGATGATCTGCACGCGCTGACCCGCCTGCCACAGACGCCAGTCTTCTTTCTTCGCCTCAGGATAGTACTCTTTCAGCGCTTCGAAACGGTCGTCGTCAGAGAGCATCACCTGGCTAATCAGGTATTTCACCAGATCGAAGTTATCCAGCCCCACGTCCATCATCGGCTTGACGTTAGAGGTGGTGGTTGCGCTGAGCAGATCCCACAGGGAGCCGTTTTTCAGGAATTTAGTGGAGAAGGTCGCGAACGGGCCAAACAGCACCACGCGTTTGCCGTCAAGCATACGGGTATCGATGTGCGGAACAGACATTGGCGGCGCGCCCACGGAAGCCTGACCGTACACTTTTGCCAGATGACGATTCACCACTTCCGGGTTATCGGACACCAGGAACTGACCGCCCACCGGGAAGCCCGCGTAGTCATCCGCTTCCGGAATACCGGACTCCTGCAGCAGTTTCAGCGCGGCACCGCCCGCACCGATAAAGACAAACTTCGCCTTGATGACGTGCTCGGCTTCGTTGTTTTTCAGATCGGCAACGGTCACGCTCCAGCTGTTATCCGCGTTGCGCTTGAAACCGCGCACTTCGGTGCTGAGCTGCAGGTTGAAGTTCTCTTTTTTCTTCAGTGACGTCACCAGCTGACGGGTAATTTCACCGTAGTTGACGTCGGTACCAATTTCGGTACGGGTCGCCGCCACTTTCTGGTTCGGGTCACGACCTTCCATGACCAGCGGAGCCCACTCTTTAATCTGCGCGTGGTCTTCAGAGTATTTCATTCCGCGGAACAGCGTGCTCTGCTGCAGTGCGGCGTAGCGCGCGCGCAGGAAGTTGACGTTCTGCTCGCCCCACACAAAGCTCATGTGCGGTACGGTGTTGATGAAAGAGTGCGGGTCGTGCAGTACGCCGCTGTTGACCTGGTGAGACCAGAACTGGCGAGATACCTGGAACGCCTCGTTGATCTCTACCGCCTTCTCGATACTAATGGAACCGTCCTTTTTCTGCGGCGTATAGTTCAGTTCCATGAGTGCCGAATGGCCGGTACCGGCGTTGTTCCAGCCGTTCGAACTCTCCTGCGCCACGCCATCAAGGCGCTCGACCATGGTCATTGACCAGTCCGGCTGCAGTTCTTGCAGATAGGTTCCCAGCGTGGCGCTCATGATACCGCCACCGATTAAAAGGACGTCCGTTTCCTGCTCTTTTGGTGCGTCAGCTTTCGCCGCCATAGAGACGGTGTTAAGCCCCACGGCCAGAGAAAAGAGCATGGCAGTCATTTTTTTCATAATTTATGCCTTAGTGTAAAAGTGCTTGATGCGTGGAAATTGCAGGTGAAACAAGCTGCGGGGGCACGGTAACAACTTTTAAATATTGTTTAAAGGTTACGAAATTATTGTAATTGTGAAATTTAATGATGGATTGTTTGTGAGGAATTATCGAAGCGTCTGGTAAAGCGCGGTTTAACTGGCTAGTATGTTGCGTTTTGTGATCGCGCGCACGGAAGCCTGCCCTAACCAGCGAAACGTTATGTCCCTACCCCATTCTGCTGTCTCTCCCGAAAACCGTGTCGCCAGCGTGCTGCGTTCCCCTAAACAGCTGACGCGTGAAACGCTGGCTGGCGTGATTACCGCCCTGGCGCTGATCCCCGAGGTCATCTCATTTTCGGTGGTGGCGGGCGTTGACCCGAAGGTCAGCCTGATCGCTTCCGTGGTGCTGTGTCTTGCCCTGTCCGTGCTGGGTGGTCGCCCGGCGATGGTCACGGCCGCGGCCGGTTCCGTGGCGCTGGTTATTGGACCCATGGTGCATCAGCACGGCGTACAGTACATTCTTCCCGCCGTGCTCATGGCTGGCGTAATTCAGATTCTGTTTGGCGTGCTGGGCATGGCCAGGCTGATGCGCTTTATTCCCCAGTCGGTCATGACCGGGTTTGTTAACGCCCTCGGGATATTGATTTTCTTTGCGCAGGTTCCGCATTTCTGGAGCCGAAGCCCGCTGATTGTAGGCCTGTTCGTGCTGACGGTACTGATCGTGCTGTGGGTGCCGCGCTATTTCAAAAGCATCCCTTCCCCACTGATTGCGATTGTGCTGTTAACCTTGTTTACCGTTTCAACCGGGCAAAACCTGCCGACCGTGGGCGATGAAGGCGCCATGAGCGGCGGCTTGCCGGGTCTTAGCGAACTTCTGGTCCCCCTCAATCTACAGACGCTGAGCATAATCTGGCCGTGCGCGTTGAGCATCGCGTTTGTCGGCCTGCTGGAATCCCTGCTGACCGCAAAGCTGGTGGATGAGCTGACCGCGACGCCGTCAAGTAAACGCCGCGAAAGCATTGGATTAGGCGTCGGCAATATTCTGGCCGGATTTTACGGTGGGATTGCGGGCTGCGCGATGATCGGACAAACCATCGTTAACGTAGAGATGGGGAAAGGCCGAAGCCGAATTTCAACCTTCGCTGCGGGCATCGTGCTGCTGATCCTGGTGACGGCGCTCAGCGACGTGATGGCCAACATCCCGATGGCGGTGCTGGCGGGCATTATGGCCATCGTCGCCGTTAAAACCTTCAGCTGGCACAGCCTTCAGCCGGCCACGCTGAAAACGGCCCCGATTGCAGAAACGGTCGTCATGCTGGTGACCGTTGCCGCCACGGTATCAACCGGCAATCTGGCGATTGGCGTGCTGGGCGGGATTATCGTCATGGTGCTGCTTCCCGCCCGCATTAAGCGTCGGCTTAAAGCAGAAAAATCGTCGCCAGCCCAAGAAAAATAAAGAAACCGCCGGTATCGGTGATGGCGGTGATCATCACGCTCGACCCCACCGCGGGGTCGCGCCCCAGTTTGGTCATGGTCAACGGGATAATGACGCCCATCATCGATGCCACGAGCAGATTCAGCACCATCGCCAGCATCATCACGCCGCCTAACGCCATATCGTCATACAGCCACCAGGTGATGCCGCCCATAATGCCGCCCCACACCAGGCCGTTGATCAGCGCCACGCCCATCTCTCTGAAGATCAGAAAGGCGAAGTTGCCGGGCTGAATATTCTCCAGCGCCAGCGCGCGAACAATCATCGTGATAGTCTGATTGCCGGTATTGCCGCCAATCCCGGCCACAATCGGCATCAGCGAGGCCAGCGCCACCAGCTGCGAAATGGTGTGTTCAAAGCCGTCAATCACGCGGGAGGCGATAAACGCGGTACACAGGTTAATGGCCAGCCACGCCCAGCGCGTTTTCACCGCCTTGCCGACGGAAGCATGGACGTCATCTTCCGCGCTGATCCCCCCCAGCGCACGCAGGTCGTTATCGGTTTCTTCATAAACGACGTCAACGATCTCGTCGATGGTCAGACGCCCCATCAGTTTGCCGACGGAGTCCACGACGGCGGCACTCACGAGGTCATCACGTTCGAAGGTACGCGCCGCTTTTTCCGCATCGTCCTCCGGGGAGAAGACCATCGGCTCGTTTTCCATCACCTCGCTCACCTTCCGCTGGGTGCTGTTGAGCAGGATGGTTTTCAGCTCCAGTTCGCCGAGGAGGGTTTTATCCCGGGAGGTGACAAACAGCTTATCGGTGTTATCCGGCATTTTGCCCAGGCGGCGCAAATAGCGCTGCACGGTGCCGAGCGTCACGTCCGGGCGCACCGTGATAACGCCGAACTCCATAATCGCGCCGACGCTGTTTTTCTCGTAATGCATCACCTGACGCACGCGCGCGCGTTCATCGGCAGGCAGTGACGCCAGCAGGCGGCCGGTCAGGTTTCGCGGCAGGTGTTGAACCAGGTAAATCTGTTCGTCGATATCCAGCGTTTGCAGGGCGTCGAGGATGTCCCGATCGCTCATCTCATCGATCAGGTCGTCCCAGACGTTTTCCGAGGCCTCAAGCAGCACCTGTCCGCGCTCGTGATCCTGCACCAGCCTCCACAGGGCATGACGCTCTTCCGAGGGAAGCGCTTCAAGGGTGTCCGCCAGATCCGGCGGGGGTAAGTGAGCAACCAGCGCACCTACCTCAGCAATATCGTCGGCTAACGTGCCGACATCATATTGCTCAGCCAGGGTCAGTTTGCCTAATAGCGTAGACGTGACCGCTTTATCGGTCGTGAGAAGCCAGATCAGTCGCGCACGTTCCTGGTCACGCTGTCTGGCGCTGTTTTTCTTTAATACCGACATCAATCATAAATCCATGAAATAAGTTGGTATTAAGCATAGCGCGAGGATATGTAAATAAGAATAAACAACGGGCCGGGATGGAGAAAAAAGCGGCATATCGTGCAAATCATTGTGCCCGGCGGCGCTACGCTGCACGGGCCTACAAAATCCCAGGCCGGGTAAGGCGAAGCCGCCACCCGGCACACGGGCATCAGGCCGTTCGCGCCACCGCGTCACGCGAGGCCGCATCGCGCGCTTCACCGGTCAGCTCGCTCAGCCTGCCGTCGCGCATCTCCAGCAAGCGGTCAGCGTGAATAAAGTAATGATCGTCGTGGCTGATGGCGAAAATGGTTTTGCCCATCTCCTGCATCAGCGGCAGCAGCACCTGATAAAACTCGCGGCGGAAGTGCGGGTCCTGATCCGCCGCCCACTCGTCGAGCAGAATGATGTCACGCTCTTCCGCCAGCGCCAGCAGCAGCGCCACGCGTTTTTTCTGCCCTTTGGAGAGTTTGAGGTTAAGGATCTTGCCGTCCTGAAGTTCCAGCTTGTGCGACATCTGCAGGTGCGCCAGCCATTTTTCCACCAGCGCAGGATTGGCCTGCTGCCCTTCCGGACCCAGCAGTTGCTCAAACAGCCAGACGTCGGTGAACACCGCTGAGAAAAGCTTGCGGTAGTCCTCGGGCTTCTCCGCGCTCAGCGCTCTGCCATCCAGTAAAATCTCGCCCGACTGAGGCTGATAAAGGCCAGTGAGCAGCATCGCCAGCGTCGATTTACCGCTGCCGTTGCCGCCAATCAGGAACAGCAGCTCGCCGCGGCGGATCGTCAGATTGAGCGGCCCCACGGAGAAGGCGCTGTCCTGATAACGGAACGTGACGTTACGCAGCTCGAGCGTCTGCCAGTTCGGGAAGGCCTGCGGGCGCGGGAATTCGGGCTTAAACGGCGCGAGATCGAATTTTTTGAGTTTATTAAAGGCCACCTGCGCACTCAGCAAGGTGGGCAATGCGCCCACCGCCGAGAGCAGCGGCGTGCGCAAAAACAGCAGCGTCAGTGAGTAGGTTGCCGCGACGTTGGTATCCGCCCAGCCCAGGCTGTTCGCCATCCAGAACACCAGGCCAATGGCGCCCAGCATCATAATGTTTGACCAGTTCACCGCGCTCAGGTGGAAGGTATCGGCGCGAATGATATGGTGCCGGTATTCGCGCGCGTCCGGAATATAGAGATGGTTAAAGATATACTCGGCGCGCTCGCGGTTCAGGGTGAGTTCTTTGCGCCCTTCCAGTACCGTCTGGTAATCGTTATAGAGCTTATCTTCAGTTTCGCGCAGGACCGCCATGTGTTTATAGACGCGGGACACCAGCACAAAACCGCCCCAGATGGTGATGGCAATCCACAGCGCAGTCACCGCCAGCATTTTGCTGGAGAGCCAGGCGAGATAGGCCGCCGAGCCGAAGGTCAGAATGATCCCCTGCACCAGCTCCGGCAGACGAACGAACGCGATAGTAATGGCGCGAACGTCGCTGGTCAGCCCCGCCAGCAGGGAGGCGCTGCCGAGCTGCTCGACGCGCTCGACCTGAGTGTCCAGGATGCGCTTGATAAACTCGCTGCGCAAACGGAAAACGAAATGGTGGCCGAGCGCGGTCAGTGCCAGCTGGGAGCCGAGCGTAACCGCCATCAACAGAAGCAGCAGGCCAAGAAACTCCGGCAATACGGAGAGCGAGGTGTCGACCATTTCAATCAACCGCACGTTAATAAACGCGATCAGGCCAATACCCAGCGCGGCGCTGGCCAGGCTTAACGCCATGACGGCGACGAAGGGCCAGCGGTACTGACGCCAGACGAGGAGAAGTAGTTGCATGCAGGCAATCCGGACAATAAAAATCAGCGAGCAGTGTAAACTGCCCTGCGCGGACATCAAGAATAATTCTTATTTTAGTTTACGCATCCCCGCCTGACGGAAGGTCAGATTAAAGCGGTACTCGCCCGTGAGGGGGTGAACGCCGGGTTTCAGCGGCTGAATGCCGTGATAGTAAAGCCGCGATTCCCTGCCCCACACCACCACATCGCCATGTTCCAGCATGATGCGTTTGAGCGGATCGTTGCGGCGTAATCCCCCAAACTGAAAGACGGCGGGCAGGCCTAACGATACCGAAACGATAGGCGCGCGCAGATCGGGCTCATCCTTGTCCTGATGCAGCGAGAGCTTCGCCCCGACGGCGTAGCGGTTGATCAGACAGGCGTCAGGACGGAAGTCAGGATAATCCGCCGCCACGGCAGCCTCGTGACAAAGTGCCTGGAAAACCGCAGGCATGGGAGGCCACGGCCGACCTGTCGTGGGATCGTTCGGAGCATACATATACCCACGTTCGTTTGTCGCCCAGCCCAGTTCGCCGCAGTTGGCCATGCCCACCGACATGGTGTAGCCGCCCGGCGTCACCATATGGCGAAACGGTGAAGCCGCTGTGACCTCTTCAATACCGGCAAGCAACGCCTCCGTACGGGAGAGAGCAAAGCGACGCAGGATCGCTGCCCCCGGCGCAAGCGGCTCCTGCCAGGGTTCAGCATCCGCAAAAAGATCGAGCATTATCCCTCCCGGCGTTTCGCCTCACGTTTTAGCAATAGCGCTTTTCGCGCCGCCCCCCAGCGATAGCCCGACAGCGCGCCGTCGTTGCGAACCACGCGATGGCAGGGGATCACAATCGCCAGCGTGTTGGCCGCACAGGCTCCGGCGACGGCGCGTACCGCACTGGGCTGACCAATCGCCTGCGCCACCTGCTGGTAACTTGCCGTTTCACCGCAGGGAATTGCGCGAAGGGCCTGCCAGACGCGCTGCTGGAACGCGGTACCGCGAATATCCAGCGGCAGCGCAAGCAGTACGTCGCGGTTATCAATACTGGCAATGACCTGATGGATCCGCTGTACGAAGGCGTCGTCCCGCGGCGCGTGCGTTGCTTTTGGAAATTGCGTGGCAAGCTCTGCGGTTAATTCAGCATCGGTGTCACCCAGCAGAATCGCGCAGATCCCCCGCTCGCTTTCGGCGACCAGACAGCGTCCTAACGAACAGTCATCGATGGCATACCGAACGGCCACCTCTCCTTTACGGTACTGCTTCGCCGTCATGCCCAACGCATCGTTGGCTTTACGATAATAACTGCTGCTGTCGGGAAATCCCGCTGCCAGTACGGCATCGGTAATTTTGTCTCCCTGCGCAAGCGCGGTGCGCAGACGCTGACCCCGCGCCGCCTGCTGCCAGGCTTTTGGCGTCATGCCGGTCACGGATTTAAACAGGCGGTGGAAATGGAAAGGACTCATGGCAACCTGCTCCGCCAGCCTCTCCAGAGTTAGCGCAGGATCCTGCTCCAGAAGCCGGCAGGCGTGTTCCACTTTTGCCAGCTTTTGCGCCTGCGGGTCGCGCTTGTCCGGCATGCAGCGCTTGCACGGACGAAAGCCCGCCTGAGCGGCGTGCCGGGCATCGGGATAAAAGCGGACATTTTTACGCAGCGCGTGGCGGGCGCGGCATGACGGACGGCAGAAAATACCGGTCGTCTGCACGGCGAAGACAAACTGATCGTCAGCGAGCGGATCGCGGGCCAGCACGGCCTGCCAGCGATCCTCATCGGTAGTGAAGGTTGGGTTTTTCATGATCGGCTCCTCGTATAAGCATACATAGAGCGTGCCTGAGCGCCACCGATAAAAAACCCGCAACCTTGCTTTTTAATTTTTGTCGCTGACCAGGAAACTGTTGAACTGCGGCGAGCTCCAGGTTTTAAACCCGTCGCCCTCTTTGGTGATCATATAAACCGCCAGCCCTTCCTGACGAACCACCTCTTTGGCTTTCTCCGGGCCAAGAACCATTAATCCGGTATCCCAGGCATCCGCTTCCAGCGCGGTGGGGGCAATGACCGTTACCGAGACCAGGTTATGCGTGATGGGGCGGCCGGTCTGCGGATCAATCACGTGCGAAATACGCTTCCCGTCAAGCTCGTAATAGTTGCGATAGCTTCCGGAAGTGCTGATGCCATGTCCGTTGATATCCACTATCGCCTGCACGGCATTTTGCCGATCCGTCGGTTTTTGAATCGCCACGCGCCACGGTTTATCGCTGGCGTTCATGCCCCGACTGACCAACGCGCCGCCCACGGAGACCAGATAACGGGAAATCCCCTCCTGCGCCATCAGTGCAGCAAGATGATCCGCCGCGTAGCCTTCCCCGACCGTCGACAGATCGACAAACAGATCGGGAATATCTTTCTGCAGGTAATGCTGCCCGTACTGGTTGATGACGGTCAGATGCTGTAGCCCGGTCCGGGCGCGGGCGTCATCAATGGCCGCCTGTTCGGGCGTCTTCACCGGCTGTTTATTCGGGCCAAAACCCCAGAGGTTCACCAGAGGACCGACGGTCACATCCATCGCCCCGTTGGTTTTATAACCTACGCGCATTGCCTCGGTCACGATATCGGCCATCGCCTCGCTCACCGGCCACAGAGAGGTGCTGGTTGAGAGGTTAAAGCGCATCAGCGCCGAGTCATTTTTATAGGTCGACAGCAGCTGATCGTCGGCGTCCAGCTGTGCCTGGATTTTGCCGCGAAGCTCATCCGTGCGCGTTTTATCGAGGTTCATCACGCTGACGCGCCAGAAGGTGCCCATCGTTTTGCCTTCGAGCACCGTCGCGGCAGGTGCGTCGGTTTTCGCCACGGGCGCGGGATCGTTACACGCGGTCAGGAAAAAAAGCATAGCCAGAAAGCTGGCGCGTAAAAAAGTCATGTCCATTCATTATTATCCTCATGCCAGGGCGGCAAGAGTACACCAAAACGGGTGAGTTGTGAGAATCAGAAAGGCACAAAAAAGGGGCCATCAGGCCCCTTACGTCACACGATGGCGCGATTAGAACTGGTAAACCAGACCCAGCGCGACGATATCGTCAGTACCGATACCCGCCTGACGGGTGAATTCATTTTCATCAACCAGGTTGATTTTGTAATCCACGTAGGTGGACATGTTTTTGTTGAAGTAGTAAGTCGCACCCACATCAACATATTTCAGCAGATCCTGATCGCCGAAGTTTTCGATGTCTTTGCCTTTAGACTGCAGGTAAGCCACGGATGGACGCAGGCCGAAGTCGAACTGGTACTGAGCAACCACTTCGAAGTTCTGCGCTTTGTTAGCAAAGCCGTAAGCGGTAGTTGGGTTGCTGCCGTTAGAGGTACCAAAACGGGTTGCGTTGTAGGTCTGAGAGTACTGTGCTGCCAGATAGATGTTGTTGGCATCGTACTTCAGGCCACCAGAATATACTTCTGCGTGATCCCCTTTACCGTATACGCCCAGTGCGTTCTGATCGGCGGTACGTTTGGAGGAGGACATCGCACCACCCACGCTGAAACCTTCGCCCAGGTTATAGGTCACGGATGCACCGTAGCCATCGCCGTTCTGGTTCAGCAGGCTGCGACCGTCGGTGTTTTCACCGCTTACGCTGCCGTTTTTGCCCTGATACTGCAGAGCAAAGTTCAGGCCATCAACCAGACCAAAGAAGTCCTGGTTACGGTAGGTTGCCACGCCGTTAGCACGAGACTGGAGGAAGTTGTCGGCACCGTAGGTGTCACCGCCGAATTCTGGCAGAACGTCGGTCCAGGAGGTCACGTCGTAAATCACGCCGTAGTTACGACCGTAATCGAATGAACCTGCTTCCGCGAACTTCAGACCTGCAAACGCCACACGAGTCCAGGACTGGTTGTCGCCTTCGTCCTTGTTGCCCTGAATCTGGTATTCCCACTGGCCATAACCGGTCAGCTGATCGTTAACCTGAGTTTCACCTTTGAAGCCAAGACGCATGTAGGTCTTGTCGCCGTCGTTACCCTTGTCGTCAGAGAAATAATGCAGACCATCGACTTTGCCGTACAGATCTAATTTGTTGCCATCTTTGTTATAAATTTCGGCCGCATTTGCTGCGCCTGCCACCAGGAGTGCTGGTACCAGGAGGGACAGTACTTTAACTTTCATTTTATTAACCCTCTGTTATATGCCTTATAATTGCCACTGCTTACTGGTTAACCCTCATTAACCAGTCGGCAATTTCATTCTCCGCAAAATTACAGAATAATCCAATGCGAATATGATACGAAAACTTTGAAGATGTTTCATTTGTCCATCAAGATGTTTCAAAATGTAAATATCAAGGAACTTTTACAAAGCACAAATAGCTTATAAATTTAGCACTTATAATCAAAAGAAAAATCATACATATATTAATCAATAACTTATAATAAAAATCGTTACAGCACTGAATGACAAAACAAGATCGCGGCTAATCTCTAAAATATCTCTCGCTATCATCATTAACTTTATTTATTACCGTCATTCAGTTTTGAATGTCTGTTTATCCCTAATTGAGCCGGATGCTTCGCATTCGGTTTTTTTTTACCTTTCTTTACGCAACGCCTCATTTTTTGTGCTACCGCACCGAAATTGTAACGACTATTAACTAAATTCTCCCCGGCCATCTTTCGCTAACACACAATTGATGTAAAACTTAATTTCTTGTTAATTCGTGCTATTTGCTGGCCAGGCGCACTTTTTATTTGTACGCGCAGGACGAGTTTGTACATGTTTACCGCGCCACCCGCCGCCGGTATTGTCCGTTGAAAAAGTCGCCTGTTCCCGGACGGTGGCGCTGGAAATTCAGTTATTACCCTTTATACTGCCCTATCGCCACAGAGCATGACCATGACGGGTTAAAGATATCAATGAGTCAGACTGAAACCACCGCCCCGAGCAAATTCTCCCTCCTCCCCGGGAGCATCACCCGTTTCTTTCTTCTTTTGATCGTTGTGCTGTTAGTGACCATGGGGGTGATGGTACAAAGCGCGGTTAACGCCTGGCTGAAGGATAAGAGCTATCAGGTCGTCGATATCACCCACGCCGTGCATAAGCGCATCGATACCTGGCGCTACGCCACCTGGCAGATTTACGACAATATTGCGGCCGCCCCGGCCTCCTCATCCGGAGATGGACTTCAGGAGACGCGGCTTAAGCAGGATGTCTATTACCTCGAAAAACCGCAGCGTAAGACTGAGGCGCTCATTTTTGGCTCTCACGACAGCGCAACGCTCGAGATGACACAGCGTATTTCGACCTATCTGGATACCCTCTGGGGGGCCGAAACGGTGCCGTGGTCGATGTACTATCTGAACGGTCAGGACAACAGTATGATCCTGATCTCAACCCTGCCGTTAAAAGATCTCTCTTCCGGGTTTAAAGAGACCACCGTGGGCAGCATCGTCGACTCCCGCCGGGCAGAGATGCTGCAGCAGGCGAATGCCCTTGATGAACGTGAGAGCTTCTCTTCCCTGCGTCGTCTGGCCTGGCAAAACGGTCATTATTTTACTCTGCGCACCACCTTCAACCAGCCAGGACATCTGGCGACGGTTGTGGCCTTCGATTTACCGATTAACGATTTAATCCCGCCGGACATGCCGCTCGACAGCTTCCGTCTGGAGCCCGACAACAGCACCCAGAACATGCGTGCGGCATCTGACAAAGAGGCCGCAGAAAGCGTCTCGATCTCCTTTAACGGCTCAAAAATCGAAATTGCCTCATCCCTGAACTCGACCGGTATGCGTCTGGTGTGGCAGGTGCCGTTTGGCACGCTGCTGCTCGATACCCTGCAAAATATCCTGCTGCCTCTGCTGCTGAATATCGGTCTGCTGGCGCTGGCGCTGTTTGGCTACAGCACCTTCCGTTTCCAGCCGGGGCGTCAGAGCGACGCCTCTGCGGTCCCGGCAGGCACCAGCAATGAACTGCGCGTGTTACGTGCGCTAAATGAAGAGATTATTTCCGTGCTGCCGCTTGGGGTCTTAGTTCACGATCAGGAAGCGAATCGTACGGTAATGAGCAATAAAATTGCCGACCATCTGCTGCCGCATCTTAACCTGCAGAACATCACCACCATGGCGGATCAGCACCAGGGGGTGATCCAGGCCACCATCAACAATGAGCTGTACGAGATCCGTCAGTTCCGCAGCCAGGTCGCCTCCCGCACGCAAATTTTCATCATTCGCGATCAGGATCGCGAGGTGCTGGTGAATAAAAAGCTCAAGCAGGCGCAAAGACTGTATGAGAAAAACCAGCAGGGGCGCGCCGCATTTATGCAGAACATTGGCGATGCCTTCAAGCAGCCGTTAAAAACGCTGGCGACCCAGGCGGCGGCGTTAAATACGTCAGAAAGCCACCAGCTTGCCTGTCAGGCCGACTCGCTGGTCAGAATGGTTGACGAGATCCAGCTGGCGAACATGCTGGAGAATGATTTCTGGAAAGGAACACCAACCCTCTTCTCTATTCAGGATCTGATCGATGAAGTGGTTCCGGAAGTCCTGCCCGTGATTAAGCGTAAAGGGTTGCAGCTGCTGATCAATAACAATCTTCCAGCAAATGACGAGCGCCACGGCGATCGTGAAGCGCTGCGCCGCATACTGTTGATGATCATTCAGTACGCGGTGACGACCACGCAGATCGGCAAGATCACCCTCGAAGTCAGTACGGAGGAGTCGGCAGAAGACCGCCTGACGTTCCGCATCCTCGACACCGGGGAAGGCGTCACCACGAGTGAAATTGATAATCTCCACTTCCCGTTCCTGAACGACACGCAAAGCGATCGCTACGGCAAGGCCAATGCCCTCACCTTCTGGCTGTGCGATCAGCTGGCACGCAAGCTCGGCGGCCATCTGAATATCAAAGCCCGTGAATCCCTCGGCACCCGCTATTCTCTGCACGTGAAAATGGCGGCCAATCCGCAGGAAGAAGATGAAGAGCGTCTGCTGGATGATGTCGTGGTGATGGTCGATGTGACCTCGAACGAGATCCGCAATATTGTCGTTCGTCAGTTAGAAAACTGGGGGGCGGCCTGCATCACGCCGGATGAAAGACTTGCAAGTCAAGAATTTGATCTGTTTTTAACTGATAATCCGTCTAATCTTACTGCCTCCGGCTTGCTTTTAAGCGATGATGAGTCAGGCGTGCGGAAAATCGGCCCTGGCCAGCTGCGCGTCAACTTTAATATAAGCAATGCGATGCAGGAAGCTGTACTACAACTAATAGAAGAGCAGCTGGCGCAGGAAGAGATAGCGGAATCCCCGCTTGGCGGTAATGAAAATGCCGAGCTTCACGCCAGCGGATACTATTCACTCTTTGTTGATACAGTACCAGATGATGTTAAGCGGTTGTATACTGAGTCCGCTGCGAATGATTTTGCAGCGCTGGCACAGACAGCACACCGGCTTAAAGGGGTGTTTGCCATGCTTAATCTGGTTCCCGGCAAGCAGTTATGTGAAACGCTGGAACATCTAATTCGTGAGAAAGATGCCTCTGGCATTGAAAAATACATCAGCGACATTGACGCCTACGTCAAAAGCTTGCTGTAGCAAGGTAGCCTTATACATGAACAATATGAACGTAATTATTGCCGATGACCATCCGATTGTACTGTTCGGTATTCGCAAATCACTTGAACAGATCGAGTGGGTGAATGTAGTCGGTGAATTTGAAGACTCTACAGCACTGATCAATAACCTCCCAAAGCTTGATGCACACGTGCTCATTACCGATCTCTCCATGCCCGGAGACAAATACGGTGATGGGATCACGCTCATCAAATATATTAAACGTCACTTCCCGGATATCTCGATCATTGTTCTGACCATGAACAACAACCCGGCGATCCTGAGCGCGGTACTGGATCTGGATATCGAAGGGATTGTGCTGAAACAGGGCGCACCGACCGATCTGCCTAAAGCGCTTGCGGCGCTGCAGAAAGGCAAGAAGTTCACGCCTGAAAGCGTTTCTCGTCTGCTGGAAAAAATCAGCGCGGGTGGCTACGGTGACAAACGTCTGTCGCCGAAAGAGAGTGAAGTTCTGCGCCTGTTCGCAGAAGGTTTCCTGGTGACCGAGATTGCCAAGAAGCTGAACCGCAGTATTAAAACCATCAGCAGCCAGAAGAAATCAGCGATGATGAAGCTGGGTGTGGACAACGATATTGCTCTGCTGAACTATCTCTCCTCCGTCACGCTGAGTGCAACTGACAAAGATTGATCTCCGCTGTCTATGCCGGGTGGCGCTCACGCTTACCCGGCCTACAGACCCCGCAGAAAAGGCCCTTCCGGGCCTTTTTTATATTCTCGTTTTTCTCACGCGCTCTGCGTAAATCGACAATGTCTGCTTCAGCACGTCCAGCGTCACCGGTTTCGACAGACAGCTGTCCATGCCTGACTCCAGACAGCGCTGCTTCTCTTCCGCCAGCGCGTTCGCCGTTACGCCCACCACCGGCAGCGTCAGGCCAAGCTGCCGGATGCGCTGCGTCAGACGGTAGCCGTCCATGTTAGGCATGTTGACGTCGCTCAGCACGATATCAATATGATTCTTACTCAGTACGTTCAGCGCATCCACGCCGTCATTGGCGGTTTTGCACTGGTAGCCCAGCGATCCAAGCTGGTCAGCCAGCAGGCGGCGGTTAATCGGATGGTCATCCACCACCAGAATCATCATATCGTCATTCACCGACGCCAGAGACTCCGGTGACGGCAATCCGCCCGCGCCGTCGCGCTCTTCCAGCTCCACTTTGTAGATGCGTGCCAGCAGGCTCAACAGCTCGTGCGGCGTCGCAACACTGTGTACCCATTCCCCAGGCGCTCGCTCGACGGGAATGCCGATGTGGCGACGGCAGAAGAGCACCGACCCTCTCCCCTGCCACGGCTGCTCCTGCATCTCGTCGGCGATCAGCACATCGTCAACGTCCGGTGTTTGACCTTCATAGCGGCACACCCTCACGCCGCAGTGGGTCAGCAGCGCCGTCAGATAGTCATTCAGCGAGGCGTTATGCACCGCCAGCCAGCAGCGCTTATCGCTCAGGCCATCTACCGTGGCTTTTGCCGGATATTGCGCAGAATAGAGCGGAATGCGGATGGTGAACTGGCTGCCCATGCCGGGCTCGGTATCTACGGAGATATCGCCGTCCATCATGCTGACGAGCTTCTCACAAATCGCCAGCCCCAGTCCGGTGCCCTGGAAGTTACGCTGCACGCCGGTACCGACCTGGAAGAACGGATCGAACAGGCGAACCACCTCCTTCGCCGGAATGCCGACCCCCGTGTCGCGCACGCGAATGCTCAGGTAATCCCCTGCCCGGCAGACGTGCAGCACAATACAGCCGGTATCGGTAAATTTGATGGCGTTGCTGAGCAGGTTAGAGATGACCTGCTGCAGGCGCATCGGATCGCCGTGCAGCGTCAGCGGCACGTCCGGTTCGATAAAGCAGTAGAGCCCCAGCTGTTTACGCACCACCAGCGGCAGATAGTTGGCGCTGATGTGGTTCATCACCTCGCGCGGTGAAAACTCGCGCGGCTCGATTTTCAACTGCTCGGACTCAATTTTAGAGAAGTCGAGAATATCGCTGATGATTTTCAGCAGCAGGCTGGAGGAGTTGTTCATCGCCGTCACCAGCCGGTCGACGCCTTTCGGCAGCTCTTTAGTCTGCAGCAGGTCGAGGTTACCGATAATCCCATACAGCGGCGTACGCAGCTCGTGGCTGACGGTCGCAAGGAACATGGATTTTGACTGGCTGGCCTGCTCCGCCGCCTGCGCCATCTCCTGCAACGACTCTTCCATCTTCACGCGCGCGGAGACATCCACCAGCACGCAAATCGCCACGTTTTCATTGCGATAGCGGGAATGGACAAAGCTGATCTGCAGGTTGGTGTGCGTACTGGTGAGCACGTCAACGAAGTTAACCTGCTGACCGCAGATAATCTGCGTCAGCCTCTGCCGGTCTTCGTGCGTCAGCATGTTCAGGTAGTTATGCGCCAGTTCGTTACTCAGGATGTTGGTCCCGTCCTGGGTACGCAGGATACAGATCCCCACCGGCGCCGAGGCAACAATCTTGCGGTTAAACTGCTCGTGTTCCTCCAGGCGCTGGGCGTCGCTTTCGGCGGGAATAAAGATTTTCCGCTCATACATGCGCGCCAGCGTAAACAGCGCGCCCCCCGCCAGCAGGTTGAGCAGAATTGCATTCATGATAAGAATGCGTATCCGCTCAAGCACCATATCCACCGGCAGCGAATAGACGATACTCAGCGACGAAGGCGGCAGGCTCTTCTTCAGCACCAGCTCGCGGAAGCCCGAGGTATAGCCAAACCACGACCGCTCCTGCATCCAGTGCGGTTCGACGTTCAGCCGGTTATCGGGCCCGGCAAGCGAGATCAGCTGATGGCCGTTTTCATCCAGAATGGTCACCCCCATGGGCAGGCTGCCAGGGGTGAAGAAGTTTTCCATGCGGATGGTCTGCTCAATCCCCATCAGCGCCTGCAGGCGATTACCGAGATAAACCGGCGTCAGGGCATAGAAATAGCCCACACCGGGGCGCGGGCCCTGGCTCACCCAGAAGATGTTATTCCCGCGCTCGTCCTGTGGTGCATTGCGGTATTTCACAATACGTTCATGCAGGCTTTTCAACGCATTGTCACGCTCAACGGGCACGTCGCGCAGGCCAAAGTCAGCCATGCAGAGATTTTCGCTGCCAATCAGGAAGACGCGGTTCAGGTCATAGGCGGCGGAGAAGTTGTCGCGCCAGTAGCGCATAAACCAGGCTAGCGATTCCAGCGACCCGCGCCAGGTATTGCTCATGGTGGAGCAATCGGAATCCGGGAACAGCGGCTGGAAGTCCGGAACTTCAGTTTTGTCGTTACGCCCGCGGAGCGCAAGAATACCGTTTTCCGCCGTCAGACGATTCTCGGCAATATACTTCAGCTCCTTCATGACGTCAGACGTTCGCTGAATGTAGCGCTGGGCCTGGTCGGAGCTTAAGTTAAACTCCTGGCGGATCTCCGCTTCTTTCTGATGCAGCGCATTAACGATGTAAAACACCGAGAACAAGGCCACCAGCAGCCAAAGCAGGAGCGCCAGCGCTCTAAACAGATAGCGAGAGACTTTCAGCGTAGTACGAAAGGAGACGAGGTATTTCAAGGGGGCGAGGCTCCGCCGTCGGGGTCAAAAGAATGTGGTTAAGGTAGCGGTAAACGCGCCAGGTCGCAACGTTGACTTATCTGCTTCTGCAAAAGAAAAGGGCCGGAATCCGGCCCTTTTTTGCATCAGGAGACATTACTCGTCAGCGTCATCCGCTACGTCATCGTCGGTGTCGGCTTCTGGCGCGATGTCCTCATCGCCTTCCGCGACGCTACCGTCGATGGAGTCGAGCTCTTCGTCATCCACCGGCTCGGCAACGCGCTGCAGACCCACCACGTTTTCATCTTCCGCTGTACGGATGAGGATCACGCCCTGGGTGTTACGACCCACCACGCTGATCTCAGACACGCGGGTACGCACCAGCGTACCGGCATCGGTGATCATCATGATCTGGTCGGCATCGTCTACCTGCACCGCGCCGACAACGGAACCGTTGCGCTCGGTCACCTTGATGGAGATAACGCCCTGCGTGCCGCGAGACTTGGTTGGGTATTCCCCTTCCGCCGTACGTTTACCGTAACCATTCTGCGTGACGGTCAGGATAGCCCCTTCACCGCGCGGAATAATCAGAGAAACAACGCTGTCTTCGCCAGCCAGTTTGATACCACGTACGCCCGTCGCGGTACGGCCCATTGCACGGACGGCGTCTTCTTTGAAGCGCACCACTTTACCGGCCGCAGAGAAGAGCATGACTTCATCGGAGCCCGAGGTCAGATCCACGCCAATCAGCTCGTCGCCTTCGTTCAGGTTCACGGCGATAATACCGGCAGAACGCGGACGGCTGAATTCGGTCAGCGCGGTTTTCTTCACGGTACCACTGGCGGTCGCCATAAAGACGTTCACGCCCTCTTCGTACTCGCGTACCGGCAGAATGGCGGTGATACGTTCGTTCGCTTCCAGCGGCAGCAGGTTGACGATTGGACGACCACGTGCGCCGCGGCTTGCTTCCGGCAACTGATAGACTTTCATCCAGTACAGACGACCGCGGCTGGAGAAGCAGAGGATCGTGTCATGGGTGTTCGCCACCAGCAGGCGGTCAATAAAGTCTTCTTCTTTAATACGTGCTGCAGATTTACCTTTACCGCCACGACGCTGTGCTTCGTAGTCCGTTAACGGCTGATACTTCACGTAGCCCTGGTGAGACAGGGTCACCACAACGTCTTCCTGGTTGATCAGGTCTTCGATGTTGATGTCCGCGCTGTTAGCGGTGATTTCGGTGCGGCGCTCGTCGCCGAACTGATCGCGGACCAGCTCCAGCTCTTCGCGGATCACTTCCATCAGGCGCTCTGCGCTGCCCAGGATATGCAGCAGCTCAGCAATTTGTTCCAGCAGCTCTTTGTATTCGTCGAGCAGTTTTTCATGCTCAAGGCCGGTCAGTTTCTGCAGACGCAGATCCAGAATCGCCTGGGCCTGCTGTTCAGTCAGGTAGTATTGACCGTCACGCACGCCGAACTCAGGTTCCAGCCATTCAGGACGCGCCGCGTCATCGCCCGCACGTTCCAGCATCGCGGCGACGTTGCCCAGATCCCACGGACGGGAAACCAGCGCGGTTTTCGCTTCCGCCGGGGTTGGCGCACGACGGATCAGCTCGATGATCGGGTCGATGTTGGCCAGCGCAACCGCCAGCGCTTCAAGGATATGCGCACGGTCGCGCGCTTTGCGCAGTTCGAAGATGGTACGACGGGTCACCACTTCACGGCGGTGACGGACGAACGCGCTCAGGATCTCTTTCAGGTTCATGATCTTCGGCTGACCATGGTGCAGCGCAACCATGTTGATACCGAAGGAGACCTGAAGCTGCGTCTGGGAGTACAGGTTATTCAGGACAACCTCACCCACCGCGTCGCGTTTGATCTCAATCACGATGCGCATACCGTCTTTATCAGACTCGTCACGCAGCGCGCTGATGCCTTCAACGCGTTTTTCTTTTACCAGCTCGGCGATTTTTTCAATCAGACGCGCTTTGTTCACCTGATACGGGATCTCGTGAACAATAATGGTTTCACGGCCGGTTTTGGCGTCCGCTTCTACTTCAGCGCGGGCACGGATGTAAATCTTGCCGCGGCCGGTACGGTACGCTTCTTCAATGCCGCGACGACCGTTGATGATCGCCGCCGTCGGGAAGTCCGGGCCCGGGATGTGTGCCATCAGCCCTTCAATGCTGATATCTTCATCGTCGATATAAGCCAGACAGCCGTTGATCACCTCGGTGATATTGTGCGGCGGAATGTTGGTTGCCATACCGACCGCGATACCGGACGAACCGTTCACTAACAGGTTCGGGATCTTGGTGGGCATCACATCTGGGATGCGCTCGGTGCCGTCGTAGTTATCGACGAAATCAACGGTCTCTTTTTCCAGGTCGGCCATCAGCTCATGAGCGATTTTCGACATACGGATTTCCGTATAACGCATCGCCGCAGCGGAGTCGCCGTCGACTGAACCAAAGTTACCCTGACCATCTACCAGCATGTAGCGCAAGGAGAATGGCTGCGCCATACGAACGATGGTGTCATAAACGGCGGTATCACCATGCGGGTGATATTTACCGATGACGTCACCGACGACGCGGGCAGATTTTTTATAGGCTTTATTCCAGTCATTGCCCAATACGTTCATGGCGTATAGTACGCGACGGTGTACCGGCTTAAGGCCATCGCGGACGTCCGGCAGCGCACGGCCAACAATGACCGACATCGCATAGTCCAGATAGGAGCTCTTCAGCTCTTCCTCGATGTTAACCGGTGTAATTTCTCTCGCAAGGTCGCTCATCTAACCGCTATCCCTCTACTGTATCCCGGATTCAAAGGTCGCAAATTATAACACAGCCGAGGTGATTGAGGTAAACCTATACGCTTTATTCACAGGGATTGCCTGATATACTCATTCGTCTTGCTAAATAAGGAGTAAAAGCGCCCATGAATGCCGAAAAATCCCCGGTGGCTCACAACGTTGACCACGAAGAGATTGCCAAATT
Organism: Enterobacter sp. 5-4; assembly: GCF_000612205.1. Lineage (NCBI taxonomy): Bacteria > Pseudomonadati > Pseudomonadota > Gammaproteobacteria > Enterobacterales > Enterobacteriaceae > Enterobacter > Enterobacter sp. 5-4. The sequence continues at coordinate 42,332 of NZ_JFHW01000036.1, read as the reverse complement.
TGAAGCGGTGGCGTCCCGCTGGTGGGATCTCGAAGGCGAGTTCAAACCGCTGCACCGTATTAACCCGCTGCGTCTGGGCTATATTGCGGAGCGTTCCGGCGGTCTGTTCGGTAAAAAAGTGCTCGACGTCGGCTGCGGTGGCGGTATCCTGGCGGAAAGCATGGCGCGCGAAGGGGCGAACGTCACGGGCCTGGATATGGGCTTTGAACCGCTGCAGGTTGCTCGTCTTCATGCGCTGGAGTCTGGCATACAGGTGGACTACGTGCAGGAAACCGTGGAAGAACACGCGGCAAAACATGCTCATCAGTACGATGTGGTGACCTGCATGGAGATGCTGGAACACGTTCCCGATCCGCAGTCCGTGGTGCACGCCTGTGCAAAACTGGTGAAACCGGGTGGACAGGTCTTCTTCTCGACCATCAACCGCAACGGTAAAGCCTGGCTGATGGCCGTCGTTGGCGCGGAGTATGTGCTGCGCATGGTGCCGAAAGGCACACATGACGTGAAGAAATTCATCAAGCCTGCCGAACTGTTAGGCTGGGTCGACCAGACGTGGCTCAAGGAGCAGCACATCACCGGCCTGCACTACAATCCGCTGACCAATAAATTCAAACTCGCACCGGGCGTTGATGTTAACTATATGTTGCATACAACCGCCAAAAACGACTAACGTCATTCGTTATTCTTATAAAGATTGCGCGACATCATGTTGCGCAATTCTGACCGCCCGTTGAAGAAATCAGCACTCGATCAAATTTTGAATTTTTTTTCTTAATTATTGACATGTCTTCCAGGCCTTACGGTACGAGGACTTAGCCTTTTTTACCCTTTCACAACCTCAATTTAACGTCAAAATCAACCCTTGTACTGAAAAGAATCCTTACTAGAATACTCACCATATAGCGTTTTTCTTATCGCAAACCCCCTATATGTAGTATTTATCCACAGAGTTAGTCACAAGACGGTTCTGTGGATAAGCGGGGGATATTTTTTTATTTCACGGACAGGTAAACCCCACATGAATCAGAGTCTGCTGGTGACAAAGCGCGACGGTACTACCGAGCGTATCAATCTGGACAAAATCCATCGAGTTCTCGACTGGGCAGCAGAAGGACTGAACAACGTATCTATCTCCCAGGTTGAACTGCGTTCACACATCCAGTTCTACGACGGCATCAAAACGTCTGATATCCACGAAACGATCATTAAAGCGGCGGCGGACCTCATCTCCCGCGAAGCACCGGATTATCAGTACCTCGCTGCACGTCTGGCGATTTTCCACCTGCGTAAAAAAGCCTACGGCCAGTTTGAGCCGCCGAAGCTTTACGATCACGTGGTGAAAATGGTTGAGCTGGGCAAATACGACACGCATCTGCTGGAAGACTATACGGAAGAAGAGTTCGAGCAGATGAACGGGTTTATCGATCACTGGCGCGACATGAACTTCTCCTACGCGGCGGTGAAGCAGCTCGAAGGCAAATACCTGGTTCAGAACCGTGTAACCGGTGAGATCTACGAAAGCGCCCAGTTCCTCTATATTCTGGTGGCCGCCTGCCTGTTCTCTAACTATCCACGTGACACCCGTCTGGATTACGTGAAGCGTTTCTACGATGCGGTATCGACGTTCAAGATTTCACTGCCGACGCCAATCATGTCTGGCGTGCGCACCCCAACCCGTCAGTTCAGCTCCTGCGTACTGATCGAGTGTGGTGACAGCCTGGATTCCATCAACGCCACGTCCAGCGCCATCGTGAAATACGTTTCCCAGCGTGCCGGTATCGGCATCAACGCCGGTCGCATCCGTGCGCTGGGCAGCCCGATTCGCGGCGGTGAAGCATTCCACACCGGCTGTATCCCGTTCTATAAGCACTTCCAGACGGCGGTAAAATCCTGCTCTCAGGGCGGCGTGCGCGGCGGTGCTGCGACCCTGTTCTACCCTATGTGGCACCTGGAAGTGGAAAGCCTGCTGGTCCTGAAAAACAACCGTGGTGTTGAAGGCAACCGCGTGCGTCACATGGACTACGGCGTGCAGATCAACAAGCTGATGTACACCCGTCTGCTGAAGGGCGAAGAGATCACCCTGTTCAGCCCGTCCGACGTCCCGGGCCTGTACGACGCGTTCTTCGCCGATCAGGACGAATTCGAGCGTCTGTACACCAAATACGAAAAAGACGACAGCATCCGCAAGCAGCGCGTGAAGGCGGTGGACCTGTTCTCCCTGATGATGCAGGAACGTGCCTCTACCGGCCGTATCTACATCCAGAACGTTGACCACTGCAACACCCACAGCCCGTTTGATCCGGTGGTTGCACCAGTGCGCCAGTCTAACCTGTGCCTGGAGATCGCCCTGCCGACCAAACCGCTGGAAGACGTGAACGACGAAAACGGTGAAATTGCGCTGTGTACGCTGTCCGCGTTCAACCTGGGTGCCATCAAGAGCCTGGACGAGCTGGAAGAGCTGGCCGTGCTGGCGGTTCGTGCGCTCGACGCCCTGCTGGACTACCAGGATTACCCAATCCCGGCCGCGAAACGCGGTGCGATGGGGCGTCGTACCCTGGGTATCGGCGTGATCAACTTCGCCTACTGGCTGGCGAAAAACGGCAAGCGTTACTCCGACGGCAGCGCCAACAACCTGACGCACCAGACGTTCGAAGCGATTCAGTACTACCTGATGAAAGCGTCCAACGAGCTGGCGAAAGAGCAAGGCGCGTGCCCGTGGTTCAACGAAACCACCTACGCGAAAGGCATTCTGCCAATCGACACTTACAAGAAAGACCTGGATGCGATCGTCAGCGAGCCGCTGCACCTCGACTGGGAAGGCCTGCGCGAGTCCATCAAGACTCACGGCCTGCGTAACTCCACGCTCTCTGCCCTGATGCCGTCCGAGACCTCTTCGCAGATCTCTAACGCCACCAACGGTATTGAGCCGCCGCGCGGCCACGTCAGCATCAAAGCCTCGAAAGATGGCGTGCTGCGTCAGGTGGTGCCGGATTACGAGACGCTGGGTGACAACTACGAGCTGCTGTGGGAAATGCCAAACAACGACGGCTACCTGCAGCTGGTGGGTATCATGCAGAAGTTTATCGACCAGTCGATCTCTGCCAATACCAACTATGACCCGACGCGCTTCCCGTCCGGCAAGGTGCCGATGCAGCAGCTGTTGAAAGACCTGCTGACCGCCTATAAATTTGGCGTGAAAACGCTGTACTATCACAACACCCGTGACGGTGCGGAAGACGCGCAGGACGACCTGGTTCCGTCAATTCAGGACGATGGCTGCGAAAGCGGCGCATGTAAGATCTAATGTAAATGCCGGGTGGCGCTACGCTTACCCGGCCTACGTTTTTAGGACACACTCATGGCATATACCACCTTTTCACAGACGAAAAACGACCAGCTCAAAGAGCCGATGTTCTTCGGCCAGCCGGTCAACGTGGCACGCTACGATCAGCAAAAATATGACATCTTCGAAAAGCTGATTGAAAAGCAACTCTCCTTCTTCTGGCGTCCGGAAGAAGTGGACGTCTCCCGCGACCGTATTGACTACCAGTCTCTGCCGGATCACGAAAAACATATCTTCATCAGCAACCTGAAGTACCAGACGCTGCTGGACTCCATTCAGGGCCGTAGCCCGAACGTGGCGCTGCTGCCGCTGATCTCGATTCCTGAGCTGGAAACCTGGGTGGAAACCTGGGCGTTCTCTGAGACGATCCACTCCCGCTCTTACACCCACATCATCCGCAACATCGTGAACGATCCGGCGGTGGTGTTTGACGATATCGTCACCAACGAGCAGATCCAGAAGCGCGCGGAAGGCATTGCCCATTACTACGACGAGCTGATCGAGATGACCAGCTACTGGCACCTGCTGGGCGAAGGCACCCACAACGTGGATGGCAAAACCATCACCGTGAACCTGCGCGCGCTGAAAAAGCAGCTGTACCTGTGCCTGATGAGTGTTAACGCGCTGGAAGCGATCCGCTTCTACGTCAGCTTCGCCTGCTCCTTCGCCTTTGCCGAGCGCAAGCTGATGGAAGGCAACGCCAAAATCATCCGTCTTATTGCCCGCGATGAAGCCCTGCACCTCACCGGTACCCAGCACATGCTGAACCTGCTGCGCAGCGGCACGGACGATCCGGAAATGGCGGAAATCGCCGAAGAGTGCAAGCAGGAGTGCTACGACCTGTTCGTGCTGGCGGCTCAGCAGGAGAAAGAGTGGGCAGACTACCTGTTCCGCGACGGCTCCATGATTGGCCTGAACAAAGACATCCTGTGCCAGTACGTTGAGTACATCACCAACATCCGCATGCAGGCGGTCGGTCTCGACCTGCCGTTCCAGACGCGCTCTAACCCGATCCCGTGGATCAACACCTGGCTGGTGTCCGATAACGTGCAGGTTGCGCCGCAGGAAGTGGAAGTAAGTTCTTATCTGGTCGGTCAGATTGATTCTGAAGTCAACACCGACGACCTGAGCGACTTCCAGCTCTGATGTCACGCGTCACGTTAAGTCTTTCCGGCACTGAGGTACTGTGTCGGGAAGAGCACCCTTCTCTGCTGGTGGCGCTTGAGGCGCATCAGGTCGAAGTAGAGTACCAGTGTCGTTCCGGCTACTGCGGCTCTTGCCGCTGCCGTCTGGTCGCCGGCCAGGTGGACTGGCTGACCGAACCGCTAGCCTTTATCAACGAAGGGGAAATTTTGCCCTGCTGCTGCCGGGCAAAAGGCGATATCGAGATCGAGATGTGAATGTGTCGGGTGGCGCTTCGCTTATCCGACCTACAAAACCGCAGTTCGTAGGCCGGGTAAGGCGCAGCCGCCACCCGGCAATTTCAGCGTTTATCCTTCAGGAAGCTCACCGCTTTATCCGGGAAATCCGTAAACAGTCCGTCCACGCCCGCCTGGTTATATAACACCTCATAAAGCTGATTCACATCCGTGGCATACGGCGGAAGCTGGTCTGCACGCACGGTGTACGGATGCACCTGCATCTTGCTGGCATGCGCCTCTTTCACCATCGCCGTCAGCTTCACGTGTCCCGGCGTTGAGCCTTCCGCCACCAGCATGTGGTAATCCGGCCCGATGCCGTCGGCGTACTGCGCAATCTGCTTCATCGCACCCGGCTTAAACATCCAGTCGTAGCTGTAGTTCACCCACTTGCCGTCCGGCTGCTTCTCCTGGGTTTCATTCCAGTCGGTATAGGCAATCAGCTGCACCAGATTGAGATCCATCCCCATCTTCGGCTCCAGCTCGGTTTTGATGCGCTTCAGCTCGGCGGCGTCAAAACACTGCAGGTAGACTTTGTCCTGCTTGCTGGTGTAGCCGTACTGTTTGAGCACCTCCAGCGTCTTCGCGGCAATGTCTTTCCCTTCCTGATGGTGGAACCATGGGGCTTTGATTTCCGGGTAGATGCCGATGTTTTTACCGGTGGAGTGGTTCAGTCCCTGAACAAACTCAATCTCTTCCTGGAAGGTATGGATCCGGAAGTCAGATTTGCCCATCGGGAAACGTCCCGGATAGACCTGCACCTTCTTGCCGTTTTCAATCTCGAAGCCTTCGGTGAACTTCAGGGAGCGGATCTCCGCCAGCGTGAAGTCAATGGCGTAGAAGCGGCCATCTTTGCGGGCGCGATCCGGGAAACGCTCTGCTACGTCCGTCACGCGGTCAAGATAATGGTCGTGCAGGACGACCAGCTGGTCGTCCTTCGTCATCACCAGATCCTGCTCCAGGTAATCCGCCCCCTGCGCATAGGCCATCGCTTTTGCCGGCAGCGTATGCTCCGGCAGATAGCCGCTCGCACCTCGGTGGGCAATAACGATTTTATCCGCCGCCAGCGCGGAGCCTGTCATCAGGCCCGCCAGCAGCAAGCCGGTTGCTAACTGAGTTAATTTCATCGCAAAGCTCCTTATTGACGACGCGCCAGCACTTCCGCGTGGTGACGTTTTTCACCGATCATCACAACAACCAGCAGCAGTACCGCCAGCACGCTGCCGCCGATCATCACCATAAAGCCGCCGTCCCAGCCGAAGAAGTCAACGGTATAGCCCACGATGGCGCTCGCCGCGACCGAACCGCCGAGGTAGCCGAACAGGCCGGTAAAGCCCGCCGCCGTTCCCGCCGCTTTCTTCGGCGCCAGCTCCAGCGCGTGCAGACCGATCAGCATCACCGGACCGTAAATCAGGAAGCCGATGACGATCATACAGGCCATATCCACACCCGGATTTCCCGGCGGGTTGAGCCAGTACACTACCGTTGCGATAGTCACCAGGGTCATAAAGAAGACGCCCGTCGCACCGCGGTTACCCTTAAACACCTTGTCCGACATCCAGCCGCAAAGCAGCGTGCCTGGGATCCCGGCGTATTCATACAGGAAGTACGCCCAGGAGGATTTATCCAGCGCGAAGTGCTTCACCTCTTTCAGGTAGGTTGGCGACCAGTCGAGGATGCCGTAGCGCAGCAGGTAAACGAACACGTTGGCGACCGCGATGTACCACAGCAGCTTGTTCGGCAGGACGTACTTCATGAAGATCTGTTTTGCGGTCAGCTCCTCTTCGTGCTCCTTGCTGTAATCATCCGGATAGTCGTTTTTGTACTCTTCAATCGGCGGCAGGCCGCAGGACTGCGGCGTATCGCGCATCAGGGCGAAAGCAATAATCGCCACCAGAATGGCACCAAAGGCAGGCATGTAGAGCGCCGCGTGCCAGTCGTTGAACCAGGCCATCCCCAGCAGGAACAGCAGCGGCGGAATACCGCCGCCCACGTTATGGGCGCAGTTCCACACCGACACGATGCCGCCGCGCTCTTTCTGCGACCACCAGTGCACCATGGTGCGTCCGCACGGCGGCCACCCCATTCCCTGGAACCAGCCGCAGAGAAACAGCAGCACGAACATGATGGCAATGCTGGAGGTTGCCCATGGCACAAAGCCCATAAACAGCATCACCGCTGCCGCCAGGATCAGACCGGCAGGCAGGAACACGCGCGGATTCGAGCGATCCGACACGGAACCCATGATGAATTTGGAAAAACCGTAGGCGATGGATATCCCTGACAGCGCGAACCCCAGATCGCCGCGGGAGAAGCCCTGCTCCACCAGATACGGCATGGCGAGCGCGAAGTTTTTACGTACAAGGTAGTACGCCGCATACCCGAAGAAGATCCCCAGGAAGATTTGCCAACGCAGACGGCGATAGAGCGGATCTATTTCTGCCTCTGGCAGACGCGCCCTGTGGGGCGCAGGTTTGAAGATACTGAGCATAACAGCCTCCGTGGCCTTGAAATGAATGAGCAGGTGGCTCGCACCTGAATTCCAGAGGCGGGGATGTTAAGAAATCACGGTGATTGTTACTGTGAATCAACGCACAGATTGTTACAGAAATATGACAGAATGCGCAAAAAAGCGCATGAAATCACGTTTCACTTTCGAATTCCGCGCGTTTATGTTCGAAATCAAACAAACCACAAAATTACTATGGCTAAATGATAAAAAACGAACATAGAGGGTAAACAATGACCAGTCACGATCCTCGTTATAGTGATGTGATAATCATTGGTGGTGGCGCAACCGGCGCCGGGATCGCGCGCGATTGCGCCCTTCGCGGCTTAAGCGTTACGCTTCTGGAACGCCATGATATCGCCACGGGCGCAACCGGACGGAACCACGGCCTGCTGCACAGCGGCGCCCGGTATGCGGTCACCGACGCGGAATCCGCGCGCGAATGTATTGCTGAAAACCAGATCCTCAAGCGTATCGCACGCCACTGCATTGAGCCGACCGACGGCATCTTTATTACCCTTCCCGAAGATGACCTCGCCTTTCAGGAGACCTTTATTACCGCCTGCACTGCCGCGGGCATTCAGGCGGAGGCCATGGATCCGGCGCTGGCGCGGCGGCTGGAACCGTCGGTCAACCCGGCGCTTATTGGCGCGGTTAAAGTCCCTGACGGTACCGTCGATCCGTTTCGCCTGACCGCCGCCAACATGCTGGACGCCCGTGAGCATGGCGCACGCATTCTGACCGGACATGAAGTGACCGGGCTTATTCGCGAAGGTCATCGCATCTGTGGGGTGCGGGTGTTTGATACGCAGTACAACGAGCACGGCGAGCTGTATGCCGCCGTAGTGGTCAACGCGGCGGGGATCTGGGGCCAGCGTATTGCGGAATACGCGGACCTGTCGGTGCGCATGTTCCCGGCGAAAGGCTCGCTGCTGATCCTCGACCACCGCATCAATAACCACGTGATTAACCGCTGCCGCAAGCCGTCTGACGCCGATATCCTCGTCCCGGGCGATACCATTTCGTTAATCGGTACGACTTCAACGCACGTGGACTACAGCGAGATAGACTACAACCGCGTGACCGCCGAAGAGGTCGACATCCTGCTGCGCGAAGGGGAAAAACTGGCCCCGGTGATGGCCCAGACGCGCATTCTGCGCGCCTACGCGGGCGTGCGTCCACTGGTCGCCAGCGACAACGACCCGAGCGGACGGAACGTCAGCCGGGGCATCGTGCTGCTCGATCACGCCGCGCGCGACGGCATGGACGGGTTTATCACCATCACCGGCGGCAAGCTGATGACCTATCGCCTGATGGCCGAGTGGGCGACCGATGCCGTCTGCCGCAAGCTCGGAAATACCGAGCCGTGCGTCACGGCAGAACAGCCGCTGCCGGGATCGCGTCAGTCCACCGAAAAAACGCTGCAGAAAATCATCTCCCTGCCCGCGCCGCTGCGCGGGTCCGCGGTATACCGCCACGGCGACAGAACGCCACCGTGGCTTGGTGAAGGAAGATTGAGCCGCAGCCTGGTGTGCGAGTGCGAAGCCGTGACGGCCGGTGAGGTGCAGTACGCGGTGGAGAACCTGACGGTCAACAGCCTGCTCGATCTCCGCCGCCGCACCCGCGTCGGAATGGGGACCTGTCAGGGCGAACTGTGCGCCTGCCGTGCTGCGGGGCTGCTGCAGCGTTTTCATACCACCACCGCCACCCAGTCGCTCGATCAGCTCAGCGCGTTTTTAAACGAGCGCTGGAAAGGCATTCAGCCTGTCGCCTGGGGCGATGCCCTGCGTGAAAGTGAATTTACCCGCTGGGTCTACCAGGGGCTTTGCGGTCTGGAGAAGGAGCAACACGATGAAATTTGATACCGTGATTGTCGGCGGCGGGCTGGCGGGCCTGCTCTGCGGCATTAAGCTCACGAAGCAGGGGCTGCGCTGCGCCATTATCACCCGGGGGCAGAGCGCCCTGCACTTCTCGTCGGGCTCGCTGGATCTGGTGGACGAAGCGTACCGCGATAAGCTGCCGCCGGAGCACCCTTATCACCTGGTTGGCGCACAGCATATTGACCGCTTTGCGCTGGAAACCGAAGCGCTGCTGGCGGAGTGCGGCGCGCGTCTGCAGGGCAGCGCCAGGTTCAATCACCAGCGCGTTACGCCGCTCGGCACCCTGCGTTCCGCCTGGCTCAGCCCGGAGGAAGTGCCCGTTGCCCCCATTCGCGCGGGACGCGTGCGGGTGGTAGGGATTAGCGGCTTTCTGGATTTTCAGCCCCATCTCGCGGCGGCGTCACTTTGTCGCCAGGGCGTTAACGCCGAAACGGCAGAGATAGAGCTGCCTGAGCTTGATGTCCTGCGCGATAACCCGAGCGAATTTCGCGCGGTGAATATCGCCCGTTTTCTGGATAACGAGGACAAATGGCCGCTGCTGTATGAGGCGCTCAGCCCGCTTGCGGCAGGATGCGATGCGCTATTGATGCCCACGTGCTTTGGCCTGAACGACAACCGACTCTGGCGCTGGCTCTCAGACCGTCTGCCCTGCACGCTCGGTTTGTTGCCCACGCTGCCCCCGTCTGTCCCCGGCATTCGCCTGCATACCCAGCTCCAGCGTAAGTTTGTTGCGCAGGGTGGCGTCTGGATGGCAGGTGATGAAGTGAAAAAAATCACCCTGACAGACGGCGCGGTGAGCGAAATCTGGACGCGCAGCCACGACGATATTCCGCTTCGCGCCCGCTATACGGTGCTGGCAAGCGGCAGCTTCTTCAGCAACGGGCTGCTGAGCAGCCGGGAGGGCATCCGGGAAGCCATTATGGGGCTGGATGTTCGCCAGCGAGCCTCCCGCGCGGACTGGTATCAGAGTGATTTCTTCTCGCCGCAGCCCTGGCAGCAGTTCGGCGTGATTGTCGATAACCACCTGCATCCGCAGCTTGCCGGTAAGCCCGTCTGTAATCTCTTTGCCATCGGCTCGCTGCTGGGCGGGTACGATCCCATTACCCAGGGATGCGGTGGCGGAGTCTGCGCCGTCACGGCGCTGTATGTGGCAGAGCAGATTAGCCAGCGCACGGAGGCTGAACAATGAACGATACCCGTTTTGAAAGCTGCATCAAATGCACGGTGTGTACCACCGTCTGCCCGGTCAGCGGCGTGAACCCACGCTATCCCGGGCCAAAGCAGGCCGGGCCGGACGGCGAGCGTCTGCGCCTGAAGGACGGCAAGCTGTACGATGAAGCGCTGAAATACTGCATCAACTGCAAACGCTGCGAAGTCGCCTGCCCGTCGGATGTGAAAATCGGCAATATTATCCAGCGCGCCCGGGCGCGCTACAGCACGCAAAAGCCGTCGCTGCGGGACGCGATTCTGAGCCACACCGATCTGATGGGCAGCGTCTCGACGCCGTTTGCCCCGCTGGTGAATGCCGCGACCGCTCTCAAGCCGGTGCGCCAGCTGCTGGATGCCACGCTGAAGATAGACCATCACCGCAGCCTGCCAAAATATTCTCACGGCACCTTCCGCCGCTGGTATAAATCCGTGGCGGCGGAGCAGGCGCAGTACGCCGAGCAGGTGGCTTTTTTCCACGGCTGCTACGTGAATTACAACCACCCGCAGCTGGGTAAAGATCTGCTGAAGGTGCTGAACGCCATGGGAACGGGCGTTCAGCTACTGAATAAAGAAAAGTGCTGCGGCGTGCCGCTGATTGCCAACGGGTTTACCGATAAAGCACGCAGGCAGGCTCAAAGCAATGTCACCTCCCTGCGCGAGGCGATTGTCGAGAAAGGCATACCGGTATTGGCGACCTCATCCACCTGCACCTTCACCCTGCGCGACGAGTATCCGCATCTGCTGGATGTGGATAACACCGGCCTGCGCGAGCACATCGAGCTGGCGACGCGCTTCCTGTGGCGCAAGCTGGACAGAGGACAGACGTTGCCGCTGGGGAAATTACCCCTGAAAGTGGTGTACCACACGCCGTGTCATATGGAAAAAATGGGCTGGTCACTCTATACGCTTGAGCTGCTGCGGTTAATTCCGGGGCTGGAGCTGACGGTGCTGGACTCACGCTGCTGCGGGATTGCGGGAACCTACGGCTTTAAGCGTGAAAACTACGAAACGTCGCAGGCGATTGGCGCTCCGCTGTTCCGTCAGATTGAGGAGAGCGGCGCGGATATCGTGGTGACGGACTGCGAAACCTGCAAGTGGCAGATTGAGATGTCCACCAGCAAGCGCTGCGAGCATCCGATTACGCTGCTGGCAAAGGCGCTCGGGTGAACATGGCCGGGGCGAAAGGCCCCGGCACAGGCGTTACTCCACGAACAGCGACTCAACCACGTTAATCCAGCCGTGCTCGCTGGCCACCTCTTTGCCATTCAGCCAGCGGCGCAGCATGTTCAGCGCCATCATGGCGCACACCTCCTGACGCACCGCCAGGCTGTGGCGGGTAATGCTCATTTTTACCCGCAGGGCGTGGGTGCCCTCAGGCGTCGCCAGCGCGAAGTTGAGGTATTCCTCATCCAGCCCGCCGACAAACAGCGCCAGACCGGCAAAATGCTTCACCCTTCTCTCGGACGCCCAGCGGGCGGTCTGCGCCAGAGTCTCCTGCTGGAACGGCACCACTTCGCTGGCCAGCAGCGGCGCGTTGACGCGCGACAGCTGCAGCGCCAGCAGGCCACCGGTGAACTGCTCGCTTAAGGTCACGCTCAGCTGGCGCGACTGCAGATGCTTCGCAATCTGCGCCGGTAGCCCTTCCGTGCCTTCAAAGATCAGGCTTTCACCCGCTACGCGCTGCACCTCAGGCCACAGCGCCAGCATCGCCTCTTTCTGGGTGGCCGGTCCGGTCAGCTTGAGCTCAATGATCGGCATGGAGGATCGATAGCCCATAGACACGCCCGGCGGGAGTGAGAGGTGATCGAGGCTCTGAGCCAGATCGCTTTCCGAACGACCAAAAGTGGTCAGACGCAGGCACAGCGGGGGTTCCGGCAGGGTAAAACGCTGGCGAAGGCGCGGCAGGATCTGCTGCTCGACCATCACTTTAAATTCTGAGGGCACGCCCGGCGTGAAGAACATCAGGCAGCGGTTCAGCTGCATGGCAAACCCGCACGCGGTACCGACCGGGTTATCGACCAGTTCAGCACTGGCGGGAATTTCAGCCTGTTTGCGGTTGCTGGGGGCCATGACGCGACCACGTTCGGAGAAAAAACGCGCCATCTGCGAGAGCCACGCCTCATGCAGCACCAGCCCTTCGCCTTTTGCGGTCGCGGCGGCCAGGGCACTGAGATCGTCACTGGTGGGGCCGAGCCCGCCGTTCACAATCAGCACGTCGCACTGTTCACTGCGCTCGCGCAGAACAGCGACCAGTGACTCAAGATTGTCGCCCACCGTATTGCGGCGCGTTAACGGTAATCCTTGCTCAAAGAAAAGATCGGCCAGCCAGGCAGCATTGGTATCAATAATTTGTCCATGCAGCACTTCGTCGCCGGTGGATAACATCTCCACGTTAATCATTGTGTTCTCCCGCTTATTTGGTCAAAACACTATAGCGCAAACGCGGGGTGGAGAAGAGGAGAAACTGGCGCGACAGCATGCCGCGCCGGAGAGATTAGAAGCCTGCGCTAACGCCCACGTACGGACCGTCGGCCAGCGCGTTGTCGCGGTTACCGTCTTTGCCGGCCAGGTTCAGATAGCGATAGCCTGCTTCGATGGTGATTGGACGCATGATGGTCCAGCGCGCGCCGGCGTTGGCTTCCTCATAGCTGTCGATACCGCTTGAGAGGGAATCTGGAGAGTAATAGTACTCGCCAAACAGGCCGAAGCTGTCGCCAATTTTCCACTGCAGGCCGCCGCCCACTGCCACCGCATATCCTTCGTCACCGTCATTTGGGTTGGTATAGATACCTTTACCGCCGACGGTCGCCAGGAACGGGCCCAGAGGAATGTTGAGGCCCAGGCCGAGGCTTGCCGCGTCGCCGTCGTCATCGTTATGCGTCCAGCCGCCGGTCATCGCCAGACCGGATGTCTCGGTACCCATGCCGAAGCCCAGGTGGGTATAATCCTGACCCGCCGAGCCGTTAATGCTAATGGCGTTCGCCGCCGCAGATACAACCATCAGGCCGAAGCCCAGTAATGCCACTTTTTTCATTGTCGTGATCCCGCACAATTTTTATAGAGAAGCCCCAAAACCGCGAGATTTTAACCTGGGTCTTCCGGGGATCAAGCACTCTGCGTGCGGCCGGCCAGTAGATTGTAACTATTTGAAACGGCTATTATCCCTTCAGCGTTGCGTTAACCCACTCCTGCAGCGCGCGACGCGAAACTTTAATGCCGCCATTTTTGAGTTCGGTCGGCAAAAGCAGCCAGCGGACGGGTTGCTCAAAACGCGCCACCTTGTCCCTGACCCAGTCGGGTAAAGTGGTGATATCCGTTCCCGGCTCGCACTCCACCACCGCCACCGGACGTTGCCCGAACTCAGCGTCGTCCAGCGGAACGATAAACACCTGGTTAACCTGCGGGTGCGTGGCGATAACGCGCTCGAGCGATTCCGGCTGGATCCCTTCTCCGCCGCTAAAAAAGAGGTTATCCATGCGGCCGAGGATCGTCAGACGGCCGTCATGCCATTCGCCGCGATCGCGGGTGGCGAACCATCCCTGCGCGTTGGTCAGCGGAATCAGTTCGCCATCCCGCCAGTAGCCTGAGGCCATGCTTTGCGCCCTGATCCAGACTTCACCGTTAACGACCTGCACCTCTCTGCCCGGCAGCGCACGGCCCACGTCCGGCTCGCCGTCGGCCTCTTTCGCACAGACGGTTGAGGCAAACTCGGTCAGACCGTAGCCGCAGAAGGTGCGTATATCCTGCTCTCGCGCCTGTTCGGTCAATTCCACAGGGATGGCCGCCCCGCCCAGCAGCACCGCTTTCAGTGCGACAGGCTGGTGGGCATTAAGCAGACGCCAGAGCTGGGTTGGCACGAGCGAGGCGTGGGTGCAGCCGCACAGCGCCTGCTCCAGAGGCTGTTTCTCGCGCACGGTTAACCGCGCGCCGGCCTGCAGCCAGCGCCATAAAATCCCCTGGCCGGAAACGTGAAACAGCGGCAGCGAAAGCAGCCAGTCGTCATCTTCACCGTAGCGCATCAGCGACAAAACGCCGCGCGCGCTGGCAAGATGGGCCTCGCAGGTATGGACCGCCGCTTTCGGCAGTCCGGTGGAGCCTGAGGTCAGCGTCATGGAGGCCAGCCGCGCCGGTTGCCACGCAGCGCAATACGCATCGGCGGTCTCGCGCATGCTCAGGGCAGGAAGGCCGTCGTAGCTGCCGTCCAGCACCAGCGCAAAGCGCAGCGTCATCTGCGGGAGCAGCACGTCCAGCAGCGGGCGCGGCAGCTGCGGATTAACGGGAAGAATACGCGCCCCGCACTGGAGCAGCGCCAGCCACGCCAGCAGGGTGTGCGGGTGGTTATGGGCCAGCAGCAGCACGCCGTCGCCCTCCTCCACGCCCTGACGGTGAAAGCCCGTCGCAAGGCTGTCGATGCGCGCGCACAGCTGTTGCCAGCTGAGCACCTCGTCGTTCAGCCTCAGAGCCGGTTTATCGGCAAATTGCGCACGCCAGTGCCGCCACGGCCAGTCGGTAAAACTCATCGCAACGGCTCCAGCGCCGCGACGTCGAGGCACGGCAGCGCGCTGTCCGGCCACGGGCGAAGAAGCTGAGCCTGCATCAGGTTCAGCGTGTCGAGGCCGGGGACCGTGTCAGGCGTTAACCAGGCGGCAATGCGCGCCAGCTGGGTTAGCCCAAGGCTGGACTCAATTGACGAGCTGATGACCGCCGTCAGCCCTAAGGCGTGCGCCGCCGCGACCTGCTCGCGCACTTTCGCCAGGCTGCCGGTCAGCGTCGGTTTAATCACCACCGCGCTGACGCCGGGCTCGGCAGCAAATTCAAAATCGGCCTCGCGCAGGCTTTCATCCCAGGCGATGGCAATCCCCGTTTCACGGGCAAACGCGCGTGAATCGTCGCGGGTTTTGCACGGCTCTTCGAGGAAGGCAATGCGGCTGCGGTACGCCGGATTGACGTACTTTGCAAACTGCTGCGCCTTAAGCGGCGTCCAGGCACGGTTGGCGTCCAGACGCAGATGCAGATCGGGGATCGCCTCCAGCAGCAGGTTGGCGACCATGCCGTCACGCACCGCTTCATAAAGCCCGACTTTGATTTTCGCGACCTTCTCGCCCGGCATAGCGGAGAGCTGCGCGAACAGCTCGTCCGGATCGCCCGTACAGAGCGGTGCCGCGCGGTAATTCCCGGCTTCTGGCAAGCTGCCGTCCAGCTCCGCCAGCGCGCAGCTGATACCAAAGGCCGCGGAAGGGACGTCCGGCAGCGCCGGATCCGCCCCCTCGCGCCACGCGTCCGCCCACGCCAGCAAGGCCGCCCGCGCGTCATCCAGCGACTCGAGGCTAAAGCCCGGCAGAGGCGAAATCTCGCCCCAGCCTTCCCGCTCGCCCTGCTGCAGATGCACGAAGAAGCCGTCACGGGTTTTTAACCGCCGTTCACGCAGCACCACGCCCGCGTCCATCGGTATCTGCCAGCGGTAAACCTGCGCGCGACGCATTACGGATTCCGTTTGTATTTGCTGAAGTCTGGCTGGCGTTTTTCGTTAAACGCGTTGCGCCCTTCCTGACCCTCT
This sequence comes from Enterobacter sp. 5-4, assembly GCF_000612205.1. NCBI lineage: Bacteria > Pseudomonadati > Pseudomonadota > Gammaproteobacteria > Enterobacterales > Enterobacteriaceae > Enterobacter > Enterobacter sp. 5-4. The sequence goes on along the minus strand of NZ_JFHW01000036.1, from coordinate 26,416 downwards.
TCGGTCATGTAGAACAGCATGGTGGCGTTGCCCGCCAGCTCCTGCAGACCCGCCTGACCGTCGCAGTCGGCGTTGAGTGCCGCTTTCAGGCAGCGCAGCGCCATCGGGCTGTTTTGCAGCATTTCGCGACACCAGCGTACGGTCTCTTTTTCGAGATCGGCAAGCGGCACCACGGTATTCACCAGGCCCATATCCAGCGCTTCCTGCGCGTTGTACTGACGGCACAGGAACCAGATTTCACGGGCTTTTTTCTGCCCGACGATGCGCGCCATGTAGGAGGCACCCCAGCCGCCGTCGAAAGATCCCACTTTCGGGCCGGTCTGGCCGAAGATGGCGTTTTCAGCGGCAATGGTCAGGTCGCACATCATGTGCAGCACGTGGCCACCGCCGATGGAGTAGCCCGCCACCATCGCCACCACCGGTTTTGGACAGGTGCGGATCTGACGCTGGAAATCGAGGACGTTCAGGTGGTGCGTCCCCGCATCGTCCTGGTATCCGCCGTAGTCGCCGCGCACTTTCTGATCGCCACCGGAGCAGAACGCTTTCTCGCCTTCGCCGGTCAGGACAATCACGCCGATGTTGTCGTCATAGCGCGCATCCGCCAGGGCCTGAATCATCTCTTTCACGGTCAGCGGACGGAAGGCGTTACGCACCTGCGGGCGGTTGATGGTGATTTTGGCAATACCGTCGGTGGATTTGTGGTAACGAATGTCGGTGTAGCCTTCGGAGCAGTCCTGCCATTCAACCGGGGCGTAAAGCATGTGTTCATCAGGATAGATCATAGAGTGTCCTTTATTCGAAGACGCAGTATCTGAGCCAGACTCGCGGCAACCGCGTCGGGGTTTTCACGGTGGGCGTTGTGTCCGGCGTTGGGAATTGCATGGCAAACGGCGTTCAGCTCCGCAGCAAGGGCCGTAAACTTCTCATCACGTTCGCCATAGAGATAATCAAAAGTGAAATCACGTGCGCTGAGCGCGGTACGCAGGTCGGGCTGCACGGCCAGCGACGTCGCCTCGAGCATCATCGCCAGCGCCGCGCCGTTGTTCTGGCTGCGCAGGGTAATCAGCGCGTCGCGCTGGGCGTCCGTCAGGGAGGCAAACACGGGCTGTTGGTACCAGTCAGCGAACACCTTATCCAGCGGTTCGCTGCGAAAACGCGTCGCCCAGCGGCGGTCTGATGCCAGCCGCGCCTGTCGCGCATCGGCATCCTGCAGGCCCGGATGGCCGCCTTCTACCGTCACACCCAACAGCCCCTTCGGCTGCTGGCAGGCATGGAACATCGCAATGCGGCCGCCGAGGGAGTACCCGACGAGCCAGAATTTCAGTATGTTGTAACTAATCAGAGTTCGGGTAAGCAACGCGCTCATCTCGTCGAAGCCCGTCACGCCAAGATTCCGGGATCCGCCGTGTCCCGGCAGATCCAGATACAGCCTGGGGTAATCGCAAAGCCGCTCACCAACACCCTGCCACTCGCGGCAATCGCCGGAAAAACCGTGCAAAAAGACCAGCCAGGGATAGCCTGGTTTTCCAGCCTGCTGCACGCCCGAGAGGATCACAGCTGGCTCACCTGCGCCAGCAGGCTTTGCAGGGCCTGCGCACCGTCAGCCTCGTTAACTACCAGCTCAATCAGCGTCGCGCCGGGCTGCTTCCAGGCGGTGCTTAACGCCGCATCCAGCTGTTCCCAGCTTTCCGGGCGATGGTATTTCAGGCTGAACATTGCCGCGGCGTGTTCGAACTGCACGTTCTGCGGCATCAGATAGAAGCGCTCGCGCTCGCTCTGCGGCGTGGGCAGCAGGGAGAAAATCTGCCCGCCGTTGTTGTTAACCACGATCAGCACAAACGGGGCAGACGCCTGACGCAGCAGCGCCAGCGCGTTGAGATCGTAAAGCGCGGAGAGATCCCCCACGATGGCCAGCGTCGATTTTGCGCTGGCGCGCTGCACGCCCGCCGCCGTCGAGATCAGCCCGTCGATGCCGCTGGCGCCACGGTTGCTGTACACCGGGTAGCCCGCGGGCAGCTGCGAAAAGGCGTCAATCAGCCGCACGACCAGGCTGTTGCCGACAAACAGCTGCCCCTGCTCGGGCAGGTACTGGCGAATACGGTGCGCCAGCCCGGCCTCGCTGAACGCTTCACAGCGCGCATGGGTCAATTCCCACGCCTGGCGCGACAGGTCCGGGAGGGTAACCGCCCAGGGTTTGCGTTTTTCAGCCGGATGGAGCGCCAGCCAGGCGTCGATACGGCTGATCAGACGACGACCGCGGTGGTGCGCCGGATCAAGACGCCCTTCCAGCGCGTCCACCAGCCAGTATTCGTCCGGTGTGCAGGTGGCCTGCCACTGCAGTAATCTTTTGCCGGTTAAACTCGATCCAAGCTGGACCACAATTTGCGCCTGCGACAGCTCGGTGACCGCTTTGGCATTACCCAGCCAGAGATCCGCGCACGGCAGCGGCTGCCCGGTCTGGGAAAGCACGTCGCCGATCAGCGGCCAGCCCAGGGTTTGCGCCCATTCGGCGACCAGCTTGCCTTCGGCAGCGCTTATGTGCCCGGCGATAACCACGCCGCGCTTCTGCCGCCAGAAGAACCAGTCGCGCTGCTTCGCGCTCTCAAGGTGCGTCTGCTCGCGCAGCCACGGTTTCTCACTCCCCCACCAGTCACCGAGGGACTGCTGCCAGTCAAGACCCGTATCGTCCAGCTCGCCGTACAGCGGCTCGGCAAACGGGCAGTTGATATGCAGCGCCCCGCCGCGCAGCGTTTCCATGGCGTGATCGACGGTGGAGACCAGCCAGCTTGCCGGAATATCCTGGGTGGGCCGGGGCAGCGAAATCGTCTGCGAAGGATGCGAAGAAAAGAGTCCCGGCTGACGGATGGCCTGATTGGCGCCGCAGTCGATAAGCTCAGGGGGACGATCGGCCGTCAGTAAGATCAGTTTTTCACCGGTTAACCCGGCTTCAATCAGGGCCGGATAGAGGTTCGCCACGGCGGTACCGGAGGTGACGATCACCGCCACGGGTTCTTTGCTGACCTTCGCCAGACCGAGCGCAAGATGACCGAGGCCGCGCTCATCAAAGTGGGTGTGGTGAATCAACGCCCGGTTTTCGGCGGCCGCCAGCGTCAGCGGCGTTGAGCGAGAACCCGGTGCAATACACACGTGCCTGACGCCGTGGCGCGTCAGGGCTTCAAGGATCACCGCCGCCCAGCGTCGGTTAAAAGAACTTACTGACATGAGATTGTCCGGTATCAAGAATGCGACACAGTATAAATAATAGAAAAAATTGGAATTTTGATGTGAATCGGGATTGCGCGATTCAGTATTAATCCCTTAGGAGCAGAGAGCGCAATCCGGCCGCTTTGTTTTCAATCTCCTGCCACTCCTGCTCCGGGTCAGATCCGCTGACAATACCCGCTCCGGCGTAAAGCCGCAGAGCGTCTTCCTGTACGCGCGCCGAGCGCAACGCCACGCAGAACTCACTCTGGTCAGGCGATAAATACCCGGCCGAACCGGCGTACCACTCGCGGTTAAAGGGCTCAACCTTCTGAATAAACTCGCGCGCAGGCTGTCGCGGCAAACCGGCAACGGCCGCCGTCGGCTGTAGCATATGCAGACACTGCTCGTCGTCGGCCTGTTTGAGCTCGGTCCAGATACAGCGGCGCAAATGCTGCACCTTACGCAGGCGCACCACCTGGGGGGGCAGTACCTCAAGCGTCCGCGTGTAGTGCTGAAGACGCTGACAGATATCCTCCACGACCAGCATATTTTCGCGCTGGTTTTTATCGTCATTCAGCAGCCACTCGCCCAGACGCTGCGCCTTTTTATCATCGGTATGGCTGGCGACGGTGCCCGCCAGCGCTTCGGTGCGCAGCAGCGTGCCGCGTCGCCGCCAGAGACGCTCGGGCGTCGAGCCGAGAAACGCGTTGCTGGCGTCGAATACCATGCAGAAGTGATAGCAATGTAAATTGAGGGCGCGGCTGGCCGCCATCAGCGCGACGGGGTTAATGCGCTGTGTAAACTGAAGATCGGTGGCCCTCGCAAGGACAACCTTTTCAAAATCACCGCGCGCGATGGTTTCGGTCGCCCTGCGGACAAGTCTCAGCCATTCGGCCCGTTGAGGCTGATGGTTTTCGTGCTCAACCTGAACGGCCAGCGGGCGGATAGGCCTGGCTGGCTGGAGCCGCTGTAAAAAATCCCGCGCGGCATGGGCATCTTCCTGAAGTGAATAATCGCTCCACAGCTGCAGACGCAGCGTAGCGGTGCCGGCGGTACGTCGCCAGAGCAGTCGCGGTAAAAAGAGGCTGCCCTGCTCCGGATTAAAGGCGTTCAGGCCGCAGATGCGAGTATCACCTGCCGCGTTTTGCTCGCGCAAAAACTGCGTGGCTAACGCCAGAGAGGAAAAGGTGATAACCGCCCCCAGCGCGGCCAGCTCTTCATCGCCGTTACGCTGCTGCCAGTAAAACTGCGGATAGCACTGCTGCGCCCCAAGCCAGGCGAGAGGGTCGAAGGCATCGTTTAACGGGAAAGAGACGTCGAAATGACGTATGCCGGGCGTTGCGGGTAACGCTTGCGAAAGCTGGGTACGCAATTGCTCCAGCGCGAGGAAAATCGAATTCACGCGAACCTCTCCCTGTTAAAACCTCGTATTATACGGGGTACTGACCATAAATAGCAGTACCCACGTATAGGGAGTGGTTAAGCGGCTTAACGACGGGCTAAGAGCAGCCCCAGTACCAGGCCGACGGCAGCACCTACTCCAATGCCCTGCCACGGTTTTTCATGCACGTAATCATCGGCACGATACACCGCTTTTTTGGCGCGGTAGTAGTAGGTATCAGACGCATGGCTGACGCGGTTTTTCACTTCATGCAGCGCCTGCTCGGCGCGGGCTTTTAGCTCAATATATTTCTGATCGGCAGGGTCGCCCGAGGAGCGTAACACCTCTTCCAGCGTTTCGCTCAGTAAGGCCAGGTCGTCGTCGATACGGGTATCCCAGGATTGAAATGACATATTTTTCTCCATGTTAGTACACCAGTTCGCTAACTATAGCCAACGACTCGCCATTACGCCTGCTTCGCTTCCCGCGCCATGCCGATGTGGGGAATGCCGTCTTCATCATACACCTCGGTGACCGGCACGAAACCAAAGTGGCCGTAGAAGGACTGCAGGTGCGCCTGCGCGCCCAGGTATAACGCCTTGTTCGGCCACTGTTTCTGGCATGCCTCCAGCGTTTTATCCATCAGCTGATAGCCCAGTTTTTCACCGCGTGCTTTGCCGCTGATGATGACCCGACCAATCACGACAGGCTCGAATTCGTCCTCGCTTTTCAGAATCCTCGCATACGCCACCAGCTCGTTTTCCCGCCAGCCAAGAATATGGCGGTTCTCGCCGACGAGATCGTCGCCGTCGATGTCCTGATACGGGCAGATCTGTTCAACCACGAACACTTCGCAGCGCAGTTTCAGCAGGGCGTAAAGTGAATGAACGGTGAGGTCACTATGGTGTAAATCTTGCCACTGGATCATGTCAGTCTCCTTCCTGGGGTTCATCACGTTATACTAAACCCCTCCCCGTTCAGCAAAGGGCTGATTGCGTTATGGAACTGATTTTTCTGGGTACGTCCGCGGGCGTGCCAACCCGCTCACGGAATGTGACGGCGATACTGCTGGATCTTAAACACCCCACCCGCGGCGGGCTGTGGCTGTTTGACTGTGGTGAAGGGACGCAGCATCAGCTCCTACACACCGCTTATCACCCCGGCAAGCTGGATAAAATTTTTATCACCCATCTGCATGGCGACCATCTGTTTGGCCTTCCCGGCCTGCTGTGCAGCCGCTCGATGGCCGGTAACGCCAACCCGCTGACGATTTACGGGCCTGCGGGTATTCGTGAATTTGTTGAAACCACGCTGCGCCTGAGCGGGTCGTGGACGGATTATCCGCTGGAGGTCGTTGAGATTAGCGAAGGCCTGGTTTTCGATGACGGTGATTATAAGGTGAGCGCTCAGCCGCTGAATCATCCCGTTGAGTGCTATGGCTATCGCATTGAAGCGCATGACAAACCCGGCGCGCTGGACGCCGCCGCGCTAATGGCCGATGGCGTAAAACCCGGGCCGCTGTTCCAGCGCCTGAAGCACGGCGAGACAGTCACGCTGGAGGACGGGCGCATCATCAATGGGCAGGATTATCTCGCCGCACCGCAGCCCGGCAAGAAGCTGGCGATCTTTGGCGACACGGCCCCGTGCCGGGCGGCGCTCACGCTTGCCCAGGGCGTGGACGTGATGGTGCATGAAGCGACGCTTGAAACGGCGATGGAAGAGAAAGCCAACGGCCGGGGTCATAGCTCCACGCGTCAGGCGGCGCAGCTAGCCCGTGACGCGGGCGTCGGGAGGCTCATCATCACCCACGTCAGCTCGCGCTACGACGCGCGGGGCTGTGAAAAGCTGCTGGAAGAGTGCCGCGCGCTGTTCCCGGAATGTGAGCTGGCCGAAGATTTCGCTCAGGTCAGCGTTTAGTCCTTCATTTTTCCCTCAGGATGCCGATAACGATTAAAAGGTCAGCATTTCTCTCGAGGGTAGAATGGATAATTTCCAGAAAGATATTGATGACAGGGCGAATCTGACCCTGTCGAACCGTTTTGAACTGTTGCTGTTCCGTCTTGGCACCTCTCTTAACGAAAATAAATCTGAGCTGTTTGGCATTAACGTCTTTAAGCTGCGTGAAATTGTGCCGATGCCGGAGTTCACGAAACCCGCCGGGATGAAATCACCGCTGATGGGAATGGTGAATATCCGCGATCAGGTGATCCCGGTGATTGACCTGGCCGCCGTGGCGGGCTGTAAGCCCACCACCGGGCTGAATATCCTGCTGATCACCGAATATGCGCGCAGCGTGCAGGCGTTTGCCGTGGAGTCGGTTGAGAACATCATGCGTCTGGACTGGAAGCAGGTGCACGCGGCGGAAACCGCCGTCAGCGGTCGCTATATCACCAGCATTGCCTGCCTGGATGAGAAAACGGATACCAACGATCTGGCGATGGTGCTGGACGTTGAGCAGATCCTGTATGACATCACCCCGGCCAACCACGATCTGCACGCCACCAATCTGAAGACCACCAAATTCCATATCAAGCCGGGCGCGGTCGCGATTGTGGCGGAAGATTCCAAAGTGGCGCGTTCGATGCTGGAGAAAGGTCTGCAGGCGATGGAGATCCCAGCGCAGCTGCACATCACCGGCAAAGACGCGTGGGAAAAAATTGGCGTGCTGGCCGCACAGGCGCAGGCTGAGGGCGTGCCGATCACCGATAAGATCGCGCTGGTGCTGACCGACCTCGAAATGCCGGAGATGGACGGTTTTACGCTGACGCGCAAAATCAAAACCGATCCGGTATTGAAGGATATTCCGGTGGTGATCCACTCTTCCCTTTCCGGCAACGCCAACGAAGACCATATTCGCAAGGTGAAGGCCGACGGGTACGTCGCGAAGTTTGAGCTGAACGAGCTGTCGTCGGTGATTGAGGAGGTGCTGGACCGCTCGATGAAGAAGATTGACGGGCCGTTGATTAGCCGTAAACAGCTGGCTTAGTCGGGTGGCGCTACGCTTACCCGACCTACAAAACCCGTAGGCCCTGCAAGCGTAGCGACGCTGGGCAATAAAAAACCCGCCGAGGCGGGTTTTTGTTTTTACATTAATGGCATCGCGCGCTGCACGATATCAATCAGCGGTTGCGGATAGATACCGAAGATCAGCACCAGCAGCGCGGAGATGAGTACCACGATACCACCAGCGCTGTACTGCCAGTTGCCTGGAGCATCACGATTGAGCTGCTGAGGTGCGCTCAGGTACAGGCTCACGGCCACGCGCAGGTAGTAGTAGAGACCAATCGCGGAGCCGATCACCACGCCCGCGGTCAGCCACCACAGGTGCGCCTGCACACCGACGGCCAGCACGTAGAACTTACCGATAAAGCCAAGCGTCATCGGAATACCGGCCAGAGAGAGCATCATCACGGTCATTACGGCGGACAGGATCGGACGGTGCCAGAACAGACCACGGTAAGAGAACAGTGAATCGGCATCCGGACCACGGTACGGGCTGGACATCAGGCTCACCACGCCGAAGGCGCCGAGGCTGCTGAACAGGTAGCCGGCCAGATAGACGCCCACGGCTTCCATCGACATCTCACCGCTCTGCAGCGCAATCAGCGCCACCATCAGGTAGCCCAGATGAGAGATAGACGAGTAGCCCAGCAGACGCTTGATATTGGTCTGGCTCAGCGCCATCAGGTTACCGAAGATGATGGAGACGAACGCGATGATGCCCAGCACCACGCGAACCGCTTCGCTGTCTCCCACCGGCGCGTACAGGAACAGACGCATCACCACCCCGAAGATGGCGATTTTGCTCGCCGTCGCCAGGAAGGTCGACACCGGAGCCGGTGCACCCTGGTAGACGTCTGGCGTCCACAGGTGGAACGGGACCAGAGAGAGTTTGAAGCCAAGGCCAACAATCATCATGCCCAGACCCGCCAGCAGCAGCGGCTCATGCAGCATGCCGTCACCGAGGCTCTTGCCGAGCGCCATAAAGGAGAGGTTACCGGACTGTGCGTACACCAGCGCAATACCAAACAGCAGGAACGAGGACGCCGCCGCAGACAGGATGGTGTACTTGATGCTTGCTTCCAGCGAGCGCTTCTGGCGGAAGGCGTAACCAATCAGACCGAACAGCGGCAGAGAGATCAGCTCAATGCCGAGGAACAGCGCGGCCAGGTGGTTCGCATTCGCCAGCAGAATGCCGCCCAGCGCGGCAATCAGAACCAGCAGGTAAAACTCTTCTTTGTTGTCGTTGTAGCCTTCAAGCCACGGGTACGCAAAGGTACAGGTTGCCAGGCTCGCCAGCAGCACCAGACCGGTATACAGCATGGCGTAACCGTCAACGCGCATCAGCGGGGTGACGTCCATCGCCCCACCCTGGCCAACAAACCAGAGTGAGACTAACGCGGCGTTCAGGCCGATGACCGACAGCGTGGCATTCAGGAAGTGATTGCGTCGCCACGCAATGGAGAGCATCACAACCACCACCGTCAATCCGACGATCAGCAGCGGTAGCAGCGCGATCAGTTGTTGTGGAGTTATTGTCATGGCGAATTACGGCCTTGTAGTAGAAACAGAATTAACAAACCACTGCTGGATATTGCCCATCGCGCTGTGCGAGGTATCCAGAATCGGCTGCGGGAAGAAGCCCAGCAGCACCAGCAGTACGACCAGCAGCAGGATGATGAACAGCTCACGCAGCGACATCCCCGGCAGTTCTTGTGCAGCAATTTCGCTCTTCGCTTTACCGAAGTAAGCGCGGTGCAGCATCGCCAGCGAATAGACGGAAGCGAACACCAGACCAAAGGTGGAGATCACGGTAATCACCGGTACCACTTTGAAGCTGCCGAACAGAATCATAAATTCGCCGACGAAGTTACCGGTGCCCGGCATCCCCAGAGTCGCCACCGCGAAGAACATGGAGAGCGCTGGCAGCCACTTAATTTTGCTCCACAGGCCGCCCATCATACGCATGTCGCGGGTGTGCAGACGTTCATACAGCTGGCCGCACAGGATGAAGAGGCCGGCTGCGGACAGACCGTGCGCAATCATCTGGATCACCGCCCCCTGGTACGCCAGCTGGCTGCCGGTGTAGATAGCAATCAGCACGAATCCCATGTGGGAAACGGAGGTGTAGGCAATCAGACGCTTGATGTCGTACTGGGTGAAGGCCATCCAGGCACCGTAGAAGATACCGATCACACCCAGCCACATGGCAATCGGTGCGAATTCTGCGGAGGCGTTCGGGAACAGCGGCAGAGCGAAACGCAGCAGACCGTAGGCCGCCGTTTTCAGCAAGATGCCCGCCAGGTCAACGGAACCCGCCGTTGGCGCCTGAGAGTGCGCGTCTGGCAGCCAGCCGTGCAGCGGAACCACCGGCATTTTCACCGCGAAGGCGATGAAGAAGCCCAGCATCAGCAGATATTCCACGCCGTGCGACATTGGGGTCTTCAGCAGGTCTTCGTAGTTGAAGGTCCAGGTGCCGGTCGCGTTGTGGTGAACAAACACCAGCGCCAGAATGGCAATCAACATCACCAGACCACTCGCCTGGGTATAGATGAAGAACTTGGTTGCCGCCGTGATACGCGTTTTACCGTCGGACGCCTTGTGGCCCCACAGCGCGATCAGGAAGTACATCGGCACCAGCATCATCTCCCAGAAGAAGAAGAACAGGAACATGTCGATGGCAAGGAACACGCCGATCACGCCGCCCAGGATCCACATCAGGTTCAGGTGGAAGAAGCCCTGGTATTTTTCGATTTCACGCCAGGAGCAGAGTACCGCCAGAACGCCGAGCAGGCCGGTCAACACCACCATCAGCAGTGAGAGACCGTCAATCGCCAGGTGGATCGTAATGCCGAAACGTGGGATCCACGGCAGGATGAACTCAGACTGCCACTGCGGAATGCCCGCAGACTGGGTCAGTGAGTAACCGCCCTGCAACCACAGTTGCAGGCCAAGCGCGAGCGTCAATCCCATGGTGATCAGCGCGATCCAGCGCGGCATCTTCACGCCAAAGCGTTCAGTCTGCCAGCACAGGAAGCCGCCGATGAAGGGAATTAATATTAGCCAGGGTAGTAACATGGCGATTTACATTCCTTTTTAAGGCCCCCAGCAGGGGCCTGATTTTCAACGAATTCGAATAAAATTCACTTAACGATCAACGCAACACCATCAGCAGCGCCAGCACGACAACCGCACCGATGCTCATGGACGCCACATACCAGCGCAGGTAACCGTTCTCGCTGTACAGCAGGCCTTTGCCTGCAAAGCGGGAAAGGATCGCCGGGATATTCATCAGGCTGTTCAGCGGGTCGCGCTTCAGCAGCCACGCGATGCCCAGGAACGGCTTAACGAAGATCATGTCGTACAGCCAGTCGAAGCCCCACGCGTTGTACCACCAGGTGCCCAGCAGGCGGCCCGGCGCACTGTTGGCCACGGCAGTGACCAGCGTACGTTTGCCCAGCCACAGCCATGCCGCAATCAGGATGCCCGCGATAGCGACCACACCGGAGGTGATTTCAAGCGTCAGAACGCGACCGTGCTCAAGCTCGGTTGTCGCCGGCAGCACGCCCTGCAGCGGAGGCACAATCATCGCGCCAACGAAGGTGGACAGTACCAGCAGCACAATCAGCGGCAGGTGATGGGTAATCCCCTTCCCTGCGTGAGCGTGAATTTGTTCTTTACCGTGGAATACGATGAAAATCATACGGAAGGTATACAGGGAGGTCATGAACGCACCGACCAGACCCGCAACCATCAGATTGATATGACCATTCGCCATGGCACCCGCAAGGATTTCGTCCTTACTGAAGAAGCCCGCGGTGATCAACGGCAGTGCCGCCAGCGCCGCGCCGCCCACCAGGAAGCAGACATACACCAGCGGGATGGACTTACGCAGTCCGCCCATTTTGAAGATGTTCTGCTCGTGATGGCAGGCCAGAATCACCGAACCGGATGAGAGGAACAGCAGCGCTTTAAAGAACGCGTGCGTCATCAGGTGGAAAATGGCCGCGTCCCAGGCCTGAACGCCCAGCGCGAGGAACATGTAACCAATCTGACTCATGGTGGAATACGCAAGTACGCGCTTGATGTCGGTCTGCACCAACGCGGCAAAGCCTGCCAGCACCAGCGTGACCGCACCTACGATACCCACCAGGTGCAGAATTTCCGGAGTCATCAGGAACAGGCCATGGGTACGCGCAATCAGGTAAACACCGGCGGTAACCATGGTCGCAGCGTGGATCAGCGCGGAGACAGGGGTTGGACCCGCCATCGCGTCGGCCAGCCATGTCTGCAACGGCAGCTGCGCGGATTTACCCACGGCACCACCCAGCAGCATCAGCGTTGCCCACCACAGCATGTTGTTGCCTGCGGCGAAGTGCGCTGGCGCCAGTTCAACCATTTCGCGGAAGTTCAGCGTGCCCAGTTCGTTGTAAAGAATGAACAGCGCGAAAGCGAGGAAGACGTCACCCACGCGGGTCACGACGAACGCTTTCATGGCCGCTGCGCCATTCTTCGGATCGGTATAGTAGAAACCGATCAGCAGGTAAGAACACAGACCCACGCCTTCCCAGCCCAGATACATCAGCAGCAGGTTATCGGCCAGGACCAGAACCACCATGCTGGCGATAAACAGGTTGGTGTAGGCGAAGAAGCGGGAGTAACCCTCTTCACCGCGCATATACCAGGAGGCGAACATGTGGATCAGGAAGCCGACGCCGGTGACCACGGAGAGCATAGTCAGGGAGAGACCATCCAGCACCAGGTTGAAACCGATGTTGAAATCACCGACCGACATCCAGGTCCACAGCGGCACGCTGAAAGGCTGACGCCCGTTGTTAAAGAAGTCGATACCCGCATACGCTGTCACCAGCGCGGCCAGGCCAACAGAGCCCATGCCGACGGTTGCAGACAGATTCTCAGACCAGCGGCCACGAGAAAACGCCAGCAGCACGAAGCCAATCAGCGGAAAAATAATGGTTAAGGCAAGCATGTTCATCCACGCAACTCACTTACTGAATCGATGTTCAGATTCTGGCGGCGACGATGGAGCTGCAGCAACAGCGCCAGGCCAATACTCGCTTCGGCAGCCGCAAGGCTGATGGCGAGAATGTACATCACCTGACCATCGGTCTGGCCCCAGTAGCTTCCGGCGACCACGAAGGCCAGCGCGGAGGCGTTAATCATGATTTCCAGCCCGATCAGCATAAACAGCAGATTGCGGCGGATAACCAGACCAGTCAGACCCAGAACGAATAAAATCGCAGCGAGGATCAGTCCATGTGTTAAGGGGATCATGCGCGCTCCTCCGTTTTTCTTTTCGCGCGGTCGTCAGTGCGGTTGCTCAGCACCTCGCCAGCACGCTCTTCGCGGCCAACGTGGAAGGCCACAACCAGACCTGCCAGCAGCAGCATGGAGGCCAGTTCAACCGCCAGAACGTATGGGCCAAAGAGCGTAATACCGACCTCTTTAGCGCCAATCGGCGTGCCGTCGATGCCCTGATCGTTAACACCCAGAATGGCGTACACGATCACCACCAGCATGATGGCCGACAAAATTGCCGGGCCGATCCACACCTGCGGTTTTAACCACTGACGTTCCTGCTCGATTTCAGAGCCGCCCAGGTTCAGCATCATCACGACGAACACGAACAGCACCATGATGGCCCCGGCGTAGACGATGATTTCCAGCGCACCGGCGAAGTGCGCGCCCAGTGCGAAGAACACCCCGGAAATGGCCAGCAGCGAGATGATTAAGTACAGCAGCGCATGCACCGGGTTGGTGTGCGTGATCACTCGCAGCGTAGCCAGGATGGCGATAAGGCCACAGATATAAAAAGCGAATTCCATTGCCCTCTCCTTACGGTAACAGGCTCTTGACGTCGATAGGCTTGGCTTCGTTCTCTGCTTCGCCCTTATCTTTGCCGTCGATTGCCATACCCGCCATCCGGTAGAAGTTATATTCCGGGTATTTGCCCGGACCGGAAATCAGCAGATCCTCTTTCTCGTACACCAGGTCCTGACGCTTGTACTCACCCAGCTCGAAGTCTGGAGTCAGCTGAATCGCCGTGGTTGGGCACGCTTCTTCACACAGACCGCAGAAAATGCAGCGTGAGAAGTTGATGCGGAAGAACTCAGGGTACCAGCGGCCGTCTACCGTCTCGGCTTTCTGCAGAGAGATACAGCCAACCGGGCACGCTACCGCACACAGGTTACAGGCAACGCAGCGCTCGGAACCGTCCGGGTCGCGCGTCAGCACGATACGGCCACGGTAGCGCGGCGGCAGATATACCGGCTCCTCCGGGTACATCCGGGTTTCGCGTTTGGCAAACGCGTGCAGGCCGATCATCCAGATACTGCGTACCTGGGTACCGAAGCCTACCAGTAATTCTTTTAAGGTCATGGTCTATTGCCCCTTATGGCTGCTGCCAGAGAATGACAGCGGCCGTTACCAACAAGTTGACGAGCGTCAGCGGCAGGCACACTTTCCAACCGAAGGACATTACCTGGTCATAACGCGGACGCGGTAACGCTGCGCGAATCAAAATGAACATCATCATGAAGAACGCGGTTTTCAGCGCGAACCAGATGAACGGCGGTAAGAACGGGCCATGCCAGCCACCGAAGAACAGCGTTACCATCAACGCGGAAATGGTGACGATACCGATGTACTCGCCCACGAAGAACAGACCGAATTTCATACCGGAATATTCGATGTGGTAACCGTCGGCCAGTTCCTGTTCGGCTTCTGGCTGGTCAAACGGGTGACGGTGACACACCGCCACGCCCGCGATAGCAAAGGTAATAAACCCAAAGAACTGCGGAATCACGTTCCAGATGTCGGCCTGGTTGTTGACGATGTCGGTCATGTTAAATGAACCGGCCTGCGCCACCACGCCCATCAGGGAGAGACCCAGGAACACTTCGTAGCTCAGGGTCTGCGCGGACGCACGCATCGCACCCAGCAGCGAGTATTTGTTGTTACTGGACCAGCCTGCGAACAGGACCGCGTAAACCGCGAGGCCTGCCATCATCAGGAAGAACAGAATGCCGATGTTCAGGTCAGCGACCACCCAGGTCGGGCTGACCGGCACGATAGCAAACGCCAGCAGCAGCGAGGTGAAGGCGATCATCGGTGCCAGAGTAAAGATCACGCGATCCGAGAAGCGCGGGATCCAGTCCTCTTTAAAGAACATCTTAATCATGTCCGCGACCAGCTGGAGTGAACCACCCCAGCCCACGCGGTTCGGTCCGTAACGGTTCTGGAACAGACCAAGCAGACGACGTTCACCAAAGCTCATGAACGCACCACAGGTGACCACCACCAGCAGAATGACAATCGCTTTCAGAATGCTCAGCAGGATGTCGATAAGATCCGGCGTTAACCAACTCATGCTTTTGCCTCCTGCAGATTATCAAGACGCGCACCCGCCAGAACCGGCGCGATGCCAGGCATACCCATCGGCAGACCGACCTGCCCTGCTGTCAGACTTTCAGAAATAATCAGCGGCAGGCTGATGGTCTGGCCGTCATAGCTAAAGGCAATGTTCGCGCCCGCGTTAACGCCAAGCTTCGCGGCATCCGCCGGGTTGAGCTTGATGTACGGCTGCGGCATGCGGGTCTGGAAGACCGGTGAACGCTGGGACAGCTCGTCGCTACCGAACAGGTGGTAGTACGGGGCAATACGCCAGCTACCGTCCTGCGCCTGGAAGCTCGCCGGTACGGTGGTGAAGAAGTCCAGACCGGTTTCGGAGGCTTCAATCAGACGCACGCCCGGATCGCCGTGGCGCAGGGAGCCGCCCACTTCAGCCTGGAACTTGTTCCATGCCTGCGGGGAGTTCCAGCCCGGTGCCCATGCGAACGGGATTTGCGAACGCGGCGCAGACGGCTGGTTGTTCCCTTCCATGGAGAAGGCGAACATGGTGTCTTTATCCTGCGGCTGGCGCGGTTCGTGCACGCTGATGTTGGCGCGCATCGCGGTACGGCCGCTGTAACGGTGCGGTTCACGCGCCAGTTTCTGGCCGCGAATGCGGAAGCTCGCTTCAGGCGCGGCATCTTTAATGCCTGCCAGCTGAGGCAGTTTTTCCACCACCGCGTCGATAACATGGTCGAGCTGCGTCCAGTCCACTTCACGGCTCTGCACGGTGCTGTGCAGGGAGTGCAGCCAGCGCCAGCTCTCCAGCATCACGGTGTTGCTGTCGTAGTACGCCGGGTCATAAACCTGGAAGAAACGCTGCGCGCGGCCTTCGTTGTTGATAACGGTACCGTCGCTTTCTGCGAAGCTTGCCGCAGAGAGCACCAGGTGCGCTTTATCCATAATCGCGGTGCGCTGATGATCGATAACCATCACCAGCGGCGCTTTAGAGAGTGCAGCGTCGACACGCGCGGCAGAAGCATGACGATGCAGGTCGTTTTCCAGCACCACCACGGCGTCAGCGGCACCGGATTCCAGTTCGCTTAACGCAGCTTCCAGCGAGCCGCCGCCAATCATGCCCAGACCAATGCTGTTCACCGCACGGGCAATCATGGTCACGCCAACGTCAGCACCGCGGCCTTTCAGGGCTTTGGCCACGTTGGCTGCGGCCTGAATGATCTCTGCGCTACCGGCGTTGGTACCGGAAATAATCAGCGGTTTCTTCGCACCGGCCAGGGCCTGAACAATCACGTCAACCTTGTTTTGCAGGTCGCGATCCAGCTCAACGGCCGGTGAGTTGTTGTCCAGCGCGTGGGCAATGGCAAAGCCAAGACGCGCCTGATCTTCAACCGGTGCGCAGTAGGTCCACGCCGCAATATCGTCCAGACGGGTATTGTCGACGTTGGTCACAAACAGAGGGTGCTTCGCGCGCTGGCCGATGTTCAGGATTGCCGCAATCTGCCAGTCAGCCACTTTCTGCGCCGCTGCCATTTCACGTGCTTTTCCCTTCACCGCCTGACGAACCGCCAGAGCCGCGCGTGCGCCGGTCTGCGTCAGGTCTTCACCCAGCACCAGAACCGCATCATAGGATTCAATTTCGCGCAGCGCAGGGGTATGGATACCGCCTTCACGCAGCACTTTCAGTACCAGCTGCAGACGTTCCTGCTCGCCCTGGGCGATGCCGGTATAGAAGTTTTCCGCCCCGACCAGCTCGCGCAGCGCGAAGTTGCTTTCGATGCTGGCGCGCGGGGAGCCGATACCAATCACTTTCTTCGACTGGCGCAGAATATCTGCCGCGCCCTGCATCGCCTGTTCAGCGTTCAGGGTAATGAAGTCGTCGCCACGGCGCTGAACCGGCTGACGCGGACGGTCCTTCAGGTTCACATAGCCATAGCCGAAACGACCGCGGTCGCACAGGAAGTAGTGGTTAACGGTACCGTTGTAACGGTTTTCGATACGACGCAGTTCGCCGTAGCGCTCACCCGGGCTGGTGTTACAGCCGAGAGAACATTGCTGGCAGATGCTTGGCGCAAACTGCATGTCCCATTTACGGTTGTAACGCTCGGAGTGGGTCTTATCCGTGAAGACGCCGGTCGGGCAGATTTCTACCAGGTTACCGGAGAATTCGCTCTCCAGCACGCCGTCTTCCGGACGGCCGAAGTAGACGTTGTCATGTGCGCCATACACGCCCAGATCCTGACCGTCTGCATAGTCTTTGTAGTAACGCACGCAGCGGTAGCAGGCGATGCAGCGGTTCATTTCGTGAGAGATGAACGGCCCCAGATCCTGGTTACGGTGGGTACGCTTGGTAAAGCGATAGCGACGGAAGCTGTGACCGGTCATCACGGTCATATCCTGAAGGTGGCAGTTACCGCCCTCTTCACAGACCGGGCAGTCGTGCGGGTGGTTGGTCATCAACCATTCCACAACGCTTTCACGGAACTGTTTGGCTTCTTCGTCATCAATCGAAATAAAGGTGCCTTCGGTGGCTGGCGTCATACAGGACATCACCAGGCGACCACGCGTGTCTTCCGCGTTTTGATATTGCTTCACCGCACACTGGCGGCAAGCACCGACGCTGCCCAGCGCCGGATGCCAGCAAAAGTACGGAATATCGAGGCCAAGAGACAGACAAGCTTCCAGCAGGTTGTCCGCCCCGTTGACTTCGTATTCTTTGCCGTCTACATGAATCGTAGCCATTAGCATGCTTCCAGTTGGCTCGGTCGAAACCGAGCGTTAATCAAAATTCTTGTCGTTACCAGCGCGCTTTAAGCAGGTTCGGCTGAATCCCATTGATCGCATGGGTATTGCTGAACGGCTGCTTGATGCCTGCTTCAAACTCGTCGCGGAAATATTTGATCGCGCTCTGCAGAGGTTCGACGGCACCCGGTGCGTGGGCACAGAAGGTTTTACCCGGGCCTAAGAATCGACACAGTTGCTCAAGCGTTTCGATATCGCCAGGCTGGCCTTCGCCACGTTCGATTGCACGCAGGATCTTCACGCTCCACGGCAGACCATCACGGCACGGTGTGCACCAGCCGCAGGACTCACGGGCGAAGAACTCTTCCAGGTTACGCACCAGCGAGACCATGCCGATCTCGTGGTCGACGGCCATCGCCAGCGCCGTACCCAGACGGCTGCCTGCTTTACCAATGCTTTCGAATTCCATCGGCAGGTCAAGGTGGGCTTCGGTCAGGAAGTCTGTCCCTGCCCCACCCGGCTGCCAGGCTTTGAATTTCAGGCCATCGCGCATGCCGCCGGCGTAGTCTTCAAGAATTTCGCGCGCGGTGGTACCGAACGGCAGTTCCCAGACGCCAGGATTTTTCACGCGACCGGAGAAGCCCATCAGCTTGGTACCGGCATCTTTGCTTGAGGAGATGCCCTGATACCACTCCACGCCGTTCGCGAGGATAGCCGGAACGTTACACAGGGTTTCGACGTTGTTTACGCAGGTCGGTTTACCCCACACGCCGGAGCTTGCCGGGAACGGCGGCTTGGAACGCGGGTTCGCACGGCGGCCTTCCAGGGAGTTAATCAGCGCGGTCTCTTCACCGCAGATATAACGCCCAGCACCGGTGTGCACGAACAGCTCGAAGTCAAACCCGGTGCCCAGAATGTTTTTGCCCAGCAGTCCCGCTTCGGTGGCTTCGGCAATCGCGCGACGCAGATTTTCTGCCGCTTCGATGTACTCACCGCGCAGGAAGATGTAGCCACGGTACGCTTTCAGCGCGAACGCAGAGATCAGCATGCCTTCCACCAGCAGGTGCGGCAGCTGCTCCATCAGCAGGCGGTCTTTATAGGTACCCGGCTCCATTTCATCGGCGTTACACAGCAGGTAACGGATGTTCATGGATTCGTCTTTTGGCATCAGGCTCCACTTCAGACCGGTGGAGAAGCCCGCGCCGCCGCGGCCTTTCAGGCCAGACTCTTTTACCGCGTTAACGATGTCGTCCGGCGCCATGCCGCCAAGGGCTTTACGCGCACCGGCATAGCCGTTTTTGCTCTGATATTCGTCGAGCCATACCGGCTGTTTGTCATCACGCAGACGCCAGGTCAGTGGATGCGTCTCAGCAGTACGAATTACAGTTTTCATTTGTACTGCTCCAGCAGGTCAGGAATCGCTTCCGGCGTCAGATGGCTGTGAGTGTCCTCATCAATCATCATGGTCGGCCCCTTGTCGCAGTTACCCAGGCAGCAGGTTGGCAGCAGAGTAAAGCGCCCATCGAACGTGGTCTGGCCCGGCTTGATATTGAGCTTCTTCTCAATCGCAGCCTGAATGCCCTGATAACCGGTGATGTGGCAGACCACGCTGTCACAGTAGCGGATCACATGGCGGCCTACCGGCTGACGGAAGATCTGGCTGTAGAACGTGGCTACGCCTTCTACGTCACTTGCCGGAATACCCAGCACTTTCGCGATCGCATAGATCGCCCCGTCCGGCACCCAACCACGCTGTTTCTGTACGATTTTCAGCGCTTCAATGGACGCCGCACGCGGGTCTTCGTAGTGGTGCATCTCGTGCTCAATGGCGGCACGTTCTGCTTCACTCAGCTCAAAAGCCTCGGTTTGTGGTTGTTGATTCTCGTGCATAATTAGCGGTCCACATCTGACATAACAAAATCGATACTACCCAGATACACAATCAGGTCGGAGACCAGACTGCCGCGGATGGCGGACGGGATCTGCTGCAGGTGCGCAAAGCTCGGCGTACGCACGCGGGTACGGTAGCTCATGGTGCTGCCGTCACTGGTCAGGTAGTAACTGTTAATACCCTTGGTCGCTTCGATCATCTGGAAGGATTCTTGTGCCGGCATGACCGGGCCCCAGGAAACCTGCAGGAAGTGGGTGATCAGGGTTTCGATATGTTGCAGCGTGCGCTCTTTCGGTGGCGGCGTGGTCAGCGGGTGATCCGCCTTGAACGGGCCTTCCGGCATGTTGTTGAGGCACTGCTCAAGGATGCGCAGACTCTGGCGCAGCTCTTCCACTTTCAGCATCACGCGGGTGTAGCAGTCGGAAACGCCGCCGCCCACCGGGACTTCAAAGTCGAAGTTCTCGTAGCCAGAGTAAGGACGGGCTTTACGCACGTCGAAATCAATACCGGTCGCACGCAGACCTGCACCTGTTGTCCCCCACTCCAGCGCTTCTTTCGCGCCGTAGGCAGCAACGCCCTGGGAACGCCCTTTCAGGATGGTGTTGCGCAGCGCGGCTTTCTCGTAAGAGGCCAGACGTTTCGGCATCCAGTCGAGGAATTCACGCAGCAGACGGTCCCAGCCGCGCGGCAGATCGTGTGCCACACCGCCGATACGGAACCAGGCCGGGTGCATACGGAAACCGGTAATGGCTTCTACCAGATCGTAAATTTTCTGGCGATCGGTAAAGGCGAAGAAGACCGGGGTCATCGCGCCGACGTCCTGAATGAACGTGGAGATGTACAGCAGGTGGCTGTTGATACGGAACAGTTCTGACAGCATGACGCGAATCACGTTAACGCGATCCGGCACGGTAATGCCTGCCAGTTTCTCAACGGCCAGCACGTATGGCATTTCGTTGACGCAGCCGCCGAGGTACTCGATACGGTCAGTATACGGAATGTAGCTGTGCCAGGACTGACGCTCGCCCATCTTCTCAGCACCACGGTGGTGGTAGCCGATGTCTGGCACGCAGTCGACAATCTCTTCGCCGTCGAGCTGAAGAATAATACGGAAAGCACCGTGCGCAGACGGGTGGTTCGGACCGAGGTTGAGGAACATGAAGTCCTCGTTGTCGGTACCGCGCTTCATGCCCCAGTCTTCCGGTTTGAAGGTCAGCGCCTCCATCTCCAGATCCTGCTTGGCTTTGGTCAGCTCAAACGGATCGAATTCGGTAGCACGTGCCGGGTAGTCTTTACGCAGCGGGTGGCCGGTCCAGGTCTGCGGCATCATGATGCGCGTCAGGTGTGGGTGGCCGTCGAAGGTCATGCCGAACATTTCCCATGTCTCACGCTCGTACCAGTTGGCGTTCGGGAAAAGTTTGGTGATCGTCGGCAGATGCATGTCGTTTTCAGACAATGCCACCTTGAGCATGATATCCGTATTACGGTCTATTGAGATCAGGTGGTAGAAAACGGAAAAATCCGCAGCAGGGAGACCCTGGCGGTGCGTTCTGAGACGTTCGTCCATGCCGTGTAAGTCAAACAGCATGACGTATGGTTTTGGCAATTTCTTGAGGAAATCGACAACTTCCAGCAATTGTTCACGCTTCACCCAAACAACGGGTACCCCGGTGCGGGTAGCCTGAACAGTAAAGGCATCCGGCCCAAAACGGTTGCGCAGTTCGCCAATGACTGGGTCATCCAGATGATCCCGGGTCTGCCAGGCGGCTTCTTGCGCGGTTAAGTCGGTCATATTGTTCACCATTGCAAATGGTCCGTGGTGACTGTTGAGCCTGGCTTCGCGCTATTTGAGTAGTGATATGCGAAGGTGTTCTCCAGGCCTACAGGCGCAAATTAAATTTCGTCAGGCGTACGCAGATTGGTGACGGCAATACGTTCACCACGTTTACGCTCGCGCTCAGACTGCATGTTCGCGCGATACACACCCTGATCGCCAACGACCCACGACAGTGGGCGACGTTCTTTACCGATGGACTCCTGCAGCAGCATCAGCGCCTGCATGTAGGCTTCCGGACGAGGCGGACAACCCGGGATGTACACATCCACTGGGATAAATTTATCTACGCCCTGTACGACAGAATAGATGTCGTACATACCGCCAGAGTTAGCACATGCGCCCATGGAGATAACCCATTTTGGCTCCAGCATCTGGTCATAAAGACGCTGAATAACAGGTGCCATCTTGGTAAAGCAGGTACCGGCCACCACCATCAGGTCAGCCTGACGTGGGGAAGCACGCAGTACCTCTGCCCCAAAACGCGCAACGTCATGCACCGCAGTGAATGACGTCACCATTTCAACGTAGCAGCAAGAAAGGCCAAAGTTGTAAGGCCAGATGGAGTTCTTACGACCCCAGTTGACCATATCGTGCATGGCATGTTCGAGTTTGCCCATGTACACGCTTTTATTGACTTCTTGCTCCAGGGGGTCGGTTACGATCTCCTGTTTTTGCAGGGGGTAACGGTCATTCTCACCGTTAGGATCTATGCGGGTGAGCGTATAATCCATCTTATTGCCTCGCTGTTACTGCTGACGATTAGAGATACTGTTTTCCGGGTTGATGTGTTCACGACGTGAACGCGCAGGCGTCCAGTCAAGCGCGCCAATACGCACCAGATAAACCAGACCGGCCAGTAGCACTAAAATGAAAATTGCGGCCTCGACAAAGCCCACCCAACCACTTTCGCGAATGGAGGTAGACCACGCGAAGAGGTAAAGCGCTTCCACGTCGAAGATGACGAAGAACATGGCTACCAGGTAAAACTTGGCAGACAGGCGTAAGCGAGCGGTACCTACTGAATCAATACCTGATTCGAAAGGTGTGTTTTTGTGCCTTGCACGGGCGCGACCGCCCAGGAACCAGCCGCCGACTAACATCAGGCAGCACAGGCCAATGGCTACAATAAGAAAGATTGCGAATGCCCAGTGATGAGCGATGACTTCTGTGGATGTTGACATACTCATTGCTTACTCATCAAAAGTGATACCAACGACACTGCTCTTGCTGGCAGATGGGCATCACATCGATTCATGGGGAGGAACAAATAACCTTACACTAACTGTCAGAAATGAGACTTAGACAGCAAAATGATGGGGTTTTTTACTCCTTTCTATAACCTATTGTCAACTTTAACAAAGGTTTCTTCACATTAAATTACATCGAGCGATTCTCATTAACATTTGGTGCCCTTTAACCCTGGTGGGTACATGACTTTCCGTCAAATGTATGTTGTTGAATCGTGTCCGTTTCGGAAGTAAAAAAAATAACCCTCCTATTTTGACAGGATTTGCCAACGATTCCTCCCCCCAAATAGGAGTATTTTCTTGATCTGCGACACGCTTTTGTTAATTCAACCTGGAAAACGGCAACATATTTCCTGTTTTTTTAACATAGGGGGGATATGGATGAAGTTAGAACGGAAAACGGATGAGTTTTAATCAAAAGCATTTAGCTTATTGATAAATAGAGGATATCCCGGAAATCCACACGGCATACACGGGTATTATTGCTAAAAAAAAGCCACTGCATGTGAAAATCACACGAGTGGCTTTTTTTTACACTTACATTTTGTTACCAGAATTTTGAGCTGGCGATCACTCAAAATCCCCTTCAACGATCAGGGAATCATCCCCCCCTTCGGAGGTAACGCGCTCGAACTGCCACGGGTTATGGTAGTTTTCCATCGCCTCGAACACCACCTTTGCCAGCTCGTTATGGCTGGACGAATTATGGCAGAGCAGATATTCCGTATCCGGCAGCGCAGGCAGGCCATCGGATTTTCCCAGAACGCGCAGATCGGGGCTCATCATTTCTACCGGACGGGCGGTAACACCCAGACCGGCTTTCACGGCGGCACGCACCGCTGGCAGCGTGGACGCCACATACGCCAGACGCCACGGAATATTGGCCTCATTCAGCGCCGTCAGCACCATATCGCGGAACGGGCTCGGGTCATCCAGTAACACCAGCGGCACCGGCTCGCCTTTTTGCAGCACGTATTCGGCCGCGCAATACCAGTGCGTAGGTGATGTTCGCAGCGTCAGGCAATCAAACTGCCCGGGACGATGCGTGGTGACCACCAGGTCGACTTTATTCTCATTTAACATCTCAACCATAAAAGCATTACGCTTTACGCTAACGTCCAGCGCAAGCTTCGGATAAACCGAACTGATGCGATTGAGAAGAAACGGCAATATAGTATCCGCCGACTCATCAGATGCACCTAACGTTAGCACGCCCTGAAGGTTGCTAAACATTAATGACATACATGCTTCATCATTAAAGCGAAGAATTTTCCTGGCATAACCCAGAAGCTGAATACCGTGTTCCGTTAAGAGCTTATTACGCCCGTGACGGGCAAATAGCTCTTTACCAACCAGTTGCTCCAGCCGCTGCATTTGCTGGCTGACGGCGGACTGAGTTCGGCAAACGGCGGCAGCAGCTGCTGCAAAAGTGTTGAGATCGGCGACCGCAACAAACGTTCTCAGCAGATCGAGGTCGAGATTCATTATCGGACGATTTGCATTTATCATATCTATTCACTTTCAGGTTGCTCGTGCGGAGCTGCCCGGGTTGAAGCTGTGTGTGTACAGTTAAGCAATTCCCTCTGAAGATTTTCCCTCGCATCCCGGCCCGGCAGACTGCCTGACAGATAGTTATTGTGCTGCTTTATATCAACAGTCAGAAAGCACGTTTCATGACGTTATTTTTATTCTCTTAAACGTTCAGGATATTTAGATGTTCGCAGGTTTATGTAAATTACATTAAAGGTATAACACCTTTTCTGCCATCTGTATCGCAGCGCTGTCAACGTAGCAGGAGATGTGCGACACATTCCAGCCAGAGATAACTCTAACAATAACAATCAATTAATTCAGAAAACCAGTGTCAGATATACAAAAAACGTGCATCTGTCCTCTGCTTTCCTTGAAGACATCTTAACCCAAATCCACTTTATTTATAAGTCTTATTGCAATATTAAGGATTAAAGAAGAATGTTAAGCTTCTAAACTAATTTTATTAAAATTAACTAAAGTTGCATTTTATAGGTTAATAATAAATAAATTTTAATTTAGATTAAGACTATTCATTAATGGCACTTAACATTAATTTCACATGAGTAACTTTTATCCACAGTATGCTATTACAGAAACAGGTATCAAGCATTCAGGTTTTACGAAAAGTCACTCAGGGTGATTGCCACCTCTGTCCAGCTTACCACTTATTTTTAACAGCACATTATACAGTATTTTGGCAAATGGATAGCACATTTAACCTAACCTCTCGCTAAGCGCGCAACTTTAAGACAGTGAAAAAGCGTACGCGCAGCGAAAAAGATTCATCAATAATTTTCTCCGGGCACAAAATCTTCTCCTGCACACCCTTCAAAACGAAGCGAGGGGGGAGTACATTATTCCGTGCTGACTTCCACGGCAGGGAGCGGCAATAATAGCGAAAAGGTTAAAGGTTCATGTCCCCTATCGAAAAATCCAGCAAGCTAGATAACGTCTGTTATGACATCCGCGGCCCGGTTCTGAAAGAGGCAAAACGCCTTGAAGAAGAAGGCAACAAGGTTCTGAAACTCAACATTGGTAACCCTGCGCCGTTTGGTTTTGAAGCGCCGGATGAAATTCTGGTTGATGTGATCCGCAACCTTCCGACTGCACAAGGCTATTGCGATTCAAAAGGACTTTACTCCGCACGTAAAGCCATTATGCAGCACTACCAGGCACGCGGTATGCGTGATGTTACCGTTGAAGATATCTATATCGGCAACGGCGTCTCCGAACTGATTGTGCAGGCAATGCAGGCCCTGCTGAACAGCGGGGACGAAATGCTGGTACCCGCGCCGGACTATCCGCTGTGGACGGCTGCCGTATCACTGTCCAGCGGTAAAGCAGTGCATTATCTGTGCGACGAATCCTCCGACTGGTTCCCGGACCTGGATGATATACGCGCAAAAATTACGCCCCGCACGCGCGGTATCGTCATTATTAACCCCAACAACCCGACGGGCGCGGTCTACTCAAAAGAGCTGCTGATGGAGATCGTCGAGCTGGCCCGCCAGCACAACCTGATCATCTTTGCAGACGAAATTTACGACAAGATCCTCTACGACGCGGCGCAGCACCATTCCATCGCCGCGCTGGCCCCGGACCTGCTGACCGTCACCTTTAACGGCCTGTCCAAAACCTACCGCGTGGCCGGTTTCCGCCAGGGCTGGATGGTGTTAAACGGTCCTAAAAAACACGCCAAAGGCTATATTGAAGGGCTGGAGATGCTGGCCTCCATGCGTTTATGCGCCAACGTGCCGGCGCAGCACGCGATCCAGACCGCGCTCGGCGGCTATCAGAGCATCAGCGAGTTTATCGTGCCCGGCGGTCGCCTGTACGAACAGCGTAACCGCGCGTGGGAACTGATTAACGATATTCCGGGCGTCTCCTGCGTGAAGCCGAACGGGGCGCTCTATATGTTCCCGAAAATTGACGCAAAGCGCTTCAATATCCACGACGACCAGAAAATGGTGCTCGATTTCCTGCTGCAGGAAAAAGTGCTGCTGGTTCAGGGCACGGCGTTTAACTGGCCGTGGCCGGATCACGTGCGTATCGTGACGCTGCCGCGCGAAGATGACCTGGAAATGGCCATCAGCCGTTTCGGCCGCTTCCTCTCAGGATACCATCAGTAACGTTGCCTTTCTGCCGGGTGGCGCTGCTGTATGACCGGATACATAGGTGACAGATCAGACCGGGAACATAGGTAACACTTTTAG